>NZ_VWVZ01000007.1:0-207661 GCF_011753255.1 Acinetobacter sp. Tr-809
CAAATTGGTTACTGCTTGTACCATTTCCAAACTTAATGCCTTTGTCCGCTGTCGCTTGTGCTGCATCTGCCGCATTTTGAGCAGTCGTCACATTTTGGTTGGTCGTAAATAATTGCCCACCATTCACCGCATCTGTCGATGCTGCTGAGCTGATATCTCCAGCAGTCACATTGGTGATCTTTTTATTACCTGCATTGATACCTGTCGTTTTATCTACAACAACGGTACCTACAGTTACCTTGTCGAAGTTCACATCTTTCGCTGTCGATACTTGATAGTTGCTTGAACCATCTGCATTCGTCGTTGGGGTCACAACAACGTTATCTCCAGCTGTAACCGTCGTTTTCGCTTTGGTGGCTGCATCTTTAACGCTTGTGATTGCTCCATCAATTGTGTTCGAGCCTGTGCCACCAATGTTATTGGTCGTGATTGCACCAGTTGTCGCATCAATCGTGGTTGAACCACCAATTGCTGTCTTAACGCTGTCTGCGACACCTTGTAACTGACCACCGTTCACTGCATCTTTAGAACCAGATGTTACCGCTCCATTCGCAACATTAGTGATCTTGTTGTTACCTGCATTGATGCCTGTCTTATTTAGACTTGGTGTGTTTGTTGTTTGTGTTACACCATCAGCATCAACAAACTTAACGCCATCTTTACTTACATTAAGACCACCAGTTGCATCTTTAATAACTAAACCACTGTTATCTAATTTACTATTCCCCGCTGTAACAGAAGTAAAGTCAGGGTTATCGCTGGTTGCTACCGTAATATCTTTGCCACTTTGTGTAATTGCTACATTCTTACCTGCAATAAACTTCACTTCTTGGTCTGGCGAAACCTGTGTTGAAGCATTACCTGATACGGTTCCACCTGTCGTAGCACCAGTATTGATTTTCCAGCCTTTATTCGCATTGTTCGCAACATCGCTTACCGTTTTTAATTGATCCTCTGTTGCTGCTTGACCTGATGTAGCTGTACCGCTCCACGTCTTATTCGTTAAGCCGCTAACTGTACCTGCTGTACCGTTAATCGTAACAGGGTTCGTTCCAGCACCACTACCAACGGTAATATTGTTCGCTAGGCCAAGTTGCACACCACCAGCGACCGTTGTACTGGTAATGTTACTGTCACCTTTTACATTGATGTCACTACCCAAAGCATAGTTGTTCTTGCCTGTCGTACCACCAAAGTTGATGCCTTTATCTGCTGTCGTTTTAGCTGCGTCTGCTGTGCTTTTTACACTCGTGATCGCACCATCAATCGTATTTGAACCGGTGCCACCAATGTTACTTGTGCTGATTGCACCCGTCGTTGCATCAATGGTCGTGTTGCCGCCAATTGCGGTCTTAACGCTGTCTGCTACACCTTGTAATTGACCACCGTTCACTGCATCTTTAGAACCAGATGTTACCGCTCCATTCGCAACATTGGTGATCTTGTTGTTACCTGCATTGATGCCTGTCTTATTTAGACTTGGTGTGTTTGTTGTTTGTGTTACACCATCAGCATCAACAAACTTAACACCATCTTTACTTACATTAAGACCACCAGTTGCATCTTTAATAACTAAACCACTGTTATCTAATTTACTATTCCCCGCTGTAACAGAAGTAAAGTTAGGGTTATCGCTGGTTGCTACTGTGATATCTTTGCCACTTTGTGTAATTGCTACATTCTTACCTGCAATAAACTTCACTTCTTGGTCTGGCGAAACCTGCGTTGAGGCGTTGCCAGATACGGTTCCACCTGTCGTAGCACCAGTATTGATTTTCCAGCCTTTATTCGCATTGTTTGCAACATCGCTTACCGTTTTTAATTGGTCTTCTGTTGCTGCTTGACCTGATGTAGCTGTACCGCTCCACGTCTTATTCGTTAAGCCGCTAACTGTACCTGCTGTACCGTTAATCGTAACAGGGTTCGTTCCAGCACCACTACCAACGGTAATATTGTTCGCTAGGCCAAGTTGCACACCACCAGCGACCGTTGTACTGGTAATGTTGCTGTCACCTTTTACATTGATATCACTACCCAAGGCATAGTTGTTCTTGCCTGTCGTGCCACCAAAGTTGATGCCTTTGTCTGCTGTCGTTTTAGCTGCGTCTGCTGTGCTTTTTACACTCGTGATCGCACCATCAATCGTATTTGAACCGGTACCACCAATGTTGCTAGTTGTGATCGCACCTGTGCTTGCATTAATCGTTGTTGCACCACCAATTGCATTCTTCACATCATTTGCTGTGTTGAATAATTGACTTCCATTAACCGCATCAGTTGAGGTGGAATTCACCGCACCTGCTGTTACATTGGTAATCTTTTTACTACCAGCATTGATACCTGTCGTTTTATCTACAACAACTGTACCTACTGTTACTTTATCTGCTGTAACGCCAGCATTGTTAATAACTGTATTACCTGTCGTAACACTTGTTAAGTTCAGGTCTTTGCTCAAAGCAAACGCAACATTATTACCAGTCTTCGTTGCTGTAAGATTCGTATCTGCTGGTGTTGCTACACCAATATCAACCGTATCACCTGCTTTGATCGCACCACTGTTTTTACCATTGGTTTGTAAATTGAAACCACCTTTTAAGGTCGTGATATCATTACCTTGGTTCGTTACTGTCGTGGTCAAATTACTTACATTCTGATTCGTAGTGAATAACTGACCACCAGTCACAGCATCCGTTGAAGACGCTGAACTGATATCTCCAGTACCAACGTTTGTAATTTTATCGCCACCAACACTTAAACTTGGTCCAGTACTGGTTAAAGTTGTTGTATTTGCACCACTGCCAATAATAACTTGAGGTGTTGTTACTCCAGTATTATTAATTGTTGTATTTCCAGTCGTTACACTCCCATCAGAACCTAAGTCTATATTTTTAGCTAAACGAAGTGTTAAAGAATCGGAACCGTTTGAAACAACACCAATGTTATTATTGGTTGAGAGCGAGGTTGCCCCACCTTTAATATTAAGATCTTGCCCTAATTTACGAGTTGCTTTTGTACCCGAATCACCAGCAAAGCCTAATGATTTCAATACTTCTGTATTTAAGTTAGCTAAAGCTGCAGGGACAGTATTTACTGCTGCATAACTATTTCCATCAGTTTTATTAATTGTATAGCTTGGTACTGCAACAACACCTGTAGTCGCATTTATTGTTGTTCCTAAAGCATCTACCAAAGGTTTTATTTGTGAAACATTGACGGCATCATTATTTTTAAAACCATTCGCAATATTCGCTACTCGCATGAAACGGTCAGTTGTCCAAGTACCTGTTTTTGTACCATTATTATATTTATCATCCCCAATCGCATGACCAAACGAAACCGTATTATCTGTTGTAACGCTTGCCTCTGCACCTAATGCAAAAGAGTTTTTCCCAATCGCAACAGCATCATTTCCAATTGCAACTGCTCCAGTGCCATCAACGTTACTACTTGAATTCGCATATGCTCCACTACCGATAGCAATAGAACCTTGGCTTAAAGCTTGTGCATTATTACCAATCGCTGTTGCATAAGGTTGACTCGCACAAGGTGCTTGGCTACCACCACCTATTGCAATAGCACCTGTTTGCCCTGTACTTGTACTTTGACTATTACATGCAGCATTGATGTTCCCGCCACCAGCACTATAACCACCAGCAAACGCATACGATGGTGTAACGACTGTTAAAATAGCAAAACTTAATGCTTTAAGATTAAAAAACTGACTGTGCTCTAGCGTATTAGAGACTTGTTCTATCTCTACACTTCCTATGACAGTTGCACCACTATTTTTTGTTTTCCCTTTAGCTAGTTCCGAAACCGCTACCCAAGCACCCAATGAGGCGTTCCATATAACCTTATAAACCTTATTCATAATATTTTTCCAAACGCAGATAAAAGTTACAACGTGTTCACTTATGTGTACAAGTCTGTCTATTAAGTAAAGAAATGTAATTTATTGCTATTAAAATAACTTTTTTAAAATGAGATGTAAATCACATTAGTATATGTTGTACATCTATCAATTCACCAATTTTAATTAAAATTTTATTTTTTATTTCTATAATTAAATATTATAAATCAATAGCTAATTTTTAATTTAAAGTAAAAAATAGATCGCATAATTTTAAGATTATGCAAATCTGTATACAAAAAAAGTCGATACATGACGCAAATTGACACTCTTCTCCTAAATTTATGTTCAAATTTCGCATTAATATTTGTATCTAAATGTCAAAAATAAAAAAGCCAGTATAAATACTGGCTCTCTTATTCTCAGATATCTTACCAAGTAACATTGACACGTCTATTTGGTGCTAAACAGCCAACGAGTTGTGTATTTGCTTTATTACCTGCGCATTGTTGATATAAATCAGTCTGACTATTGGCTTGAATTTGAATACGATTTGCATCAATTCCCTGATTAACCAATAACTTCGCCACTGTATTGGCACGTTGTGATGAAAGTTGTTGGTTATAAGCAAATTTACCTAATGGATCAGTAAAGCCTGCGACAACGATCGGGCCTGTCGAATTACTTTGTTTAATACGTTGTGCAATTGAAACTACAGAACTTGAGCCTTGTTCGATCGCACCTGCATTAGAACGATCAAATGCAAAAAATACACTTCCTGAACGTTCACCATTCACATTGGCATTAGTTGGAACTTGGTTATTCGCACCCCAAGCCATTAAGCCTTCACACGCCTCACCTTTCCAAGACAGTCTTTCTGAAAGATATTTCTTATCAAAATCGACACGTAGCTGACAACGTAAATAGTCTTGGCTATTCGGCTGACGAATATCTAAAACATAGTTCCAAGTTTTTACAAAAAATACGCCTTCGCTAAATTGAGGATGACCTAAGATATGGCGAATCTGATCTTTGGTTAAACCTGTATCTAAGCGCGCTACATTATCGTATTCATAACGTTGAACTTGCTTTAAATAACTTTTATCGACCGCTGGAAATTTGATTTCCTCTTGTTGAGCGGCATCAGCTTCTTGTGCAAACGTAGTAGTTGCAGTCAAACCAACTAACGTTGCCATCATCAAAATTTGAATATTTTTGTTCATTTCTTTACTCACAATATCTGTTGAAGATAAGGAGAGCTTTTGACTCTCCTTATTAAAGGCAATTAGTCGATAATTGTACTTACACCAATACGTACTAACGGACTACCTTGGCTACCTAAAGCAGCACCAGTCGTTAATGACCAACGACCATTATCCGCAGTACGACGGAATGTCACACCCACCGCATTTTGATCATTGTAATACGCAGCACCTACTGCCATGGTTAACTTACCAGGAACATAAGGCGCTTGCTCAAGCGCAGCAGTCGCAGCAATACCAGCGGACATTTTGTCTTCCAAGTTATCGATACGCTTGTTAGTGTCATAGAAGACTTGTTGTAACTGATCACCAAGATTGTTGATTTTGTTACCCAGTTCTTGATTCGATTGATTTAGGGTTCCAATCGCATCATTGATGTTGTTTTTACCCGTACCACCGATATTATTGGTCGTGATACTACCATCTTGATTAACAACTGTTTCACCACCAATGCTGTTCTTGATACTGTTCGAGATGTTATGGATCTGGCCACCATTCACGGCTTGGTTAGAACCTGCTTTGATTTCACCATCCTTAACACCCTGTACAACACGATCACCGTCTTTTCCAGCCATATTGATACTTGTACCACCAGTATCTTTACCAACAGTAATTTCACCATTCGGTGTCTGTTGCTGAACTAAACCAGATTTACCATTGTTGATGTTATTGATGTTGTTATTGATGTTCTGAATATCATTTGAGTTTTTATCAACTTGCTTCTGAACATCCCATAACTGACCACCATTTACAGCGTCTTTAGAACCTTCTTCAACCTTACCATCAGCAACATTCTTCAAATTCGTGCCTTTATCACCACCGCCTAAAGTCACAGAATTTTTATCGACATTGCCATCTTTATCTTTGTCATACTTCACAGCATTATCAGACAAATCACCGATCTCTTTACCAATTTGGTCTTTAACATCATTGATTTGCTTATCAAGCTGACCTTTATTTACTGCATCTTTAGCATCAACACCATCAGCAACATTGGTAATTTTCTTACCACCTGCATCGATGCCATTAATTGTGATGCTTGGGCCACCTTTAATCGTCAAACCGTTGTTATTAATGACTGTATTGCCAGTTGTAATGCTGTCGAACTTCGCATCTTTCAACAATTCAATCTGGATACCATCTTTCGTTGTACGCGTAATCACGTTTTCACCGCTGGTTTTGTCTTCTGCTGTTGAAGCATCAGCACCACCAACAATGTTTAACTTCTCACCCAACTTACGATGTACATCCGCACCTGCATTACCTGCAAAGTTCAAGCCTTTGTTGGTGAGGTCATTTACACCATTGGTGACTTTGTCATCTACCGACTTGATTGCATCATTGACGTTGTCTTTACCAGTTCCACCAATGTTATTAGTGGTAATGCTGCCATCTGGATTGACTGTTGTGTTTCCACCAATGCTGTTCTTGATGCTGTCAGAAATATTCTTAACCTGACCACCATTCACTGCATCTTTAGAACCAGTCGCGATTGAACCATCTGCAACATTGCTAATGACTTTATTACCCGCATTGATGCCTTCTTTAGTGATACTTGGACCATCTTTAATGGTCACACCTTTGTCGTTTAATACCGTGTCGCCTGTCGTAATGCTGTCGAACTTCGCATCTTTCAACAATTCAATCTGGATACCATCTTTCGTTGTACGGGTAATAACATTTTCACCGCTGGTTTTGTCTTCTGCTGTTGAAGCATCAGCACCACCAACAATGTTTAACTTCTCACCCAACTTACGATGGACATCCGCACCTGCATTACCTGCAAAGTTTAGACCTTTATTGGTAAGGTCATTTACACCATTGGTGACTTTGTCATCTACCGACTTGATTGCATCATTGATGTTGTCTTTACCAGTTCCACCAATGTTATTAGTTGTAATGCTGCCATCTGGATTGACCGTTGTGTTTCCACCAATGCTGTTCTTGATGCTGTCAGAAATATTCTTGATCTGACCACCATTCACCGCATCTTTAGAACCATTCGCGATTGAACCATCTGCAACATTGCTAATGACTTTATTACCCGCATTGATGCCATCTTTAGTGATGCTTGGACCATCTTTAATGGCCACACCCTTGTCGTTTAATACCGTATCACCAGTCGTAATGCTGTCGAACTTCGCATCTTTCAGTAATTCAACTTTGATACCATCTGCCGTAGTACGGGTAATGACATTTTCACCGCTAGTTTTGTCTTCTGCTGTTGAAGCATCAGCACCACCAACAATATTTAACTTCTCACCCAACTTACGATGTACATCCGCACCTGCATTACCTGCAAAGTTCAAGCCTTTGTTTTCCAACTCAGTCTTGGTGTTGTCAATCTTGGTATTCAGTTCAGTTTTGGTGTTATTGATCGTGTTGTTGAGCTCAGTCTTGGTATCTGTGATCTGATTACCTAAGTCTTTCTTCGCATCGTCTAACTTGTTGTTGGTATCCGTGATTTGGTTACCCAAGTCTTTCTTCGCATCATCTAACTTGGTATTAGTATCAGTAATCTTGCCATCTAAACCATCTTTAACTTTGGTTAACTGGTCAACATTCACCGCATCCTTACCATCTTTGCCATCAGCAACATTGCTAATGACTTTATCGCCTGCATTGATGCCATCTTTGGTGATGCTTGGACCATCTTTAATGGTCACACCTTTGTCGCTTAATACCGTGTCACCAGTCGTAATGCTGTCGAACTTCGCATCTTTCAATAATTCAACTTTGATGCCATCTGCCGTAGTACGCGTAATCACGTTTTCACCGCTGGTTTTGTCTTCTGCTGTTGAAGCATCAGCACCACCAACAATATTTAACTTCTCACCCAACTTACGATGTACATCCGCACCTGCATTACCTGCAAAGTTCAAGCCTTTGTTGGTGAGGTCATTTACACCATTGGTGACTTTGTCATCTACCGACTTGATTGCATCATTGACGTTGTCTTTACCAGTTCCACCAATGTTATTAGTGGTAATGCTGCCATCTGGATTGACTGTTGTGTTTCCACCAATGCTGTTCTTGATGCTGTCAGAAATATTCTTAACCTGACCACCATTCACCGCATCTTTAGAACCATTCGCGATTGAACCATCTGCAACATTGCTAATGACTTTATTACCCGCATTGATGCCATCTTTAGTGATGCTTGGACCATCTTTAATGGTCACACCCTTGTCGTTTAATACTGTATCACCGGTCGTAATACTGTCGAACTTCGCATCTTTCAATAATTCCACTTTGATGCCATCTGCCGTGGTACGGGTAATGACGTTTTCACCACTGGTTTTGTCTTCTGCTGTTGAAGCATCAGCACCACCAACAATATTTAACTTCTCACCCAACTTACGATGGACATCCGCACCTGCATTACCTGCAAAGTTCAAGCCTTTGTTTTCCAACTCAGTCTTGGTGTTGTCAATCTTGGTATTCAGTTCAGTTTTGGTGTTATTGATCGTGTTGTTGAGCTCAGTCTTGGTATCTGTGATCTGATTACCTAAGTCTTTCTTCGCATCATCTAACTTGGTATTAGTATCAGTAATCTTGCCATCTAAACCATCTTTAACTTTGGTTAACTGGTCAACATTCACCGCATCTTTACCATTCACACCATCTGCAACATCGGTAATTTTCTTACCACCCGCATTGATGCCATCTTTAGTAATGCTTGGACCATCTTTAATGGTCACACCTTTGTCGCTTAATACCGTGTCACCAGTCGTAATGCTGTCGAACTTCGCATCTTTCAACAATTCAATCTGGATACCATCTTTCGTTGTACGCGTAATAACATTTTCACCGCTGGTTTTGTCTTCTGCTGTTGAAGCATCAGCACCACCAACAATATTTAACTTCTCACCCAACTTACGATGTACATCCGCACCTGCATTACCTGCAAAGTTCAAACCTTTGTTTTCCAACTCAGTCTTGGTGTTGTCAATCTTGGTGTTCAGTTCTGTTTTGGTGTTATTGATCGTGTTGTTGAGCTCAGTCTTGGTATCTGTAATCTGATTACCTAAGTCTTTCTTCGCATCATCTAACTTGTTGTTGGTATCCGTGATTTGGTTGCCCAAGTCTTTCTTCGCATCGTCTAACTTGTTGTTGGTATCCGTGATTTGGTTACCCAAATCTTTCTTCGCATCATCTAACTTGGTATTAGTATCAGTAATCTTGCCATCTAAACCATCTTTAACTTTGGTTAACTGGTCAACATTCACCGCATCCTTACCATCTTTGCCATCAGCAACATTGCTAATGACTTTATCGCCTGCATTGATGCCATCTTTGGTGATGCTTGGACCATCTTTAATGGTCACACCTTTGTCGCTTAATACCGTGTCACCAGTCGTAATGCTGTCGAACTTCGCATCTTTCAATAATTCAACTTTGATGCCATCTGCCGTAGTACGCGTAATCACGTTTTCACCGCTGGTTTTGTCTTCTGCTGTTGAAGCATCAGCACCACCAACAATATTTAACTTCTCACCCAACTTACGATGTACATCCGCACCTGCATTACCTGCAAAGTTCAAGCCTTTGTTTTCCAACTCAGTCTTGGTGTTGTCAATCTTGGTATTCAGTTCAGTTTTGGTGTTATTGATCGTGTTGTTGAGCTCAGTCTTGGTATCTGTGATCTGATTACCTAAGTCTTTCTTCGCATCGTCTAACTTGTTGTTGGTATCCGTGATTTGGTTACCCAAGTCTTTCTTCGCATCATCTAACTTGGTATTAGTATCAGTAATCTTGCCATCTAAACCATCTTTAACTTTGGTTAACTGGTCAACATTCACCGCATCCTTACCATCTTTGCCATCAGCAACATTGCTAATGACTTTATCGCCTGCATTGATGCCATCTTTGGTGATGCTTGGACCATCTTTAATGGTCACACCTTTGTCGCTTAATACCGTGTCACCAGTCGTAATGCTGTCGAACTTCGCATCTTTCAATAATTCAACTTTGATGCCATCTGCCGTAGTACGCGTAATCACGTTCTCACCGCTGGTTTTGTCTTCTGCTGTTGAAGCATCAGCACCACCAACAATATTTAACTTCTCACCCAACTTACGATGGACATCCGCACCTGCATTACCTGCAAAGTTCAAACCTTTGTTTTCCAACTCGGTCTTGGTGTTGTCAATCTTGGTGTTCAGTTCTGTTTTTGTATTATTAATTTGATTGCCCAAATCGGTTTTAGCATCATTCAAATTGTTATTGGTATCTGCAATCTGGTTACCTAAATCAGTTTTGGTATCATCCAATTTTTGATTCAAATTCGTAATATTTTGGGCATTATTACTGATATTTTGAGCATTATCATTAACACGAGAATCAACATTTTTAAGCTGACGAACCGTCACTGCATCTGAATCAGCAGCGCCATCTTCAACATTGGTGATACGGCGCTCTTTTCCAGAAGAACCTACCGACACAACACCATTTGACATTGAAGCGTCGCGATTCGTAAGGAATGAGTCACCAGTCGTTGCAGTTGCAATAGCATCCTGACCCAATGCCACACTATTTTCAGCCTCAACACGGCTGCGAGCACCTAAGGCTACCCCACCAACAACCATTGATTGCGCACCTTGACCAACTGCTACAGCATTTTCTTGGTCAGCTACAGCACCACCACCAATCGCAGCAGAGTTTTTACCTGATGCTTTAGCACCACCGCCAATCGCAGCAGCATTTTCATTGCTTGCTTCAGCACCTTTACCAACGGCAGCAGCATTATCACCTGTGGCTTTGGCATTACTACCAATTGCAGCAGCACCATTACCTGTTGCCGTCGCACCTTCACCTGGTTTATTACCCGAACCAATTGCGGTTGAATTGGTACCAGAAGCAAGTGAGTTAATCCCCATCGCTGATGCACCATCACCTGTCGCTTGAGCAACAGCACCAAATGCAGAAGCACCTTTACCCTTAGCATTCGACATGACACCAAAAGCAGAAGAAGCATCACCTGTGGCCTTTGAAGTCATACCAAATGCTGAAGCAAATGCACCAGTTCCTACAGCTTGGACACCTACTGCAGTAGAACCATGATTCGTTTCAGTTGTTGGGTATTTACCAGCTTGTAATTTTCCGCCTGTGATTTCGGTGTATTTTTGGCTTAATTCAGTATCACGAGCAATTTTATCGACATCATCACCACCAATCGCAACAGATGAATTACCACGTGCAATGACATCTGCACCAATGGCAACAGATTGATCACCGATGGCTTTGGTTTGGTCACCGATGGCTATTGATTGATTGCTATAGCTAGTTGCTGTGCCTGCTGCACCTTTTGTTGATGCATTACGACCAATCGCAACATCGCCACTGCCTACAGTTTCACTTGCATTACCTACAGAAACAGCACCGACCCCTGCGCCTTTTGCTTGTGAACCAACTACAACGGCATCGTAACCTGTCGCACTAGCACTCACACCTACAGCAATTGAATTACGACCTTTAGCGCCATCATTCTCATAATTGCTACCTTTTGTTCCATTATCATTAATACTAACGTAATGCGTTTTTGCTTCTGCTACAGCACTTTTAAGTTGAGATACATTCACCGCATCATTATCTTTGACACCTTCGGCGATATTTGTAACTCTTAAAAATCTATCGTCTTCCCAAGTACCTTGCTCTTTACCTTGATAGTATTTAGGATCGCCTTTTTTATGTCCGAAAGACACGGTGAAGTCTTCAGTTGTGCTCGCTTGGCCACCAATAGCAACGGAATTATCCCCATAAGCAATTGCGTCATTACCAATTGCAATCGCTCCTTTGCCATCAAGATTCGGTTGTCTTGACTCAGCTCTTGAACCACTACCTATCGCAATTGAACCTCTACCAGTTGACTGCACGTCATTACCCACTGCAATAGCAAAATCACTATTTGCACAGGACGAAGTATTACTTCCACCAACAATCACAGAACCAGAGTTATTACATTTATTTGGAGTGTTAGTTCCATTTCCTACTACTGTCCCCGCAAACGCAGCAGGAGAAAAACTAATGGCACCTACTAAAACTGCAGCAGATAAATTGAGAACTTTTGATTTAGTTTTTGTTTTGCTTTTTGCAAGTTCAGATGTTGCAACCCATGCGCCAATCGATGCATTCCAAACCACTTTATATACTTTATTCATAAAAATTCTCAGATAATTACTACAGTTATTGATGGTCTAAAAATGCCAATGAGCATTTTTAGTTTCGGTGCCAAAAAAGAGCTGCGGATGCTAATAAAATCGAGTAAATTGGTAAAGATTAGATAAATATTGTTATTAAAAAAATGAGACATATTTCTCATATTTACATACAAAACAATAAAACAAATATATGATTTAAATCACAAAAACATAAAAATGTTTTATTTTGTTCTGCTTTTGTTTTATTTTATAAAGAACATGAAAAATAGAGTATTTACTCCATAGTAAATAATAAAAAATTATTCAATACCTAAAATTCACATTGATGATTGGAATAAATTGTTAAAATTTAATTTATTAGAAAAAATACAAATAATGCTACAAGTTTGAAATTTTACTTATAAATAACAGTATTTTTGATTTTAGAATTCAGGCAATAAATCAGGTAAGATTGCTTTTACCTCGAAACAGTTTTTGAACTTATGAGCCAGACATTAAACTTATTAAGAAAACAGCTCCGCTCAAAAAGAAGACAACTATCCTATTACGAACAAAAGAAGACCGAACAGCAAGTTTTGGTTCGTCTCAGACAATTCTCTCGATTTAAATCCTCATCAAAAATTGGACTTTACCTTCATGCCTTTGGGGAAGTACATACCGACCAACTGCTAAAGCTTTGTTTTCGGCAAAACAAGCAGGTTTATTTACCTATGATTTGTAATATGAATCAAAATTTGGTTTGGGTGCGCGTAACGTCAAGACAATATTTAAATAGACGTTTTTCTCACCATCCGCTAGGGATGAAAGAACCGATGGCTAGTCGTGGCAAACATGTTTCACATTTAGACCTACTCATCCTACCATTGCTAGCTTGTGATCCTCTTGGAACACGAATTGGTATGGGTGGTGGCTACTATGACCGAACATTAGCATCCGCTAAACATCACCCCTATCGTCTTGGTCTTGGCCACGAATTTCAATATGTTGATACCCCACTATTCAGGCAAAAATGGGACCAACCACTAAACGCCTTGCTTAGCCCTAAAAAGTTTTATTATTTCATGCCTTAGCATGCTTTTTTTCTTATTTCCGCAATGAATCTTGAGTAATTTAGTCTTTTTTTTATATTTTCTAATCCTACCCCCTTGTATTTTTTCAAATGCACATCACTATAAAAAACATGGCAACACCGTTGTCACTCATTAGGAGTGCCCATGTCTGAATATATTTTAAATAATGAAACTAGCTTAGAGCCACAGGTTCCAAGTGTATTACCACTATTAGCGTTACGTGATGTTGTGGTGTATCCGCACATGCAAATCGCGCTATTCGTGGGTCGTGAAAAATCGATCAATGCAGTGGATGTGGCTCGTAACAGTGACAATTTAGTATTTGTAGTTGCGCAAAAAGATTCGCTCACAGAAGAAATTGATCACGATAATCTCTATCAATATGGAACCGTGGCTAAAATCGTACAAGTAGTCAATCATGAAAATGATGAGAACTGCATTAAAGTACTTATTGAAGGTCTACATCGTTCTAAGTTAGAACGCATTATTGACGGAGAAGAATACTTAACAGCTGAACATCATTTAAGCCCAATGACCTTGCCTTTGGACGAAGAGACCCAAGAGACTCGCTTAAATGAATTACGTACCCTATTCGCTCAATATGCAGAAGCGAAACTACGTAATGCACGTGAACTCGTTGCAGCAGCAAATAAAATTGAAGACTTGTTGCAGTTGATGTTCTTCGTTGCAACTCGTGTGCCTTTAAATATTGAAGTGAAACAAAAGTTTTTAGAACACGACGAGTTTGAAGATCACTTGCAAGAGTTGATGAGCTATTTGATGAATCAATCTGCTGAACAGCAAATTGAGCAAACATTACACGACAGCGTAAAACGCCAAATGGAAAAGAACCAACGTGAATACTTTCTAAATGAAAAAATGAAAGTCATTCAACGTGAACTTTCCGATATGAATGGCGGTGCGGAAGATGACGTTGCAGAAATTGAAAAACGTCTTGCTGAAGCCGATTTACCTGAACACGTGCGCAAAAAAGCTGAAGCTGAGTTTCGTAAACTTAAAGCAATGCAACCAGCTTCAAGCGAAGCTGCCGTAGTTCGCAACTATCTAGAAGTGATTTTAGATACGCCTTGGAACAAAGCGAGCAAAGTCAGTATTAACCTTGCTAAAGCACAAGAAATTCTTGATACAGATCACTACGGCTTAGATGACGTAAAAGATCGTATCGTTGAATACTTGGCGGTTCAGTCTCGTGTTAAAAAACTCAAAGGCCCGATCCTTTGTTTAGTTGGCCCTCCTGGTGTAGGTAAAACTTCGCTTGGTGAGTCAGTTGCTAAAGCAACAGGTCGTGAGTTTGTTCGTATGGCACTTGGTGGTGTACGTGATGAAGCTGAAATCCGTGGTCACCGTCGTACTTATATCGGTGCGATGCCAGGTAAAATCGTGCAATCGCTGACTAAAGTCGGTGTCAAGAACCCATTGTTCTTACTCGATGAAATCGACAAGATGGCGCAAGACTACCGTGGTGATCCTGCATCTGCATTGCTTGAGGTACTCGATCCATCACAAAACAACAAGTTCAATGACCATTACTTAGATCTTGATCTTGACCTTTCAGAAGTCATGTTCATCTGTACAGCAAACAGCATGAATATTCCTGAAGCTTTGCTGGATCGTATGGAAGTGATTCGTCTTCCAGGTTATACCGAAGATGAGAAAGTGAATATTGCTGAACGCTACCTTGTTCCGAAAGCAATCAAGAACAATGGTTTACGTACAAAAGAATTGACTGTTCACGAAGAAGCAATCCGCGACATCGTACAACGTTATACACGTGAAGCGGGTGTTCGTAGCCTTGAACGTGAAGTCTCGAAAATTGCACGTAAAGTGGTAAAAGAAGCGGTTAGCAAAAAGTCTAAGAACTTACAGATTGATGTAACTTCTGCCAATCTTCCAGAATACTTAGGTCCACACAAATTTGACTTTGGTATTGCCGAAGATGAAGCACAAGTGGGTCGCGTAAATGGCTTGGCTTGGACGTCTGTCGGTGGCGAATTACTTACCATTGAAGTTGCAGCAGTAAAAGGTAAAGGTAAATTCATTACTACGGGTTCACTCGGTGATGTAATGAAGGAATCGATTACCGCTGCAATGACTGTAGTACGTACCCGCGCTGATGAATTGGGAATTGAGGCATCTCGTTTCGAAGAAACTGATGTGCATGTTCACTTACCTGAAGGTGCAACGCCAAAAGATGGACCATCTGCTGGTTTAGCACTCACAACTGCCCTTGTATCGGCATTTACAGGTATCCCGATTCGTCCAGATATTGCGATGACAGGTGAAACTAGTCTTGGTGGTCGTGCGATGCGTATTGGTGGCTTAAAAGAGAAACTTCTTGCAGCACACCGCGGTGGAATCAAACTGGTATTTATTCCACTAGATAACGTCCGTGATTTAGCTGAGATCCCTGACAATGTCAAAGAAGGATTAGAAATCAAAGCAGTGAAAAGCATTGATGAAATCCTACCTTTAGCATTGACAGATACACCAAAGCCTTTGCCGAAAACACCTATTGTTAAACCAGTAGAAGATGCAAAAGCTGCACGTCATTAATCAGTAAATGATTAGAAATAAAAAAGAGAGCTTCGGCTCTCTTTTTTTGTTACACAATATGGTTGAAAAATAACCAACATGCGGCATAATAAAATAGAGTCGATAAAAACAAAGGCTAAATTTGACTCATGAACTCATTTTAGTGCCATCCGAACTCCAGACGGACGGCATTTTGATCGCAGCTCATACGCGTTTTGAGCTGCGTTTTTTATGAGTACTGTATAAGTGCTTGTTGTATTTTTTATGACTAGATAAATCGCACTTCCCGACATGGAAGAGACAACAGCGTTATAATATTGTTCATTTCCTCAATCACACACGCCTATGAAAATCCGCATTCTCACCATTGGTCAAAAAATGCCTGCTTGGGTGTTAACTGGATTTGAAGACTATTTCAAACGCATTCAGCCTTTTGTACAAACTCAGGTCGTTGAGCTTCCTATGGCAAAACGCGGCAAAAATGACTCCGAAGCAGATATTTTGAAATACTGTCAAATCGAAGGTGAAAGTATTCTCAATGCACTCAAATCCAATGAAACCTTGATTGCTTTAGAAGTGGGTGGACGTGAATTAAGTACTGAAAAGCTGGCAGACACCATGAAGCTATGGATGCTTGAAGGTAATGATATTGCGATTGCGATTGGTGGTCCAGATGGACATTCCGATGCTGTCCGTAAAGCGGCTGCTTGGCATTGGTCACTGTCAAAACTGACCATGCCACACCCAATGGTACGTATTTTGTTGATTGAGCAACTTTATCGCGCGATGACGATTAATCATAACCACCCTTACCATCGTGCTTAAAACTGTTCTAATTTTAGAACAACATGTTGAAACTTACGGGCTGTCATATCGATGCCCATTTTGTCAGGATAGGCTTATATTCCTTCTCAGGTAGTTATTTATGGATCTGCAAACTTTACCCGGATTATTTATCTCACATGGTTCACCCATGCTTGCGCTTGATCCAGAACAAGTGGGTCCAGCACTTCATCGCTTGGGTAATAATCTCCCTAAACCTCAAGCTATTGTGGTGATGTCCGCGCACTGGGAAAGCCAAGCCTTAGAGGTCAATACATCAACTCGACCACAAACCTGGCACGACTTCCGTGGCTTTCCTCCTGAGCTATATGACATTCGTTATCCCGCAGCTGGTGCACCAAAACTGGCAGAAGAAATTCTTACACGATTTGCTGAAGCAGGGATTGCTGCGCATGCAAACAGTACGCGTCCGCGTGATCATGGCGTCTGGATGCCTCTATTGCACATGTATCCGGATGCAGACATTCCTGTGATTGAGATTTCGCTGCCGATCCAAATGAATGCAGATGAAATCTATAAAATTGGACAGGTCCTTTCCCCATTACGTGAGCAGCAAATCCTGTTGGTCGGTTCGGGTAGTATTACCCACAATCTTGCTGAACTGTCATGGCAAGCAGATGCCGACGTACCAACTTGGGCCAGCACTTTCCGCAATACAGTTGTCAGTAAACTGACCCATCAAGATTATGATGCAGTGCTGGACTGGCCAACGCTTCCTTATATCCAGCGTAACCATCCAACACTAGAGCACCTTGCCCCACTTTTTTTTGCTATGGGCACAGGTCATCGCTTCAACGTCGTGCATAGCAGCTTCTCGATGGGTTCTTTGGGCATGGATATTTATCGCTTTGATTAAATATCCAACTAGGTCACATAAAAATAAAATGGGCTTGCTGAAAATAACGGCAAGCCTATAAATCTGCTATATTTTCCAAAATTTTACAAATAGAAACATTTAACAAACTTAATTGCTAAAAGGATGACATGTTCTCTTTTTAAGAATACTTTAAGCTTATGTCTGTTATTTATTTATCGTTGTTTTGAATATGAAAATCAAATATTTAGTTCTTGCATTACTTCCGCTTTCTTTAATGGCGTGCCAAACTGTGCAAAATGTAACTGATAATGTAATTTCTCAAATTAATACAACTGCTGCAAAAAACTTAACTGAATATAATTGGACTTACCAAGGTTCTAAGGCTTCTAAGCCTTTAGTGTTATCTTTTAACGCTGAGCAAAAACTTGCAATCCAAACTGGCTGTAACAACCAAGGCGGTACTTGGGCTGTTGAAGGCAACAAAATTGTAACCTCTCCACTTGTATCAACAATGATGGCTTGTGCTGATGATTTAATGCAGCAAGAGCGTTTATCTGCTGACATCTTCAGCGAGAAAAAAGTACCATTTGAAATCAGCACAGTAAATGGTCAAGCAATTTTGACAGTCACTGATGCTAAAGGTCAAAAGCATGTATTTACAGGTGCAAAAGTGGCAAATAGCAACGTATTAACCAACTACACTTGGTCATATCAACCTGCTAATACTAAGCGTCCAATCGTATTAAGCTTCTTAGCGAATGATCGTTTATCTGTAGATACAGGTTGCAACCGTTTAAATACATCATGGAAAATTGAAAATGGTTTAATCGCTACAGGCGACGGTGCATCAACCATGATGGCATGTGAACCAGCATTGATGGCACAAGAAAAATTCGCGGGTGATCTTCTACAAAAACGTCAAATCGCGTTTGAAGTAAATGCAACCAATCCAGAGCAACCAACATTGGTAATCGCGGATGCTAAAGGTCAAAAATATACTTTCGTTGGTAAAATGACCCCTGAAGCGAAATACCAGTCTGAAGGTAAAACTGTTTTCTTGGAAATTTCACCAGAAACTAAGTCTTGCACAGGTGTTGCTCCACAAACTTGTATGCAAGTTCGTGAAATCAAATATGATGACAAAGGTTTAAAAACTTACGCGGATAAAAACTGGTCATTGTACTACGGTCAAATCGAAGGTTTTGAGCACAACCCACAACAACGTGTGATTGTACGTGTTAAACGTTTTGACATTAAAAACCCTGCTGCTGACCAATCAAGCATTGCAGACGTACTCGATATGGTTGTTGAGCAAGAAATTGTGAAAAAACCATAATTTCATTTAGAAATAAAAAAATCCGATGCTTTGTCATCGGATTTTTTTATGGGAATTCCCTCTTTATTAAAGAGAGAATTCTTAAGATTTTTAATAAATGCCCTGCGCTAAAATTGCATCAGCTACTTTTACAAAACCTGCAATATTCGCCCCATCCACATAGTTAATTGAACCATCTTCCTGAGTCCCGTATTTGACACAGTTACGATGAATCTCTTTCATAATCGCATGTAAGCGCTCATCAACCTGTTCAAATGACCAACCCAAGCGATTGGCATTCTGCGACATTTCCAAACCTGAAGTTGCTACCCCACCTGCATTCGATGCTTTACCTGGTGCATACAGGATTTTCGCTGCAATAAATTTTTCAACAGCCTCAAGTGTGGATGGCATATTCGCGCCTTCTGCTACGCAAATCACGCCATTCGATAATAAGCTTACAGCATCTTCAGCATTGAGCTCATTTTGCGTTGCACAAGGTAAAGCAATATCTACGGGGATATGCCACGGCGTTTTTCCTTCGAAATATTCAAAACCATGTTTTGATGCAAATTCTGAGATCCGGCCGCGTTGAACATTTTTCAGTTCCATTACTTCATCAAGCAAGGCTTTACTAAAACCATTCTTTAAATAGACCGTACCATTTGAATCAGACAAAGTTACGACTTTAGCACCTAAGAACATCGCTTTTTCTGCGGCATATTGCGCCACATTGCCTGAACCTGAAATCGATACGGTTTTATTGGCAAAACTATCGCCACGGGTTTTCAGCATTTCTTCAGCAAAATAAACCGTACCGTAACCTGTTGCTTCAGGGCGAGCCAGTGAACCGCCAAATGAAATCCCTTTACCTGTAAATACGCATGATGTGTCATTACTTAACTTCTTCATCATGCCTGTCATATAGCCAACTTCACGACCACCCACCCCA
Source organism: Acinetobacter sp. Tr-809 (assembly GCF_011753255.1). Lineage (NCBI taxonomy): Bacteria > Pseudomonadati > Pseudomonadota > Gammaproteobacteria > Moraxellales > Moraxellaceae > Acinetobacter > Acinetobacter sp. Tr-809. Next base: position 19,823 of record NZ_VWVZ01000007.1, read on the forward strand.
ATATCCCCAGCAGGAATATCGGTATTTGAGCCAAGATGACGGTATAGTTCCAGCATCAAAGCCTGGCAGAAGCGCATGATTTCTGCTTCAGATTTACCTTTCGGGTCAAAATCAGAACCACCTTTACCACCACCCATTGGCAAAGTTGTTAGAGCATTTTTAAATGTTTGCTCAAAGCCTAAAAACTTCAAAATGGATAAATTCACAGAAGGATGGAAACGCATTCCCCCTTTGTATGGACCAATTGCAGAATTGTATTGAACACGGAAACCACGATTGACATGAGTCTGGCCTTGGTCATCCATCCACGATATGCGGAATTGAATCGCTCGCTCAGGTTCAACCAGTCTTTCTAACAAGCCATATTGAGCATATTTCGGATTTTTCTCAATGAATGGCCACAAGCTGGTCATCACTTCTTCGACCGCTTGCAAAAATTCAGGTTGATATGGATCTCTAGCTTTAACATAATCCAGAAAGTCATTTAAGCTATTGTATTTCAACATTCACCCCCAAGCTTGTGATTTATCTTGGTGCTAAAAATGCACCAAAATAGAGTTTTCACCTATTAAATACAGATTACTATTTCATCACAATATTATTTTTAAGCTTAACAATTTTTATTAATTAAAATCATAATCTTATGTTAATAAATATTCATTATTTATATAATAAATACAGGTCAAAAGTGTAGAAGAAGTCGCATTTAAACATAAAGGTAGATTCATTTAAAAATTAAATTGCACTAAAAAACACCATCAAAAGCACTATTTTTAAGCACAACCTATTTTCATCTGTATGGATATTTTTCGATTGCTTCGCCGCGATAAATCATTATTTGCTATACTAAGCTCCCTGTTTTTTGCTTCATCCTCGATACATGTCCCCAACTGCACAACATGCGCTTATTGTCCAAATTGACCAACTATTACCACAAACACAATGTGGTTTATGCGGGCATCGTGATGGCTGCTTACCTTACGCAAAATCAATTGCAGAGGGTGAGGAAGCCAATAAATGTGTGCCTGGTGGACAACCTGTTGCAGATGCACTGGCAGCCTTGTTAGCGCGCCCGCAACTCAAAGCTGAACCTAGCGTTTGGGATATTCAACTCGATGGTCGGCCACAACGGATCAAAGCAGTAATTCGTGAAGATGAATGTATTGGCTGTACCAAATGTATTAGTGCCTGCCCTGTCGATGCGATTATTGGTAGTGGCAAGTTGATGCACAGTATTTTAACTGACCTGTGTACAGGTTGTGAATTATGCATCCCGCCTTGCCCAGTCGACTGCATTGATCTAGTCGAAGATACCCAACCTTTACCCACCACAACACAACGTACGGCTGAACAGGATGATTTAAGACATCGTTATTACGCACATATCCAACGTGAAGAAAAACGCCGCTTGAGCCGTAAAGGGCCAATTGTACGTGCTGAAATTGATGTGGAATTCTTCGCCCAATTTTCTCAAGCACTCAATAATGTGCCGGTGATAACCTTGGCAGATAAGCCGAAAGAAAACACCACACTCGATGCAAAAACAACAATCGAACTTGCAAAAGTACGTACTCAGATTAAAAAACTCGAAAAACAACTCAGTGTTCGTGCAGACGAATCAAAGCAAGCCCAATTGATTGCTTTACAACATCGTTTAACAGAATTGCAGGAGGTCTAAATGTCCGTAAAAAATATGACTAAAAAGCAGATCCAGACCTTTTTTGAACGTTTACGTGAACAGAGACCACATCCTCAGACAGAGTTGAACTATTCCTCCCCTTTTGAGCTACTGATTGCAGTATTACTGTCTGCCCAAGCAACTGATGTCAGTGTCAACAAAGCCACCGATAAACTGTATCCTGTTGCCAATACCGCTCAAGCCATTTTAGACCTTGGAATTGATGGTTTAAAATCATATATCAAGACCATTGGCTTATATAATTCTAAAGCTGAAAACGTGATTAAAACCTGCCGAATTTTAGTGGACCAATATCAAGGGAAAATTCCAGAAACACGTAAAGAGCTAGAGGCACTCCCTGGTGTTGGGCGTAAAACGGCGAATGTGGTGCTGAATACTGCCTTTGGTCAACCCACCATGGCAGTTGATACTCATATTTTTCGTGTCGGTAACCGTACAGGTTTAGCTGTTGGAAAAAATGTGTTAGAAGTGGAAGATCGCTTGATTAAAGTGATTCCGAAAGAATTTATTATTGATGCCCACCACTGGCTGATTCTCCACGGACGTTATTGCTGTATTGCAAGGAAACCGAAGTGTGGTGAATGTATCGTTGCTGATGTCTGTAACTGGCCAGATCGTTTTGAATTTGGTGCAAGCAAACCAATCGCAATAAAAAACCTCAGTTAATCCTGAGGTTTTTTTTGCTGTTGCAGTTTCGGATGTAGTTGGCGAGCTTTACCATTCAATTTATTTTCCAAAGCCTGCTGTTTCTGCACATGACGCAGCATTTTCTGACTTTGATACAAAAGAAATAACAGTAAGACAACGCTGAAAATGACCACTAAAATTAAAACGACTTTTAGCATGAGCTTTCTCCAAATAAAAAGAGCTCTGTATTCAGAGCTCTTTTAAAATCGGCAACTTAAATTATTTATCTAAGATTGCAAATAAATCAGCTTGAACGTTTTCGATTGCACGTAAACCATCTAGCTTGTCATACGTTGGTGCATTTTCACCAGAAGCAGCACGACCTTGATAGAAACCAACCAATTGCTCAGTTTCGCTGTGGTAAGATCCAAGACGCTTACGAATCGTTTCTTCTTGGTCATCTGGACGTTGCACAAGGTCTTCACCTGTTTCATCATCTTTACCCTCCACTTTCGGTGGGTTGTAAACGATATGATAAACACGACCCGATGCAGGGTGCTGACGACGACCTGAAAGACGTTGCACAATTTCTTCGTCTGGTACAGCAATTTCAATCACATGATCAATGCTAATTCCAGCTGTTTCTAATGCTTCAGCTTGTGGAATTGTGCGAGGGAAACCGTCAAAGATACAACCATTTTCACAGTCAGGCTGAGCAATACGTTCTTTAACCAAGCCAATAATCAGTTCATCAGAGACTAAACCACCTGATTCCATGACGCTTTTCGCTTTTAAGCCAAGTTCAGTACCTTCACGAATCGCAGCACGGAGCATATCACCGGTTGAAATTTGTGGGATATTGTAGCGCTTACAGATCAACTGAGCTTGAGTACCTTTGCCTGCCCCAGGTGGTCCGAGTAAAATAATGCGCATAAAAGAACATCCTCATTTAAAAACAATAAATCTTAAATTGAGCAATATCATACAGACTTATCACTCAACCAACATCAAATTAATTATAAGAAAGCAACAAATAAGTGAATTAAACCAGCAAAGAAACCAGTCACCCCACCGAGTACAATTAAGATCCACTCATCTTCTTGGAACGCAGGGCGCAATAAGTTTTGGAACTCTTTCGGTGTTAGTTCACGGATGCGGTCTCTAAACATTTGAAAGATCTTCTGCGCGCGACTTGCATTCAAAGCTGGGTCACATACTGGTCCCATGGTAATTTCAATTGAGCGATCAATCAAGTCGGTCTTGAGTCTAGCATATTCTCTTGGCCCTAATGAAAGCTGCAAAGAGGTTCTGACCAACGGGGTTTCCATAATTTCATTGATATGACGCTTGACAATTCGACGTGTTTTGTCTTTTTTACTGCCATACATCATTTCAGTCATGATTGACTTTAAGGTGATTAAATCTTCCGTCACCACACTCGCAAACACATCCGAAACCTCTTCTTGACGCTTCATAAATGCACCCTGAACGTTATATGTACCAATCTTTAACACAGGTACAATCCAAGGGAATTTACGGTCTTTGGTTAGACGGAAAATCTGCGGATAACGAATATAATGTGGCTCAATCGGATTAAATACCATCCAAATCGCAATCCAGTTGGTTAAAAAGCCCCAAATTGCTGCCCAAAACGGAACAGTCCAATGCCATGGCACGACAAACCAAACGATCATCTGGAAAATACCAAAGAACATCCCGATTAACGCACTGATATGCCAAATAAAGTTAATTTCTTTTTGGCCCACTTTCAGGAACATGCGCACCATTAAACGGCGATCACCTTCCATCTGACTGACCACCATTTCACGCATATCTACCAGTGACTCAACGTTCATGGTCAGCTCAGTCACCAATTCTTTTAGCGTGGTTGGTAACTGTTTATGTGCTTGCGCATAAATACGACGTTTAATCGAATAAGGTAGGTTTTCCCAAAGTACTGCATTACGATCAATCATCACCTCATCAATCAGATGCTCAAGCTCAAAACCAACTTGTTCCCCAATGATCATTGCCATATCTTCGGGATCCATTGCTTCTAAAAACTCTCGCAATGAACCTAATTTAGATAAAGTATTGTCGGTAATGATGCCTGAAATACGTCCAGCTTTACGTGGTACAATCCCTTGCCAACCTACAGGTAATGGTCCTAAATGGAATCCCCAAAAATTAATTGGGTAAAATACCATTTTTAATGCCATCCACACGTGCGCCCAAGTTACAAAGGCGGTCACAGGAATGATACTTAAGACTGCCAGATGGTCAGGTCGATTTAAGAAAATCTGCCACAATTCATTGACGTAATCAAACATGCATGACTCTCAGAATTATTGATACATAATGGCCTTTAAAAGAATGAACGTTACTTCCCTCTTATAAACCAAAACTTAAAGTGTAAGAAAACTGAAGAACAGGCTCTGATTTTTTCACAGTGTTTCCATTGCCATCTTCTATTTTTTCACGTACTCCGGCACCTACGCTGAATGTGCTAATGCGTTCACTATTCAACCAGACATAAGCAAGATCAGCACCAACACCTAAATTGGCTTTTTCTTTACCGCCATAATTTCTACTATCTAAATGCCCCGCATAGACACCTATGTAATAACCATTTTTATCTGTACCCGTTAAATAATACGGATAACGAAAGCCAACTTGCCCACCCGCTTCATTGTCATCATTTAAAAATGCACCCGCTTTGGCGTAGGCAATACCGTATGGGTTTACCCATTCAAGATTCGCGTGTAATAATTTCTTGGTAAAACCTGCACCTATATTCCATGTTGAAACGTTCGCATCTTTTAATTTAGGCTCAGGCTTAAATGGATTGTCATCCGCATGACTTAAGCCTGTAAGTGTTAAAACCGATAATAAAAGGCAAATTTTTCTCATTATTTTCTCCATTTTCCCTAAGAGTGTATTGGAAAATCCTATTTCAAACTGTTTGTGACTTTAACAGAATTATTTTGCTTCTAATATACAAGACCATACAATTTTAATGTCTGCAAAGTCAAAAGCTGTCGCACCATCATTTGCATGATTTGTTGAAAATTCTACAGTATGATCATTCAACTTACGTTAAAATGCGTAGCCTTTATATTCTCTCCATTTTGTAATTAAGTCGACACCCTATGAAACAGCACTTTCCTTTAAAAAATATGCAACAAGAAAAGCGCATTTATAAGGGTCGAATCTTTTTTGCAATCTTTGTCGTGGCGATTTTTTTACTTTTATTGATCTGCCGTTATGCATATTTACAGATCGTTCATTACGATGATTTTACAACAGCATCAGATAAGAACCGTATTCGCTTACAACCCTTAGCTCCCGCTCGTGGATATATCTACGATCGTAACGGTGTGCTATTGGCAGATAACTATCCAGTTTTCACTGCAACGCTGAGTCGTGCTGATGTCAGCGATATTGACGAAACCATTACTCGTCTAATTCCGATTTTAAGTTTGACGCAAGATGATGTTGAACGTTTTAAAAGCCGTGTGAAAACCGCACGCAAAACAGAACGCCTCGCGATTAAGCTAAATTTAACTGAAGCCGATATTGCCAAATTCAGTGAAGTCAAATATGCCTTTCCTGGGGTAAAAATTGAAACTCAGATGACCCGTTACTACCCACATGGTGAGTTATTCGCCCATGTGATTGGTTATGTGGGTCGTATTAATGACAAAGAACTCAAATCCATTGATAAGGATTTATATGCAGGGACCAACCTGATTGGTAAAATTGGGGTAGAGAAAAGCTATGAAGACCTATTACATGGTGTACCGGGCTACGAGTCAGTAGAAGCTGATGCACATGGTAATGTACTGCGCAATCTAGGTCGTCAAAACCCTACCCGTGGTAATGACCTGTATCTGTCTATTGATTATGGCCTGCAAACCATTGCAGCAAAACAATTGGCGGATCGTCGTGGGGCAATTGTTGCTATAGACCCTCGTACAGGGGAAATCCTTGCACTGGTCTCTAGTCCAAGTTTCAATCCAAACTTATTTGTTACGGGGATTAGCTCAAAAGATTATAGCGGACTGCGTGATAATCTGGATCAACCGCTTTACAACCGTGCAGTTCAAGGTGCTTACCCTCCTGGCTCGACCATTAAACCGATGTTTGGCTTAGGTGGTATTCATTATGGTCTTGTTGATTGGAGCACCGCGATCTCCGATCCAGGTTATTTCTCACTGCCAGGTGATAGCCATCGTTTCCGTGACCATAAGAAAAGTGGTCATGGCTCAGTCAACATGCATAAAGCGCAAATTGTGTCATGTGATACCTATTTCTACGTCCTGTCTTATCGCATGGGCATTGAAAAAATGAATGACTGGATGCGCCAATTTGGTTTTGGTGAAAAAACAGGGGTCGATTTACCAAGCGAAAGTTCAGGTCTTTATCCAAGCCCAGAATGGAAAATGCGTACTCGTAAATCTAAATGGCTAAAAGGTGAGACTATTTCTGTCAGTATTGGTCAAGGTGCATTTACTGCAACACCATTACAATTGGCTATGGCAACTGCAATCACAGCCAATAAGGGCTCGCATGTCACACCGCATGTACTCAGAGAAAGTAAGGGATCTAAGAAATTTACTGTACATAATGCCCCTGACGGCAAAATCCAGTTTAATGGTACAGAACAAGATTGGACCAATATGCATGATGCGATGGTGGATGTGATTCAATCTGGTACAGGACGTGGCATTAAAGGTGGCTTGCAATATTCAATTGCAGGTAAGACAGGTACAGCTCAAGTCAAAAGTATTGCTCAAGGAAAACGCTATAACGAAGCAGCACTTTCCTCTAGACAGTGGGACCATGGTTTATTCGTTGGTTTTGCACCTGCCGACAATCCTGAGATTGCAATTGCTGTGGTTTGGGAAAATGGTAAACATGGTGGTTCTGCTGCCCAATTGGCACGTCCAATATTTGACTATTGGCTGGTAACTCGTAAAAAGAATCCACTCCGTCCTGCCAGCCATCAAGTCAGTGGTGGCTTAATGACTGCGGGAATTAAACCTGGTGAACTACCAAGCAGCAGTATCGCAACCACAACAACACAGAACGGCCAAGCGGCTTCGACACCAGTCACTTCGTCTGCCCCAGCCTCCACACCTGTTACACCAACAACGGCTGTTCCACCTGCTGATGGAGTCACTGAATAATGAAAAATCAATTACGCATTATTGGCGGTGAATGGAAGCGTCGTACTTTACCCTTTGCCAGTATTGAAGGCTTACGCCCAACTCCAGATCGTGTTCGTGAAACATTATTCAACTGGCTCATGTGGGACATTCAAAATGCTCAGGTTTTAGACCTGTGTAGCGGTTCAGGTGCATTGGGATTTGAAGCCCTTTCTCGTGGCGCTGCCAAGGTGGTGATGATTGAACCTAATCCAACTCAGGCACGTTTTTTAAAAGACAATATTCAACTTTTAAAAGCAGAAAATTGCCAACTGTATGTTGCGACCGCACAGCAAGCTTTAAAAAAATTAAACTCAAGTTTTGATGTGGTATTTCTTGATCCACCCTATAGTCTGGATTTATGGCAAGAGTTGGCTGAACTTGCTGACCCAATGATTGCAAACCATGCTTATATTTATGTTGAAGCAGATCGAGATTTAGCTCAACTCACCCTACCGCCTACTTGGCAGAAAATAAAAGAAACCAAGGCGGGTATGGTCAGAGCAGGTTTATATCAAAAAGGCAGTTAAAAAATTCGTAACCAGAAGAATCGAATCAATTGACCTCGGTCAAAGGGAAAGCTGGACAAATATTCATAACCAATTCGATTGGTCTGGTTCAACTGATAGATCATGCCATAACCAACTGAAATCGAAAAATCATCCAGTGACAGGCTAGTGGTATCGCCTGTTAACATTTTATGGTTAAACTGATTGGTTTGATAAGCCGTATAGTTATAGACACGCCAACGTTCATTTTGAAAAAATTGGTTATGTAAAACTGAATAGGCTGTTTTCATTTCAGGATAAGCAGCATCAAACATCTGCTCGGTATCTTCGCTCGGCTCTGCAAAAAAATCATAGTCATCCGCATAAGCTCCAGCAGAGAGACCAATCAAAAAACAGAATAAGAAAATGTACTTAATTCGCATAACCAGATGTGCTGATGAAGCCCTGCTTTAGCATACCGCTAAAAATCATTTTTTATCAATCAATTGAATGTTTTTATCTACTATTTACAAACTGCTGTTTAAAATAACCACTCCATACGGCGACCGCCTGGAATCGAATGATTCCTTGCACCTTTAAACTCAGTTTCTTTTACAACTCTAAAACCGATCCGTTCATAAAGCTGCCGCCCTCGATGATTCTCCTGTGATACATCTAAAGATAATGCAACATAACCTTGTTGCTGAGCGAATACTTTCAGATGTTGCAACAATAAAGAGCCAATACCCTGACCTTGATAATCTGGATGCACGCCAAAATTAGCAATATGCAGACACAATTCACTCGGTTTGGTCACCACAGAACCTGCTCGTAAAGCTCTGGATACGATACGAGGAAATCCAAGCTTGTAAATATCCCAGATATTCTTAAGCGTACCCTGATCCATATCCAGTAAATCCTTTTTGCCATAACAGGCAACTGTCGCAACTATCTTATCATGATGCTCGACCACCCAATGCAACTTATAACTGGTATAACCATGCTCTGACAAAAATTCATTATGAATAAAAAATTTCGCACTAATCTGCTTATGTTGATACATGTAATCAAATAAGGCCTCAGCTGCGCTATAAATTAAAGGTACACAAGCATCAACATCATGCTTCTTCGCTTTTCTTATTTTCATTTTAAATCCAGTCTATTTAATTTTTGTGCAATTAGATATGCAGAGTAAAAAAAGATTAAATTTTATCGTGTTAGACATAAATAATTAATTTATAAAATTCACCTTATATACAATAATAGCACCTTTAAAATTCTACTCTATCGATCATGAAGCTTTTGTTCCTGCTCATTGCCACCGTGAGCTTATCAGGTTGTCTTTTTGGAAAATCTAGCGAGCTAAAACGCGCTGAGAAACTCTTACAAGGTTTTCAATGTCTTAACATTGAATCCAGTGAGTTAGCAACGTCTTCTATTTCAAATTTTTATCAACAATCATTGGCAGCGAATAAAGACAAGGCAGCATCTTATATTGAACAATATAAAAATGGTGAAGATCTCTTTGACATTCCGCTCGATGAAGTTGTACAACAAAAATATCAATTATATAAACAAGCTTGTCAGGCACTCGGTGGCGTCTCTACAACCAAAGAAACAATCACTGTAGGAACAACAGAGTAAGACGAATAAAAATTGCCTGACTGTAATACTTAGGATACAGCATGATCGAAAAACAACTGGGTTTAAAACATTATATTGCATTGGCGATTGTGCTTCTAATAATTGCAATCGCAAGTATTCAGCCGCTTGAGTTTGAGGCTTATTTACTACACCAAGCGGGTACCGTCTTGATGCTGATCGCCCTCATCGTCACGATGAAAAAGATTGGCATTAGTTTTTATAGTTTTTGCCTCTATTTGGGCTTCCTTCTGATTCATATTTTAGGGGCGCACTACCTTTATTCTTATGTGCCTTATAACGAGTGGATTGAAAATCTGTTTCATTTTGATCTCAATCAAAGCATGGGCTGGTCGCGCAATATGTATGACCGACTGGTGCATTTTGCTTATGGTCTATTGCTCTATCCTTTTTTCTATCGCTGTTTTCAAGTCTGGTTACCGACTGCCAAACCTTTGACCCTATTTTTGCTGGTTATCCAGTTTGTCATGGCATCGAGCATGTTCTATGAACTGATCGAATGGTGGATCGCCATTGGTTTATCCCCTGAGGATGCTGAAAACTATAATGGCCAGCAGGGCGACATTTGGGATGCACATAAGGATATGTTCCTGGCGACCATCGGAGCAATACTGATTGGACTCATTCAACTGCTCAAACAAAAAACGCCTATGCAAAAATAGGCGCTGTTTTCAATATAAATACCAATCAGATAATAGAATGTTGCAGTGCCGCCAGCTGATCTAAAGGATCAGCTTTGATACTTTGTGGGTAATCAAGATTGGCTGAATCAGAATTGCCAGGGTTGTTCACTACAGTTGCAATTGTTTGCCCCACAAGCAATTGATCTAAAATGCGATCTAATTGATTTGAGGGCTGATTTGAAGGTGCTAACAATTCATTTAAATCAGGCTTTTCCATAACGGCAGATTCAGACGTTGGTTCAGCTTGTTGGGTTTGTAAGGTATTCAGATCAATCGCATCTGCCAAAGATACTTTCACTACAGGTGCGACCACATTAAAGCTAAATACACTACTCATTTCACTAATATTTCCAGCAGCATCAGTCTGAGTCAACGTAATTTTATGTGTTCCCAACCCTAAATCTTTCGTAATTTCAAAACTCCAGTTTCCATTATCACCTACAGTAACAGTGCCTATAGGTTGCCCATTATCATAAATCGTAAGTACTGCTTTTGCTTCCCCCGTGCCTTCTAATTTTGGTTTGCTGTCATCAGTATCGCTACCCGCTGCAATCGATCCTTTTACTGCTCCAACATCATCTATTACTTTTTGCAAGACTGGACTATTTGGGGCAATCGTATCTTTGGTACCGATTACCTCCGTTGCCTCAGAGCGGTTACCTGCCGCATCCACAACATAAACTTTACCGATATTTTTATCAGTCAAAATAGGGTTTATTGGAATGGTAAATTTTCCATTAGCATCTGCTGTACCTGTGCCCAATACTGTCTTTCCATTCGCACTTTTAATTTCTATCTTACTGTTTGCTTCGGCAATCCCCGTAACAGAGTCTCCAGCCGCATTGATTTGAACTAAGGCTTTGTCTGGTGCAATGGTGTCTTTCCCTGCGCTGATCTCAAGTGGTTTGGATTGGTTGCCTGCCGCATCTTCAATAATGATTGAAGCTTTTTTATCTGTGGTTAATGCGGGTGAAAGCGTAATTTGAAATTTGCCTTGGGCATCTACAGTTCCACTGCCAATCACTTTTCCATCAGCATCTTTTATCTGTACTTTGCTATTAGCTTCAGCCCGACCTTGAATGGAAGTCCCCTCTTTATTTACATCGACCAAAGGTTGGTCAGGTGGCAAAGTATCTTTTCCGGCAATGACTTTAGATGGAGTGGATTTATTCCCTGCTGCATCTTGGGCAATCACTGTTCCTCCCTTGTCACTGGTTAATGCAGGTGAAACTTTAATTGAGTATAGACCTTCTTTATTTGCGGTAACGGTACCAAGTAATTTCCCATCAGCATCGTAAACCGACACTTTAGCATTCGCTTCAGTCTTACCAGAAACAATCGTTCCATCAGCATTCAATTGTGCCATTGGTGCATCAGGTGGGGTCACATCTTTATTTCCAACAACTTCACTCTTCGCAGCATTTCCAGCACTATCGATTGCCGTTACCGTAACTTTTTCACCTGCTGGCAAGGGCTGGGGTAATTTAAAGGTGTAATTTCCCTGAGCATCCGCTTGTCCCGTAGCAAGTATTTTCCCAGTTGAATCTTTAATTTCGATTCTAACATTCGCCTCTGTTTTTACATTGATCGTTTGCGAATCATCAGTTGCTATTGTGGCTTTAATTGCAGGTGGCGTTATATCTATTGGCTTGTTATCACTCTTATTTTTATCATCTTTATCGTCATCTTTGACGGCCCACAAATACGTGCCTTCAGCAACTAAAGCAGCTAAACCGACTTTCCATAATTGTGATTTACTAATGCCTAAATCATTCTCCGTAGTTTGAACAGGCATCGTTTGTGTAACTGGCTCGGTATAAGCAAATTGCGCCAGTGAGGTCGCTGATGAGTAACCTACAAATTTGCCTGAATCATCAAATTCAGCGATTGCATAGGAACCTTCGGTTTTAGAAATTGCCAAACTATGTTCAGTCAGATTGGCATCACTATAAAAACCACTAACAATAATCTTTTCACCATTTTTTAATGTAATGACAAGATCATTACCTTGCTTGATAATTGATTTAATATCCGCCTGATTTACGCCAATTTGCACGATTGAAGGTTGGTTTAAAACCACACTTTTCAATTGTGCATCTTGTAGAATATTTGAGTTTTTCTTTGAAAAAACAACGACTCTTGTCATTATTATGCTCACTTATCAATTATATTTTTAAGTCATTCTTAGATTAATGAATAATTAAGTAATTCATCTTGCAAATAAAATATCAAATGATCGATATGACTACAATCTCTTCGATCAGAAGTTTTGTCATGTTTTTTAATTAACCAAATGTTCAAATATTAATATTATCTAGGATAAAAAGTCATAAATATGAATCAGAAAAAACCAGCCATATAGGCTGGTTTTTAAAAGAGTAATTGAATGAAATGCTTAAAATTTAGGATCTCGCATTTGTACCAATGTGCTATTTGCTTTTGCAAGACTATCAGTAATTTTACCCATGACTGCAGGAATCAAACTCTCGGCCATTTGTGCTGCTTGCAAGCCTAATTTTTCACCAAAGGTTGGGCGTTTACGGGTATTAATCACATAGATATCATGCTTTGGTAATAAACTTAATAAGTACTCATCAGAGGTCTGTAACTTATCAACCAAGTTAAGCTGACGTGCATCTTCACCATACCAATGCTCACCTGTTGCCACTTTTGCAACATCTAATTGTGGGCGATATTTTTCAACGAAGTGCTTAAATAGAGAATGGGTTTGTTGCAGCTCTTCTTCAAACTTGGCCTTACCTTCTGGGGTATTTTCACCAAACATCGTCACAGTACGCTTGTATTCACCTGCGGTATAAAGTTCAAAATCGACATTATGTTGTTTTAACAAACGATTAAAGTTTGGCACTTGTGCAACGACACCAATCGAACCCACTACAGCAAAAGGTGCAGAAATAATTTCATTGGCAATACACGCCATCATATAACCACCGCTTGCTGCAACTTTATCGACACAGATGGTGACATTAAAGCCTGCATCACGTAAACGCACCAATTGAGCCGCTGCTAGACCATAGCCATGTACCATTCCACCAGGACTTTCTAAACGTACGACCACACGATCATGCCCTGCTTTAGCCGTAGCTAAAATCAGAGTGATCTCTTCGCGAATGGTATCGACCGCAGAAGCTTGCACATCACCTTTAAAGTCGAGTACATAGATTTTTTGGTCATTCTTTTTACGAATTTTTGCTTCTTTAGCAAGTTGTTGAAGGAGTTGTAATAATTCCAAACGAGATGCTGTGCTTTGCGCGATTCTTTTTCTTTGTTCATTCACACGCGCGTTGAGATGACTGATACGAATTTCAGCAGGAAACTTAGGTAAATGGAATAACATGAAGTATGTGCTCTATAAGTTCGGCATTATTGTTCTAAGATGTGGTCTGCTCAATAAAAATTCAATAGCGATTTTGCAAAATAGATTCATTTTCATTTATATAAACAAAAAAGAGCCCGAAGGCTCTTATTTTTATTTGATCAAAAAATTAACCAAAACGACCTGTGATATAGGCTTCAGTCAACTGATGATCAGGTTGGGTAAACACTTTTTCAGTCGAGTTTACTTCAATCAAGTCACCCAAATGGAAGTAAGCCGTACGGTCAGAGACACGTGCCGCTTGCTGCATAGAGTGGGTTACGATTGCAATCGTGAACTGTTCAGACAACTCGGAAATTAATTCCTCAATTTTTGCTGTCGCAATTGGATCAAGTGCCGAACATGGTTCATCCATCAAGATCACTTCTGGGCTCACCGCAATGGTACGTGCAATACATAAACGCTGTTGCTGACCACCTGAGAGGCCGGTACCTGGTTGACTCAGACGATCTTTAACTTCATCCCATAAACCTGCTTTACGCAAACTATTTTCTACAATTTCTTCTAAATCATATTTATCACGTGCCAGACCATGTAATTTAGGGCCATAAGCAACATTGTCAAAAATTGATTTCGGGAATGGGTTTGGCTTTTGGAAAACCATGCCGACTTGAGCACGTAGCAATACCACATCAAGGTTTGGATCGTAGATATCTTGATTATCTAAAGTCACTTTACCCGTCACACGACAGCTATCAATGGTGTCATTCATGCGGTTTAAAGTACGCAAGAATGTCGACTTACCACAACCTGATGGACCAATGAATGCAATCACTTCATTCTGGTAAACATCAAGGTCAATTCCTTTAATTGCCTCAGTTTCGCCATAGTAAACATGAACATCCTTAGTACTGATTTTCACTTCACTCGTTTTTGGCTTTTTATTTGAAGAAGCCGTTTCAAACTGAGAGACAAATGCAGTATTTGATTGCTGAACTTGCGCTTCAGATGACGTAAATTCTGTTTGCTGTGGATTCACTGATTTATCCTTTTCTACGGCGTTCATAATATCAATCGTATTCATTGTACTCTCCTCAATTACCAACGCACTTCAAATTTCTTACGGAGCCAAATGGCAAGGCTGTTCAAACCAATCATTAATGCCAGTAAAACAATAATCGCTGCTGCAGTACGTCCTTCAAAGAAGTTACGTAATTCATTACCTTGCCATAAATAAACCTGTACAGGTAATGCAGTCGCTTGATCTAAAGGTGTAGTCGGAACACTAGCAACGAAAGCGCTCATACCGATTAAAAGCAACGGTGCAGTTTCACCCAATGCATGTGCAACCCCGATGATCGCACCTGTCATAATGCCAGGTAATGCCAACGGTAATACATGATGAAAAATGGTTTGTACTTTCGATGCACCTAAACCTAACGCGGCTTGACGAATCGAAGGCGGCACTGCTTTTAACGATGCACGTGTCGTGATAATCACGGTCGGCAATGTCATTAAACTCAGAACCAAACCACCGACTAAGGGTGCTGATAATGGTAGCTGCATCCAGCCAATAAAGATTGCAGCACCCAATAAACCAAACACAATCGAAGGAACCGCAGCCAAGTTGTTAATGTTGACTTCAATAATGTCAGTCATCATATTTTTTGGTGCAAACTCTTCAAGATAAATTGCACTGGCAACACCGATTGGTATCGAGATCACGATCACGATCATCATCATGAATAATGAACCCATGAATGCGCCTGCTAAACCACTTGTTGCTGGTGAACTACGAGAGTCTGGACTAAAGAACAAGTTGCTATTGAAGGTACTTTTAATAATTCCTTCTGCCTTTAACTGATCTGCAAGTTGGCGTACTTCTGGCTCAAGCTGTTGCTGATCATCAGGCAGACTACGATCAATATTACCCGCTAACCACACATCAACATTGGCGTCGGCTAAGAATTTGATCTCTTCTTTGCTTCCAATCAGCGCAGGGTTTTTAAGCACCATATCACGCAAACGGTATGCTTCAGAACTGGTATACAAACTGCTTAGATAATCACGTTGGCTTTCTAATGCTTTATCTTTAGCAACGATACCATTCACGATCAAAGCATCCCAATCCACCATACCCATTTCAGTTTGCCAAGCGACCATACGCTCTTCAAAGTGAGCTGGTGTTTCACCTGCAGTTTGTTTAGGTTTCGCACCGACATTAATAATTGCTGGATCAAAATAAACAGGAACCGTTACGCTGCTTTGCCAAAAAGCAGGCAGACCTTTTGCCAAAATACTACCGAACAATAAGGCAACAAATGCGAGAGCAATTACAACCGCTGAGATACCTGCAAAGCGAAAGGTTTTTTCCTTACGATGACGCTTGGCCAAAGAACTTTGAATCTTTCTTTTACGCTGCTCACGTTGTTCAGCAGCTACTTGAGGATCCAATAACTTCGGATCCAGAGGAGATGTATTTGATGAACTCATTCGTATTGCTCACGATATTTACGCACGATGTACAGTGCAATAATGTTTAGACCCAAAGTAATCACAAACAAGGTTAAACCAAGGGCAAATGCCACCAGTGCTTGTGGACTCGCAAAGTCAGTATCCCCTGTTAATTGCTTCACAATCGTGACGGTTACTGTCGAAACTGCTTCAAATGGATTTGCATGCAACAATGGACTGTTCCCTGCTGCAAGCACCACAATCATGGTCTCACCTACGGCACGGGATACGGCAAGTAAAAATGCCCCTGTAATCCCTGGTAGAGCAGCAGGCAGAACCACTTGACGAATAGTTTCTGATTTGGTTGCACCTAAGCCCAAAGAACCGTCACGTAATGCGCGAGGTACCTGAGTAATGATGTCATCGGATAATGAGGAAACGAATGGGATAATCATAATTCCCATTACAAAACCTGCTGTTAGAGCGCTGGTCGCATTAATATTTATACCAACACTTTCACCCACAATTTTAAAGAATGGGCCAATAACCATTAAAGCGAATACGCCATAAACGATCGTTGGAATCCCCGCCAAAACCTCAATCGCAGGTTTTGCCCAAGAACGTAAACTTGGCGATGCATATTCAGCCAAATAAATCGCAACCAACAAACCAATCGGCACCGCAACCAACAATGCGATACCACTCACCATCAAGGTACCCCAGATTAACGGTAAGATACCGTAACTACCTTCTGCATTTCCTGATGTGCTAAAACCCGGGTTCCATTCAGTACCAAAAAAGAAATCAACTGGACTCACAAAATGGAAAAAGTGTAGCGCCTCTTTCAACATCGATAAAACAATACCGATTGTTGTCAAGATTGCGACACCTGAACACAGAATCAAAGCAACATTAATGGTTTTTTCGACTTGGTTACGTGCACGGAATTGCTGGCTGACATGGCGTTTTGCCCAAACTAAACCTGCTAATCCTGCACTAATCACCACTGCAAGTTTTGCAAAAGATCCAATCGTTTGGAATTTAGCAAGTTGTTGTGCTGCTGCAACTTCATATGCTGCTGGCTGATCTGTTACCCCAAAACCAGATGCAATCGCTTGTACACGACTGGTTAAAACATCACGACCTGCCGCATCTAAAGTTGAACTCACAGATGCAGGAATATTATTAAAAATAATATGTTGTAAAATACTTGGTTCAACCAAGTTCCAAATAATCAAAATTAAAAAAGCAGGAATACCACACCACAAAGCAACCAACGCCCCATAATATCCTGGACGAGAATGTAGTGCTGCTGAGTTATTTCCCTTACCTGCTAGGTTACGGCTTTTGCTCAGCCCGATTTGATATGCAATTGCCACAAGGGCTAATAACACACCGATAAGTAGCAGATTCATGTAATCTCCACTGTTTTCTCAATTTTCATGATTTGAAAAAACTTAGCTAGACAAAAAGGCTGATGATCCAACGTCTCACCAGCCTCCCTTTTAACAATATTACTTAACTGATTTACCAGCTTTAAAATCAGCTAGGATTTTTGCGCGCTCTTTGTCGCTTAAAGGAATCAAACCAGCTTTTTCTAATTTAGAACCTTTACCAGAAATTTTCTTGTTTAAGAAGAATTCTGTATATTGTGGTAAGCCTTTGATTGATTTCAAGTGCTCGCCTTTCACGTAGAAGAACAATGGACGTGAAACAAGGTAGCTACCATCTAATACCGTTTTCTCAGATGGAGTCACACCATTTACAGTTGCTACACGTAATTTATCACGGTTTGAATCATAGAAACCTAGACCAAATACACCCACTGCGTTTGGAGAAGTCTTCAAGCGAGCTAAAGTTTCAGTATAGTCACCCGCAATTTCAATCACACGGCCATCTTTACGGAAAGTTGAACATGCTTTCTTTTGATCATCTTTGCTTAAAGCTTTGTAGTAATCAAATGCTTCACAACCAGCATCAACCATTTTCTCTTGGAACACTTCACGCGTACCGTGGTTAGATGCAGGAATAACTAAAGTAATTGGTTCATTTGGTAATGATTTATCAATTTGGTTCCAAGTGGTATATGGGTTTGGAACTAATTTACCATTTGAAGGCAATTGTGCAGATAATGCAGTAAATACATGTACTGGTTTTAATTTATATGCTGCTTTTTTAACGTTTGATGCAAATACGATGCCGTCATAACCGACTTTAATTTCTTGTACTTGGTTTACGCCAGATTTTTTACATGCATCAAGCTCTGTGTCTTTAATTTGACGAGAAGCATTTGCGATGTCGATAGTGTTATCACCTACACCTTGACAGAATTGCTTCAAACCACCACCCGTACCACCTGAACCAACAACGGGTGCTTTGAACTGTGGGAATGTGTTGCCAAACTCTTCAGCAACAATACTTGCAAACGGTAATACAGTAGATGAACCAGCAATTTGAATCGTATCACGAGCTGCATTTGCAGTCGTTGCTACAGTTGCCCCAGATACAGCTAATGCAATTGCGATGTGACGTGGATTTAAGCGCATTCTGTTTTCTCTCATTTATGCAATTTGATTTACAACTCTTTTCTATTTAAGTGTTGTACTTTGGTTAACTGCATTTTGAGCAGATAATATGACAATTAAGTGACAACTTTATGACGCTTTTGTGATGGTCAATTATTCGAGTCATTTTTTAGAAAATTATTGGTCATAAAGTCATATTTTCTGCTGTATTTTTTGCAGCTCGAAACTCGATTACACTAAGAAAATAACGTTTAGATATTGAATTTTATAAAATTTAAAAGCTCCCCGCTGATTCTGCTTAACAAAAAGCTTCTTGGGTAGAGCAACCAGTTTATATATGTTTTATGACAATTCCCTATCGAAAAGAACAGATATAATGCTAAATCCTGTCATCATTGAAACACAAATGCTGATTCGTAAACCGATTCACAGCACTTTTGAAGCATTTATTGATCCAGAAATCACCTCAAAGTTTTGGTTTAGTTCAGCTACAGGAAAGCTAGAACAAGGAAAAACCGTTGAATGGACATGGGAAAAATATCAAGTTTCAGCAAAAGTGAATGTGACCAAAATCATTGCCAATGAATTGATTCAAATTCAGTGGGGCGAACCGAGCAGTACGGTTGATTTCATCTTTGAAGCTTTAAACGACAACCAAACTTATGTCAGGATTCAGAACTACAACATCCCTTTTCAAGGCGATGAACTGATTTCTTTTATTATTGATAGTACTGGCGGTTTCACAACAGTACTGGATAGCTTAAAAGCCTACTTAGAACATGGTCTAAAACTTAATCTCGTACAGGATAAATTTCCGCCCTTCTAAATAATGAATAAACCTAGGAACTTTTAGGAACTAAATAGCTCTAAAAATGTCATACCATTTTCGCAGCAGCCTCTGTCACAATCATGGCATTCTGTCCAAAGCGAGTCTGTAACAGTGGATCAGCTTCAGTTGTCAGTGCTGCCGTTGAACTCATAATCCACAGAAACGTAAAAAAATGATGTGGATACGGTAGGTCGGGCATAATAATGCCATAGCGGCTCCAACTACATTGCTGCATACAATGTTCAGGTTTAAGTGCATATTCTGCTGGGAAAGACCAATCTGCCTATATTATTGGTTGATCCAACGCATGATGGAATTGCCTTATAAAGCTTGTTAATGCTGGTCATTGATTACTCATCTTTATTTTTCTCATTTTCTAATAACGATAATTTATTGAAGAAGAACCTAATCTTTGACAAAAATGAGCATTTTTAAAAATAACTCGCATTATTCAGTTCTAAGTCTTTTTAAAATAAAAAGAGCCTTAAATTTGGGCTCTTTTTATGTTTTATCAGATTCAAAGATTCGGCTGAATCTCTGTAGCAATTACCACTTTTTTACGATACTTCAATACATAGACTAAAGCTAAACCACCCAACCACAGTGGTACCATCATCACAGCTATGCGCATATCTGGTGTCATTGCCATAATGATCAAAATAAAACAGACAAAACTAATGGTTAAATAATTACTCCATGGACTTAAGATACTTTTAAACTTGGTTTGATGTCGCTTTAACTGCATTGCTTTATTAAATTTCAAATGTGTCACTGAAATCATCAGCCAGTTAATCACCAATGCCGCCACAACCAGCATCATAAATAGTTCGAAAGCTTTGCCAGGGATCAGATAATTAACCACTACACAAACGGCCGTAATTGAAGCCGAGACAATCGCAGCAGGTACTGGAATTCCTCGGGCATTGACCTTTTTCAATATTGCAGGTGCATTACCTTGTTCCGCCAAGCCATGTAACATTCGGCTATTACAATAAATACAACTGTTATAAACAGAAACGGCTGCGATCAAAACCACGAAATTTAAAACGTTGGCAACGCCATTGCTATTTAAAGACTGGAAGATCAAGACAAAAGGGCTACCACCTTCTGCTACCATGTTCCATGGATAAAGACATAAGAGAATCCCGATCGCACCGATATAAAAAATCAAAATACGGTACACAATCTGATTGACCGCCTTAGGAATCGTAGTTTCTGGTTTTTTAGTTTCTGCCGCTGCAATCCCGATTAATTCAAGCCCACCAAAAGCAAACATAATTACAGCTAGTGCCATAATAAAGCCATGCGTGCCATGTGGGAAAAAACCACCGTGCTGCCATAAATTGGCAATACCCGCCTGCGGACCCGCAGAACCAGAAAGCAATAAATATGCACCAAAGCCAATCATGCTTAAAATTGCAACAATCTTGATGCAGGAAAATAGAAATTCCGATTCACCAAAAAAGCGAACATTGACCAAATTGATCGCATTCAGCAAAATAAAGAATACCAAGGCTGTCAGCCATGTTGGAACATCTGGCCACCAAAAATGGATGAAGGTTCCAATGGCACTGAGTTCAGCCATACTGACCAACACATACAGCACCCAATAATTCCAACCCGACATAAAGCCAGCCATGCGGCCCCAGTACTTATTGGCAAAATAACTAAATGAACCACTGACGGGTTCTTCAACCACCATTTCACCTAGATGACGCATGATTAAAAAAGCAATCACACCTGCAATCGCATAGCCCAATAATATAGAAGGCCCTGCCAGTTTGATGGTTTGTGAAAGCCCCAAAAATAATCCTGTACCAATCGCACCACCTAGCGCGATCAGCTGGATATGTCGATTGGACAATCCTTGTTTTAACTCATGTTTATTGTTTACATCCATCACTTTATCTCCAATGTGTGTGTCACATCCTGTACACCTTTTATACAGCGTATGATTCGAAGCTCAGCATGAAGCTCCGAATCTGATCCGCTCTCTTATCAATTTATAAATTTGAAGATTTTCCAACTCCCTTCTCTTCAGAAGGAAATTACTTTTTTACTGGGTAATGATTGGGAACGTTGTTTTAAGATTTCATAGCCTCGATCGCCATAATCAAAACGTGCAATCACTGACGCAAATTTTTTCAGACTGAGGGGTGCATCCATGGCTGGTAGCTTTAATTCGATAAAGGTCAGACCATCGAACTGGTCGATACTATCCAAGGTTTGTTTAAGTTGACCTGCGGTTTCTATCACACAACTTTTATAGGCTTTCGTGCCATTAAAGACATTTGGAATTTCGGCATATTTCCAATTTTGCACATCGTTATAAGCGGCATTCTCTCCCATGATCAAACGTTCAATGGTATAACCACCATTATTGAGTAAGAAAATAATCGGCTTGAGGTCATGACGGATAATGGTTGAAAGTTCCTGTACGGTAAGCTGAAATGAACCATCACCAATAAATAAGATTTGGCGGCGTTCAGGTGCAGCCAACAAACTACCGAGTAATGCTGGCAAGGTATAACCAATCGAGCCCCACAGTGGTTGTGCAATATATTTAGCGGTTGCAGGTAGCTTTAAACCGGCCAAAGCAGAATTAGATGTTCCAACTTCACCAATAATCACATCATCTTCTTTTAGAAAACCTGAAATAGCATTCCACAAAACATCCTGACTCAATGCTTGCTGTTCAGGGACATCTACAATTGTTAAAGGCTGTTTTTCCAACATTGGCTTGCTTAACTTACGTGGTGCAACCTTCTTATTCAGTTCCACCAGAAGTTGTCCAATTTCAATGCCAGGGAAATCCTGTCCAAAAATCGTCAAACCATACGGTTTAATTTCAATGTAATTTTCAGTGGCAATTTGATGAGTAAACACGCCTGTCCCCACATCGGTAAAACGCACCCCAATGCCGATCAAACAGTCCGATTGCTCAATGGTACTGCGGACATGCGGCTGGCTTGCTCCACCGACATAAGTTCCCACATAACGTGGTGAAGCTTCATCCATAATATTTTTAGCGGTCAGCATACTGGCAAAAGGAATCGAACATTTTTTGGATAAATCATCCAGTAGCGAGGTAATCCCAAAAACAGAGGCTTCATTATCAATCAGCAGCGCTGGCTGCTTGGCTTGCGCAATCACCTCACACAGTTTAGTGACTGCACTTTGTAACAGCTCTGGCTCAACCCTTGGATAAGATAAATCGAGTGAACGATCTGTCACTTCAATTTTGACGTGAGTAATATCCGATGCCAACTGGATATGTACAGGTCGACGTTCAAGGAAACATTGACGTAACACGCGATCAATTTCAGAGGCAGCATTGGCTGGTGTTAAACGGGTCTGTGCAACCGTGAACTCTTTCATGCAGTTCATGATGTTGTCGTAGTTACCATCGACCAGAGTGTGATGAACCAGAGTTCCTTTCTGAACTACATGTAAAGGTGGAATCCCAGAAATATGCACCACTGGCACATTCTCAGCATAAGCACCTGCAATACCATTAATCGCACTTAAATCACCGACCCCATAGGTCGTTGTCAAAGCAGCAAAACCGTTGATTCGTGCATAACCGTCAGCAGCATAAGCCGCATTTAATTCATTACAATTACCAATAAATTTGAGTTGGGCATCCGCCTCAACTTGTTCGAGATAAGAAAGGTTAAAATCACCAGGTACACCAAACAGATGTTGGATACCCATTTGTTTTAGACGAAGATTTAAAAAGTCACCGATTTCTATGAACATTGCTCTACATCCTTTCAAGTCAATTTTTTATTCCATAGAAAAATAATATTTCATCTACCTATTAAATTTCGTGCATAATAAAAACGCATTTCAATAAAAATACAATATTTGTGTATCATAAAAGGATTTTATGCAATGGATAAGTTCGACTGGCAAATCATTCAGGCCCTACAAAAGAATGGACGGCTCACCAATCAGGAAGTTGGAGATTTAATCGGTTTATCAGCCTCACAATGTTCAAGAAGAAGACAGTTACTGGAGCAAAAAGGCGTGATCTTGGGTTATGCCGCCCGCATCCACCAACAAGCTTTAGGCTTGGAGGTTACCGCGATGATCCACATTAACTTACGTATTCACGAGGCAAAGTCACAACAGGCCTTTCAGGACTTAATTGAAGCCGAGGATAATATTCAAGATGCTTTTTCAATCAGTGGCGATGCAGATTTTATCCTAAAAGTCGTCGCAGAAAATTTGGAACAACTTTCCCAATTTGTGACAGAACGGCTGCTTTCTTATGGATTTATTGGGCATATAAAATCTTACATCGTGTTAAAAAAAATTAAAGAACAGAATCACTTCCTCAGCAAATCCAAGGGTCACAGCTACCATCCAGCCACATAAACCTAGTTTTAAGCAGCACCATGCATAAAAAGAAAAAGGCGGATATTAGATCCGCCTTAAAAATATGAAGGTTTAAGTTTTATTGATATGCACAGTTTGTCCAACGGTATTCTCTAGCAAACCTTCCATACCAAACTCAGCACCAACGCCTGACATTTTCCAACCGCCAAACGGTGCATGTGGAACAATCTCTGCATGGGTATTGACCCATGCCGTACCACATTGTAATTGGGTAGCGTAGAACTGTGCGGCTTTTAAATCAGAAGACCAGATTGAACCGCCTAATCCAAATTCACTGGCATTGGCCCG
Source organism: Acinetobacter sp. Tr-809 (assembly GCF_011753255.1). Taxonomy (NCBI): domain Bacteria; kingdom Pseudomonadati; phylum Pseudomonadota; class Gammaproteobacteria; order Moraxellales; family Moraxellaceae; genus Acinetobacter; species Acinetobacter sp. Tr-809. The sequence goes on from NZ_VWVZ01000007.1 coordinate 44,023, forward strand.
TGCAATTGCATCATCAATATCACGATATTTTAGAATTGGTAACACTGGACCAAACTGCTCCTCTTGTACCACTCGGCAACTTTCATCCAGTCCAGTTAAAATCGTTGGTGCAATAAAATAGCCTTGCTCAGGTACCATCTGATCACCTGACAATGCCTTGGCGCCTTGCGCAAGCGCATCGGCAATTAAAGCTTTTACTTTCTGATATTGCAGCTGATTTTGCACAGGACCAAATGTAGTCTCTGCAACCATGCCATCTCCAACATTTTGGGCATTGGCAATATCAGCCAGTTTTTGTGCTAGCACGTCATATTGGCTTTCGTGCACATATAAGCGTTTTAATGAAGCGCAGGTTTGTCCAGCATTTAGAAATGCCACATTAAATATTCGCTTGGCTATTTGATCTAGATCGGCATCAGGTAAAACAATCCCCGCATCATTACCACCTAATTCTAGGGTCAAATGTTTTAAGGTTTTTACCGCACCCGACATAATGTGCTGACCTGTTTTGGTCGAACCTGTAAAAACCACCTTTGCGATATCGGGGTGACTCGATAATGCCTCACCAATTTCACCATTACCGACAACAATCGAAATTACACCCGCTGGGACTTCTTGCTGAATGATTTCACAGAGTTTTAAAGTCGCTAAGGGGGTAAATTCAGAAGGCTTGTTGATCACCACATTGCCTGCGCGTAAAGCAGGCATGATATGCCACACCGCAATCATCAACGGCCAATTCCACGGCGTAATCGACGCCACCACACCTAAGGGCTGATAATGACGTTCAATCCGTTTCTGTTCACTGTCTTCAATAATATCAACTGGCATTTCTAAACTTGCGGTATAACGTGTCCAGCCAATCGCACCCTGCACTTCCATTTGTGCCAATGCCAATGGTTTGCCTTGCTCAAGTACAATCAACTCTGCCAAAGTTTCGGCATGTTGTTCAATCCCATCCGCAATCTTATTGAGTATGCTTTTGCGTTCCTCATGAGAACTGCGTTGCCAACTTCCAAAAGCTTGCTTTGCTGCATCGATTGCTTGATTCACCTGTTCAATCGATGCCTGTGCACATTTTGCTGCAACGGCAGCTGTTGCAGGATTGATAATCTCAAGTTCGCCTGCTTCACCGAGACAAGATTGACCGTTAATAATAAGTTTAAATTGGTTTTGCATATTCAAGTGTTGCATGCCTTGTTCCTTCTATTCATTGTAATCATGATGTTTTGCCTGATCCGAGCTCAGCTCTAGGTCAAGTGCAAAAGTGATGACATCTATCCATCAAAATATTGAGCATATATGACTACAATATGAAATTTGTGCATCACAGTTTATGCATAATTATTTCTGATTTAGATTAAAAATGCACAGTTTGTGCAGAACAGCGACAATTTTCTACCTTGCCATCATAAAAAACCATCGTACACGCTCTAGACATGATCCATGTATACAGCAAGTCAAAGGCACGCCCTTCTACAATCTCGTCTGATCTCCAAACATCACATCAAAAATTTTAGCTCTGCTTTAGTGTTCTAAAAGTTACGACACTTCATTCAATTAATTGAAATTTCTTAGAACGGCAAGCTTCGTTATATTCAATGCAAATGAGTCCGAAGATAAAAAAGATGAACAGCAAAGTAATCGCAAGCTTTAATCCTATAGATTTACCCGTACATATGACTTTTTCAGAACATGATTGGCAGCTGCTTGCTCAACACTGGTACCCGATTGCGCTCGCCCGTGATATTTCAGAACAACCAACAGCAGCCACATTGTTAGATATGCCATTGGTCATCTATAAAATGGGAGATGAACTGATTGTTGCAAAAGATGTTTGCCCACATCGTGGTGTCCCCCTCAGCTTAGGTCGTCATGATGGTCAAGGCATTGTATGCCGTTATCATGGATTACGCTTTGGACTTGAGGGCAAATGCAACCGTATTCCAGCACATCCACAGCATAAAATATCTGATCGCTTTCATTTGAAAACCTATGCTGCCACTGAAAAATATGGATTAATCTGGTGTTGTCTAACAGCTCGCCCTGATGATAAACCTGTTATTCCTGACATGCCGTACTGGGATGATTCAGACTACCAGCAACTGGTGTGTCCTTTTGTAGACTTGAATTGTTTTGCCGGTCGACAACTAGAAGGATTTATTGATGTCGCGCATTTTGCTTGGGTGCATCCCGATACCTTTGGCGATCCTGATGATGTTGAAGTGCCAGACTATAGCACCACAGAAACCAGTTATGGCTTTGATGCAGATTATATCAGCAGTGTTGGACGCTATCCGATTGGTGCAGAGCAACGTGGGCAAAACAATTTCAACTGGCTCAGACATTTTGAAATCAGCCTACCTTTTACAGCAACGCTCACCATTCATTTTCCGAATCAAAGCAAACAGGTGATCATGAATGCGGCCTCTCCAATAAGCGCGCGAAAAACTCGCCTGTTTGCACCAATCTGCCGTAATTATGATAAAGATTTACCTGTTGAGGATGCTTATGCATTCAATTTACAAATTTTTGAAGAAGATCGCCTAATTGTCGAAACACAAAAACCTGAATATCTTCCCCTAGATTTATCGATGGAAGCACATTTTCCAGCAGACCGTAGCTCAAGTATGTATCGTCGACTCTTAAGAAAAATGGGATTCAATCCTATTTTTGCCGCCTAGCTGATTTATATATTCAATTCCAAGAGGCAATAAAAAAGAGGTCTATTCAGACCTCTTTTTTATTTTAATGGATGTGCCAGATTGAAATTAATCAATCGCTGGAACATATGTTCCAGCAGCAATTGCATCTTTAATACGATCAGCTTCTGCCAACACAAGTGCAAGCAGATTTTGAACGTTTTCAAGCGTTGCAACTGGGCTTAAAGTGGTCATCTTCAATGATTGAACATTACCCACTTTAGTTACACCAATATTCGCTTCACCACGAGCAAACAATTCATCTGCCACGTTTTGGTTTAAGCTATCGATAAATTCAGCAGGATAAGCTTCTGGTACGACACGGAACAGGACTGAAGCGAATTGTGGTTCAACCAACAATTCAAGACCTGCTGTTACTTTAATATAATCTGCAACTTCACGTGTTAATTTCACACCATGATCAATCATTGAACCATAAAGCTCTTCGCCTAATGCTTCAACCGTCATCCATAATTTCAATGCATCAAAACGACGGGTCGTTTGTAATGATTTAGACACAAGGTTAGGTACACCATGTTCTTCATCATAAGCAGAGTTTAAATATTCTGCTTCATAATGCATAAAGCGATAGTTTGCTTCGTCTTTCAACAAGAAAGCGCCACAGCTAATGCTTTGGAAATAATGTTTATGGAAATCAAGCGTGATTGAGTCTGATAATTCAATTCCATCCAACATTGCGCGATGGTCATTTGAAAGAATCAGTGCGCCACCCCAAGCTGCATCAATATGCATCCATGAACCATACTTCGTGGTAATTTCACGGATTTTCTTGAGTGGATCAATCGCACCAGCATCCGTCGTACCCGCTGTTGCAACAACACACGCGACGATTTTGCCTTCTGACTGAAGATGCGCCATGGTTTTTTCCAGTGCATCAACATCCATCTGTGCATTTTCATTCACAGGAACAGTGACAACAGACTGGAAGCCCATGCCCATCATTGCCATATTCTTTTGCACAGAGAAGTGTGCGTTTTCAGAACAAATGACTTTGACGTTTTTCATTGCTTCTGCTGGGATACCATCACGCTGAACCGACCATGGCTTGCCATTTTCGTCTTTCCAGTTTTTCGAGATACACCAGTCACGTGCCAGCAATACACCCATCAAGTTTGATTGTGTACCACCAGATGTGAACACACCTGCTTGACCTGCACCATAGCCCACTTTTTGGCGAAGCCAATCAATGAGTTGAACTTCCATCAAAGAACCCGCTGGGCTTTGGTCCCATGAGTCCATCGATTGGTTGGTTGCATTGATCAACACTTCCGCAATCTGGCTCATCACCATGGTTGGGCAGTGTAAGTGTGCAAGTGAATGCGGGTGATGTACTTTTAAGCTTTTGTTGAGGAAAAGCTCAACCATACGTTGTAATGATTGCTGTACACCTAGACCTTCTTTTGAAGGTGCAAAAGAGATTGCTTCGCGCAAATCTTTAATGCTACCACCAGTGTACATTTTATCATTTTGCAACCATGCTGAAACGGCATTTACCGCCTCGCCCATTGCTGACTGATAGTCAGCAATAGATTGAGCATCATTGCAGAGTAACGCTTTACGATGTTCTGCAAAATCAACCATGAATTAGCCTCGTACTGCTTTTAATGCTTCAGCAACAGCTTTCTTGAAGCGAGCAACCGCCTCTACGCACTCTTCTTGATTGATAATCAACGGGCAAAGTAAACGAATTACAGTACCGTTACGGCCGCCTTTTTCAAGCAATAATTTATTGTTGAAACAAGCAGTCTGGATTGCAGCAGCCAATTGAGCATCAGCTGGTAATGAACCCATGTGGTCCGCAGGTTTACGCTCATCAACGATCTCAACACCGATCATCAAACCACGACCACGTACGTTACCAATACATGGGAATTCTTGTGCAAGTTTCTTGAACTCTGCTTGTAAGAAATCACCACGCTCTTGCGCATTTTGAGCAAGGTTTTGTTCTTTGATCACTTGAAGTGATGCTAAACCAGTACCCATCGCAAGTTGGTTACCACGGAAAGTACCCGTGTGACCTGCAGGCTGCCAAGCATCAAACTTACGTTTAATACCCAATACTGCAAGTGGTAAACTACCACCTACCGCTTTAGACATCACCACCACATCAGGCTCGATTCCTGCATGTTCAAAGGCAAACATTTTACCTGAACGTGCAAAACCAGCTTGAACTTCGTCCAAGATTAAAACGATGTTGTGCTTTTCAGTCACTTCACGGATTTTTTGCAACCATTTTACTGGCGCAGTAACAACACCACCTTCACCTTGAATCGCTTCAAGGATCACAGCTGCAGGCTTAGTTACACCACTTTCAACATCTTCAATGAAGTTTTCAAAGAAGTAAGTTAAAGCGTCAACACCTGCTTCCCCACCTAAACCAAGTGGGCAACGATATTCATGTGGGTATGGCATAAATTGTACGCCTGGCATTAAGCCATTGACCGCGTTCTTCGCTGACAAGTTTCCTGTCATTGCAAGCGCGCCGTGCGTCATACCATGGTAGCCACCAGAGAAACTAATCACTGTGCTACGACCCGTATAAGTTTTCGCTAATTTAATCGCTGCTTCTGTACCATCTGCACCAGATGGTCCACAGAACTGTAGGCAATATTCTTCTTGACCGCCTGGCAAATAAGCCAAAAGCGCTTCAGTAAACGCATCTTTTAAAGGAGTCGTTAAGTCTAAAGTATGCAATGGCAAACCACTTGCCAATGTGTCTTGAATACTTTGAATCACCGCAGGATGATTATGGCCCAAAGCCAATGTTCCTGCCCCAGCTAAACAATCAAGGTACTCTGTACCTTCAACATCAGTAACCCAACAGCCTTGTGCTTTTGCTATCGCTAACGGTAATTTACGTGGATAACTACGAACATTCGATTCCATCTGACTTTGGCGAGTCAGATAATATTCGTTAGTTGCATTAGCGGCAGGATTTACGGAAGTAACGCTCATATCGAATTACCATCTCTGATATGGGTAAAAGAAATAAGTCTGGTGACTTGCGGTCGTTTGACTCGGTGCTTTTTAGAATCTAGTGCAGACACTTGTTTATATCTTTCAACTAGGAGCGAGATGATACCTAATTTTGAAATAAAATAAACACTTTTTGTGTCTTACATGCATCTAAATTATTGAAAAAATATTTCATTCCAATAACTATGATGGATTATCATCATACTATGTGACAAGCTAAAGAAAGTAAGCTTTTTTTAATCCCACTTGCGTTTTTAGATAAATGGTCAAATTAATAGACTTAATAAACTGATTTTAAATATTTTTTGTTTTATTTTTCTGTTGCAAAACACTGCTAATCTCTTACAAAGTCACCACAAAATATGCAGAAGTTCGCCATCAGTTCTTTTTAATATCGAACTGGTAAAAATAAATTTTCGATACCAAATTCTAAGGACATTTTTATGCGTACTTTAGTACTTGCTACATTAATGATCGGGGCTGCATTGAGCCCAAGCCTTTTTGCTCACGAGACTGAGAACTTGAACTACAACATTGTGAATATCCAAGCGGATGCATCACGTCAGGTTGCCAATGATGAAATGCGTGCCGTGCTTTATGTTGAGAAAAGCAATAAGCAACCTGCAGAACTCTCAAATCAGATCAACCAACTGATGAATCAAGCGCAAGCGATTGCACGTAAATATTCACAGGTCAAAGTTGAAACAGGTGCACAAAGTACCTACCCTGTGTATGACAATGACAGTAATAAACTGAAGGAATGGCGCGCTCGCGCTGAAATCCAACTGGAAAGTAAAGACTTTAAAGCAGCAAGCCAGCTAATCAGTGAATTACAACAGAGTTTCCAAACTCAATCGATTAACTTTACCGTGTCTGATGAACAGCGTAAAAAAGTTGAAAATGAGCTGATGATTGAAGCATCGAAGAACTTTCAACAACGTGCACTAGCAATTACTCAAGCTTGGAGTAAAGCACAATACAATTTAGTTAGCCTAAACCTAAATACCAGCAATTACTTCCCACAACCGATGATGCGCGGTGGCATGGCCAAATTTGCCATGGCAGAAGCAGCCCCTGCTCAGGATATGGCAGCAGGTGAATCAAAAATCACCGTCAGTGCCAATGGTTCAATCCAATTTAAATAATAGCGCTGACAGCAACAAAAAACCGTGCTTAAGCACGGTTTTTTGTACTTTTAAATAGCCAAAAATATCTTTAGCAAAAAAACAATCAACTTAACTTATCCTATAGTTATAAGTGATAATCGTTCTTATTTCATTTCATGCAATAACTGATTAAGATTCGGGAAATTTACAGCACTTGGCATTGTTATGAAATCTGCATCCTGTTCTGCTGCGTCATTAATAAAATTTCAGCCCTCTTACCTGAGTCTAGCCATTGCCATTTCATTGAGTGGCATATCACATACGGCTTTTGCCGATGAAGCACAACCGAATGAAACGCAAACACTTGCAACAATTTCAATTCAGGCACAAGGTAATTGGCTAGAAAATGCCAATGCAGAAAAAGTACAACAGCATGCGGGTGCTAGAACCATTATAGACCGCAAACGATTAGATGAAATCGCAACCACCTCTATTCGTGATGCGTTAAAACAAATTCCAGGCGTACAAGTTCAGGACAGCAACGGTACTGGTGGCAGTGATGTTTCGCTCAATCTTGGGGTACGTGGACTGGCTTCACGTTTATCACCACGTTCTACAGTGTTAATGGATGGCGTACCCCTCTCTTTTGCCCCATATGGTCAACCGCAATTGTCTTTAGCCCCTGTTTCGATGGGTAATATTGAGTCAGTTGATGTGGTTCGCGGTGCGGGTTCCGTTCGTTTTGGGCCACAAAACGTTGGTGGAATCATTAACTTTACCACTCGTGCAATTCCACAATCCTTTTCAGGTTCAGTTGGCTTAACTACTGAGTTCGCAACAGGTACAGATCAACTGAAATACACACCGAATTTGTTTATTGGTGGAACACTCGATAATGGTTTAGGGCTAGCCTTACTTTATTCAGGTAGTAAAGGTGATGGCTATCGTGAAGCGAATAATAAAATTGATATTGATGATGTCATGCTAAAAACTGCCTATCAATGGACTGATCAGGATGCCATTGCAGTCAACCTGCATCATTACGAAGGCCGAGGAGAAATGCCAGAAGGTTTGACTGCCGCACAATTTGCAGACAATCCTTATCAATCCAATCAAAGCCGCAACTATTTCGCAGGCCGTCGTTCCGATATATCAGTGAAATACAGCCATAAAGATGAACAGAATAACTTTGAAGTGTTGGGCTATTACGTCGATTCTTTTCGTACCAGTGACTTAGAGTCCATTGGCAATAAAGGCACCAATATACTCAGTAACTCTCCTCGCGATTATAAATATTTTGGCATTGAACCACGTTATTCACGTGCCTATAGTTGGGCTGGAATGGATAACGAAGTCACTGTCGGCTATCGTTATTTACAGGAAGAAAGTTCCGAGTTTTCAGGCCGCACCGTTCCTTATAGCACCCTGACTGGTACACCAGGTGATCGAATTCCGAATACAACCAGTGATGGTGGCACTAAAGCACATGCGGTCTATATCGACAACCGATTTGGACTCGCAAATTGGGTGATTACGCCTGGCGTACGTTTTGAATCTATTGATACACACAATGATTTCACTGCTTATCAAGATGGTGTTGTTACCAATACAGTTTATCCAAAAATCAAATCCGAAGAATTCCTTCCAAGCTTATCCGTACTCTACAAAGCCAACGAAAACTGGAATATTTTTGCCAATGCGGGTGTTTCGTTTGGCCCACAACAATATAACCAGTTAGTCACTACCCAGATGGTAAATAAAACCACCAATACAGCCTTTACTACCCTTGATGGATTACATCCTGAAAAATCTAAAAACTATGAGATCGGAACCAAATATCTAGGCAATGGTTTAAGTGCTGAATTGACCGTCTTCTATTTAGATTTTGACAAAGAATTAATGCTGGAACGCCCTGATAATATCGGTACAGGTATTTGGACTAATTTAGGTGCCACCAGTCATAAGGGTGTTGAAACTGGAATCAGCTATGATTTTGGTCAGCTCGCTGATGCTTTAGAAGGTTTAAAAGTTTACGGAAACTACACCTTTACCAAAGCAACCTCAGAAGCCGGAAAATTTGAAGGTAAAGACTTATCTTATTATTCACGTCATATAGGTAATTTGGGTATGGCATATCAAGTTGATCATTGGTCAGTTAATGCAGATATGTTCGCGCAGTCTAAACAATATGCACCAGGTTCAGGTAATGTTTATCAAACTGAAGAAACCGCTGATGGTCGCACGGGTAACATCCCTGGTTATGCAACCTTTGCGGTACGAGCAGGTTATGACTTTAGCAATCAGCTCAAAGGCTTAAAAATTGCAGGTGGTGTAAAGAACCTGTTTGATACGCAATATTATACGCGCTCATCGGATGCCACAGGGGGCAAGTACGTGGGACAACCGCGAACCTTCTTTTTACAAACCTCTTATGATTTTTAAATCAAACAAAAAAGCCGAGCTGTTAAGTTCGGCTTTTTACCTTCATATGTAGCGTATACATTAAGACAACCAATAAAATCTTTTGATCTATGTATTCGAATACATTTCACTTCTTAACAAAAAAAATTATATATTTTATGTGAAATTTTAATTAGTTTTTCTAAACAATAACTATAAATGAGAATCATAATCAATTAAAATAATAGTGCAAAATATCTCCTCCACCTCATCCCATTCGGCAATCCACTTATGACATGCTCGATTTCTGCTCCTCTTAATTTCTCCAAATTTAAGCCCTCATCTTTGAGCTGTGCAATCGCAACAATGATCAGTTGCTTTGCCACGACAACATTTGCAGAAGATAACCTAGCGAATACAACCCAAACTCTAGCAACAATTTCAATTCAAGCAGAAGGAAACTGGTTGGAACAAGCCAATGCTAAAAAGGTTTTAAATCATTCTGGTGCCCGTACCGTAGTTGATCAGCAAGCATTAGAAGCACGTGGCATTACTTCCGTAAAAGAAGCCCTACGTACGGTTCCAGGCATTCAAGCTTCTGAGAATTCAGGTACTTCAGGTAGTGATGCCTCTTTAAGTATCGGTGTTCGTGGTCTAGTCTCAAGATTTTCACCCCGTTCGCAGCTGATGATCGATGGTGTCCCTTTAGCTGTTGCACCTTATGGACAACCACAGCTTTCTTTAGCACCTACCACCTTGGGCAATATGGAATCGATTGATGTGGTTCGTGGTGCTGGCTCTGTCCGCTTTGGGCCACAAAACGTCGGTGGGATTATCAATTTTAATACGCGCAGCATACCAGAGCATTTTGCAGCGAACATTGGCATGACCACAGAAATTGCTGAAAATGGCAATTTAAAAGTCAATCCAAACCTCTTTGTTGGAACCACACTAGACAATGGCTTAGGTCTTGCTTTGCTCTATTCTGGGGTAAATGGCGATGGTTATCGAGATCAAAACGATTATTCAAATATCAATGATCTACGTTTAAAGGCCAGTTACGCTTTAGATGATTATTCAAGTATCGAAGCAAACCTACATCGTTACGAAGCCAAGGTCGACATGCCTGGAGGTTTAACGCCTGCACAGTATGCTCAAAATCCATATCAGTCGTTACGTAACCATGACTATATGGAAGGCAACCGTAATGATATCTCACTCAAATATAATTATAAAAAAGACAATAATGCTTTTGAAGTTTTAACTTATCACCTCGATAGTTATCGTGATGCTGGTGTAGAACGTCTTGGTTCTAGCGTCTATCAAACTGCACCGCGTGATTATAAAGTCACGGCAATTGAGCCTCGCTATTCACATGCATTCCCTCTTGGCAATACACTTAATGAAGTGTCTGTCGGCTATCGCTATTTAAAAGAAACCAGCCGTGAATCGGTTGATCGTGCAAGTTATAACAGTGATACAGGTCCACGCGATTTTTATGGTTGGACCAAAGCCGATGGTGATACCGAGGCTCATGCATTCTATGTCGATAACCGTACTGATCTAGGTGCTTGGTCACTCACACCTGGACTCCGATTTGAGCGGATTAAAATCAATGAAAACATGTACAAGCTCAATCGTGATTATTCGGTTTTAAATGGCGTCAATGCCAGCAAGACTTATGATTCCGTACTTCCAAGCTTTGCGGTTATGTATAAGGCCAATGAGCAATGGAACATTTTCGCCAACTATGGCAAATCATTTGCTCCTTTCCAATATAGCCAGATGACTAATACTGATTCTAATGGTGCGTATCTGGCGATGAATGGCTTGAACCCTGAAAAGGCAGATAACTATGAAATCGGAACACATTATTTAGATGATTATTTATCACTTGAATTTACCGTGTTTTATATTGATTTCGCAGATCAACTCAAACGTGATGATGCGACTCAGACTTATACAAATCTTGGTGCAACCAAACATAAGGGTGCAGAGCTGGGTTTGAAATATAACTTGGGGGCCATCAACGATACTTTAGCCAATGTATCTGTATATGCCAATACCACTTATACCAAAGCAACAGCATCGGCAGGTCAAGACTCAGGCAATGACCTAGATTTCTATTCAAACTGGATTGGTAATGCAGGCGTTGATTACAAATATGATCAATGGACCTTCAACACCAATGTGTATGCACAATCTAGCCAAGTTGCTGCTGGTAAGGATGATGCTACTGGACGTTATGGTAATATTCCAGGTTATGGCATTGTTGGCATGCGTGCTGCCTATGACTTTACCAACACCTCATTGTCGGGATTAAAAGTAGGATTGGGGGTAAAAAACCTATTCAATCAAGAATATTACACTCGTTCATCTGACCAGGTCGGCGGGATCTATGCTGGCCCTTCCCGTACTTATTATTTACAGACTTCATTTGACTTCTAAATAAAAAAGCCGAGCTGTTAAGTTCGGCATTTTACGAATTCATTTCAAAATACTTTTTCAATTCAACCATATTCGGCAGCTCATCAAATTCAGTAATTTTTTGATGAGTTTCGGCCCAACTCACTTTAGAGTTCACACAAAAATTTAACTCAAGCTCTGGGCTAAAGTCTTCCTGAATCAATCCCAAAGGAATCCACATCACCTTTGGGTTGATCCCTAGCGCATTCGGTACAGGTGAACCGCATTGTGTACAGAAGCTACTATTAAAGCCTGTATCCTTGACATAGGTTCGAATCAACTGCGCGCCTTGCTGCCATTGAAATAATTCTGTCTGCACAAAGGTTGAAGCATTCGATGTAGCCCCACTCTGCTTACGACATAAGCTGCAATAGCAACGATACATCATTTTAATTTTTTTCAGATTTAATTTAAAAATCACTGCCCCGCACAAACAAGCCCCTGTATATTTTTGATTCTCACTGATGGGTTTCATCTATTATCCTGATCATTTTCGATTATTAATTTTTGCTTAAATGTTGTAATGAATCCCAAGCAGCTTGCGCCAAAGTTTCTCGATATGCTATGGGATTAGTCATTACTTTTTCAGACAACCAAGCGCGGCAATAGCTTTCTGTTGCACCAATAACCAAAGACATCATTAACTCTGCTGGCACTGATTTTAATAAACTAGCACCTGCGTAATTGGAAATATAGCTGACAATCTTTTGATTTCTGAGTTTATTTTTATCGTGTAATTGTTGCCTAAACTCACCCTGCTGCACACTAAAATGGGCAAGTAATAAAAACTGTGCAAATTTAGGCTGATCAGATACCCAGTCGACATAACTATAGATCAACGCATAAAGCAGTTCTTTAAGCGATTTTGCTTGTTGTAAGTACTGATCACGTAGCTGCGCCTGATCGTCCAATGCAGCAAACACCAGTGCTGCTATCACGCCTTCTTTGTTTTTAAAATGATGATAAATCGCCCCCACACTACTGTCAGATTTTTCCCGAATCATTTCAATACTGGTGGTTTCCAAACCATATTCAATAAAGCATGACAAAGCATCCAACAAAATTTGTCGTTTTAATAATGACCTACGTTGTGGATATAAACGCTCTAATAATTGTTGGGCTGCTTGCATAGTTTAATCATATTTACCAATCATCGGAACTATTGTGTATGACTTGACCACAACTTGTAAACAGAATTATATTCTGTAAAAGAATTTAATTCTGTTATAGGAAGTTTAATCATGGCCTCAACTCTAGATTTATGGAACAAAGTATCTGTCTTACCTGCTGGTAAATGGACATTTACCCGTATGCTCTGTTTAAAGGCACCTTATTTCAGTAGTATTTCTCCTTTATTTGAGGAGCTAAAACCCAACTCTTGCAAAATCAGCATTAAGAAAAAACGTACTGTACTCAATCATATTGGCACGGTACATGCGATTGCGATGTGTAATATGGCCGAGCTTGCTGGCGGTACCATGACCGAGGTGACCGTTCCTTCAAGCCATCGCTGGATTCCGAAAGGCATGACAGTTGAATATTTAAAGAAAGCTGAAACTGATCTGATTGCAATTGCCACGCCTGCTGAGCCTAACTACGATTGGGAACAGGCTGGAGAATACTTAGTCAATGTTGATGTGCTTGATCAGCACAATGAAAAAGTTTTCCATGCCACCATTACCATGTGGATTTCCCAAAAAAAGAAATAAAATAAAAAAGCCCTGAAGCAAATTCATTCAGGGCTTTTTTCAAACATTTTCGCTTATTTTTTAAATGGCAGCGCATATTTAAAAATACGCCCGACTACTTCACCAAACTGCTTTACAAAACTGGCATTATTATAGTTTAAACCATACTTTTCACACACGGCCTGCACTTTCGGTGCAACTTGACGATAACGGCGTGCAGGAATATCAGGGAACAAATGATGCTCGATTTGATGACTCAAATGTCCCGTCAAAATATGAAAAGCCTCTGAGCCAGTTAAATTTGATGAACCGCGAATCTGGCGCATATACCAATGTCCACGACTTTCATCTTTTAAAATTGCTTTAGGGAATACTTCCACGTCTTTGGTAAAATGCCCACAGAAAATAATACTGAATGTCCACACATTACGAATCCCGTTTGCAACCAAGTTGCCTGTAAATACAGGAATCGCAGCAGGTCCCGCAATCAAAGGGAAGAATACATAATCCTTAAACATCTGCTTTAAAATTTTCTTTTGTGCAGGCTGCCACTCTTGTTTGAACTCAGCCATGGTTTTACGTTTATATAGCACTTTACCTAATTCAAGATTTTGGATCGCCACTCCCCATTGGAACAACAAACTAAATGGCACGATATAGATCGGCTGAATTAAAGTGAACTTTGACCAACGTTGTTCTGGAAATAAACGGAATACGCCATAACCAACATCATCATCCATGCCTTTTACATTAGTATAGGTATGATGCTTATAGTTATGGGTTTGACGCCAGTTGTCTGAAGTCCCTACCGTATCCCATTCATAGGTTTGACCATTAAATTTAGGATCATTCATCCAGTCGTATTGCCCGTGCATGACATTATGACCTAGCTCCATGTTTTCCATGATTTTGGCAAAGCCTAATAAGCCTGTGCCGAGTAACCATGCTGGTGGGAACCAACCTAAAAATAAACAAGCACGCCCAGCCATACTACTATAACGAATCGTGGAATAGACACGGCGGATATATTTAGCGTCTTTCTCGCCTAAATCATCCAATACGTCTTGTTTGATTTGATCGAGCTCACGAGCAAAAGCATCTAATTCTGCAGCAGTTAAATCACGATTTTTGGGATTTTTAAAAAATTCCATCTTAACAGGCATGTTCATAATCAATTACTCTCTTATAGATCAATCACAAGATCAGACTGGGCTGAATTGACACAAATTTTTAACAGCTGCGTTGGCTCATTATTGGCAGCACCATTCAATAAATTTTTGGTCGCACCCTGCGCCTTGTTACAGGCACATTTATTACAAATACCCATACGACAACCATGATTTGGTTTAATGCCTTGATGCTCAAGACTAGCCAGAATCGATTGTCCTTTTGGAATCGCAACAGTTTTATTTGATTTGGTTAAGATGACATTGATAAAGCCGGTATCTGTGGCATCGGTACCAAACGGGCTTAAGCTAAAAGCTTCTGTTTGCAGTGCAGCAGCATCTTTAAACAGGCTTTCTGCTGATGCAGCAAAACCAGATGGCCCACAGGCATAAACAGTGGTTTGATCTAAAGCAAGCAATTGATCAACGTGATTTTGATTTAAACGCTGATCCTGTTCTTGGGTATAAAAAATTTGATAACTAAAATGAGCGAAATTTTCAGAGACTTCTTTGAGATATTCAGCATAAGCAGCATCGGCTTGGGTTTTAACCCAATACATCAATTGGACTGATGTTGTATTCAATTGTTTAGACTGGCATAAGCCTTCAATCAAACTCAACATCGGTGTGATACCACTACCAGCAGCCAGCAATAACAAATGCGGTGTCGCAACAGACTGCTGCATCTCACCGTATGGTTGCCCCAAACGTAAGATATCTCCTGTTTGGCTGCTCTCAACCAACCAAGAACTCACTAAGCCTTGATCAACTTTTTTAACGGTTAAACAAAGATGATCTGCATCCACCTGCATCAAACTATAAGTACGCTCATAGTGACGACCTGCAATATCAACAGTAACAGGATGGTGCTGCCCTGCAACGCCACGTACCACATGTCGATTGCATTGCAAAATTAGGCTGACCGTATCTTTTGCCACGATTTGTTTTTTTACGATTTTGGCAAGAGACTGATTTATAGACCATAAAGGATTGATTTTCTGTAACCAAAAATTGGCATCATGGCTGTTCATCACACTGTGAGCCAACGAATTAAATAGAGAGTTTCTCTTTTCAATTGCATGCATGAGCAGTTTTACTCTGGTGGTTTTCTAATTATTATACATATGTATATATATTTGTATATACACTCGTATAAGAATTTACATTTCACAAGTCCACAGACAATCGCTATAATCCCGAGTAGCTTACTTATATATTGAAAACAATGGTTCATTCTTCTTTTTTACCGCTCGGCCATGACAACGTAAACGAACAAGATGTCATTCCTATGAAATCTCCTGTGCGTTCAGTAGGTAGAAAAGCAACCATTACCAAAGAAGAGTTGTTTCAAGCCACGCTTAACCTGATTGGCCCGCAAAAAAGCATCGCTTCGCTCAGCTTACGTGAAATTGCACGAGAAGCAGGCATTGCGCCTAATAGCTTTTATCGTCATTTTAAAGATATTGATGAACTGGCAATTGCCCTGATTGATCAGTCTGGTTTGGTACTTCGTCGTATTATCCGTGAAGCACGCTTACAGGCTTCAAAGCAGCAAAGTATTATCCGCAGTTCGGTTGAAGTATTTATTCAACAGTTGAATACCGATGAAGGCAACCTGAGTTTGTTATTACGCGAAGGTTATACAGGCTCAACCTCGTATAAAGCAGCGGTTGACCGTCAACTTAGCTTCTTCCAGCAAGAGCTTCAAGAAGACCTGATTCGTTTAGAACGTTTGAATAACAGTAAGCTTAGTCATGCTGATCTTGCGGCTAAAGCCATCACTCAATTGGTGTTCAACATGGGCGCAAAAGTGCTCGATTTGCCTGCTGAGCAGCGTACTGAAGTGGCAGAACAAACCATGGTGATGATTCGCATGATTTTAGAAGGTGCGCGTCATATTAATGAAACGGAAATTGATTAATTGTTTGCACAGCAATAGGATAGATGTCATCAAAATCATATTTTTGTCCTTTAACATAACAACAACCTAAACTAGGCCATAGATCATGAATCTACTCAATGACCGTCAAAGCATCATCGCCAGTTTCATTCTGATGGCTTTGTTTTTAATGATGGTCATTCCCCTGCATCTGCTTCCAAGTTTTTTTGCAGGCTTCTTGGTTTTTGAAATTATTAATAGTTTAAGTTCGATTGTTGAAAAACATATTGATGGACAACGTGCGCGTATCTTTATCAGTATTATTTTGGGTGTGTTCACAATCGTATTACTGGGCTTCTTTATTACCAGTCTAATCAGCTTTGTGATTTATGATTTAAAAGGGACTGGACTAAATTCCTTTAACTTTAAAATTGATCAAACCTTGATTAAGTTCCAAGCTGAGATGAGTCAATATTTGCCAGGGTATCTGCCACATAGTGTGGCCGACATCAAAAATCAGATCTTGTCTTTCATCAAAAATAATATATCCATCGTGAAAAACACAGGCACTGATATCCTGCATAATCTAGCCACCATGTTAATCGGTCTGATTGTCGGAATTTTGGTTGCGATTCAAAACTTTAAGCAACATGCACCTCAGCCTGCATTTAAAGCAGCAATCTTGCATCGTATTCAAAAACTTTCTGTTTCTTTTAAAAATGTGGTATTTGCCCAAGTGAAGATCTCTTTGATCAATACAGGCTTATTCATTATTTTTGTTTTTATTGTCTTACCTATATTTAATATCCACTTACCTTTTGCCAAAACACTGACCATTCTGACTTTTATTTTTGGTCTACTGCCGATTATTGGCAATCTGATTTCCAATACTTTAATCATTATGGCTGGATTGACCATTTCCCTCTCAGTCGCAGCGATTTCTCTGGCTTACTTGGTCATTATTCATAAACTTGAATATTTCGTGAATGCCAAAATTATTGGTACCAAAATCAATGCCAGTGCTTGGGAAGTGTTATTGGCGATGCTCATTTTCGAGTCGATTTTTGGTCTCAGCGGTCTAATTGTTGCACCTATTTTCTATGCTTATATCAAATTAGAATGTAAGGATGCAGGATTGATTTAGCTTGTTTTTACAATCAGAGAAATACTCTAACAAATGAAATCATCATTTAATCTGAATTCAAACGGGCGTTATCAAAAATAAAATTGATGATAAGTAAACTTACAAAAGCCTAGAAAACGAAAACACTCACGCCTTGCTTCAAGCGATAAGCTAATCAGCAAATGAATGGTTTTTGTTCATTATGTTTTATCACATTATAATTGAATGAGGTAACTATGAATTCTTCAGCAGCTAAATCTTTAAAAGTTTATACCCGTAATAATTTAGATGACTCAATCAAAGAGGCCACGGTAAAAATA
Source organism: Acinetobacter sp. Tr-809 (assembly GCF_011753255.1). Taxonomy (NCBI): domain Bacteria; kingdom Pseudomonadati; phylum Pseudomonadota; class Gammaproteobacteria; order Moraxellales; family Moraxellaceae; genus Acinetobacter; species Acinetobacter sp. Tr-809. The sequence continues at coordinate 61,870 of NZ_VWVZ01000007.1, forward strand.
TTAAATCAGATCCTTGCCAACTTGATTGATCTTTCATTACTGACCAAACAAGCACATTGGAACATGCGGGGTAGCAACTTTATTGCGGTGCATGAAATGTTAGATATGTTCCGTACTTCATTGATCACCCATTTAGACAATGTTGCAGAACGTGCGGTACAGATCGGTGGAACAGCATTGGGTACGACACAAACTGTTGCAGAAACGTCTCATCTGAAACCCTATCCTGTCGCCATCCATGCGGTACAAGATCATTTAAAAGAACTGGCAGATCGCTATGGTGTGGTCGCCAATCACCTACGTGATACCATTGATGAAATTCAAGATCCGATTTCAGAAGATATTATTCACGCAGCACTTGAAGATCTGGATCAATATTTATGGTTCTTGGAAGCCAATATTGATCACTAAAAATCTAACCATAAAAAAGAGGACTGTTACAGTCCTCTTTTTTATGTCAGTCCCAATTATGGCTTAACCACAACCAAGACCTGAATCGCTTCTGGTGTCACAGATAGACCATCCAATAGACCTAAGCCTTCTTTCTGGAACTTCTGTAACCGCTCAATTTCGTCTTCACGAATACTTGGATTAAATTGCTTGAGATAGCTTAAACGGTCAATTTCATATTGCCATTTACCGCTGTAATGCTCTTTAGCTTGTTGCATCAATTCTGGTAATGATTCTTTGGCAATATCTAAAGCTTGTGCATAACGTGTTTCGATCACATCACGACGTGCTTTGACTACTTGTCGGCAACTATTGCCATCTAAATGGTGTAAGTATGGACGTAAAATGCTTGGGTCAATCTTCGCTGACAAATCCTGACCATTTTCACTGAGCAAAACACGAATCAATTGCTTCGGCAAGCTTGATGGCAAGTTCAACGCTTTAGGCGCAACGACATCAACCTTAAACCATACTTCCAACAACACCGAACCTTGTTTCAATGCATTTGATTTTAGTAAGGCAACATTGGTACTACCAAATGATTGTGTACGGATCATCTCCATCACACTCTCAATAAACGGATGTTCCAAGGTCAGATATTGCGCATCTTCACGGATTTGTGCCTGATCACGATAGAAAGTCGCAGTCATTCCTTCTTCGTCCAAGCTAATCCCTTGAACTTGCATTTGATCCGTCGGCTTGATGATTACCGTACCATTGCTTTGCTCATCAAAATCAATATTGGTTGATGACATGAAACGCTTCACAAACATCGGCAAAGTGGTGTTGTCATCATAATCTTCAAGCGCTTGTACAATGCCTTGTGCAACCACTGGACGGCAAGAGTTGTACTCAAGCAAACGGTCACGACCTGCCTGTAATTCAGCTTCCAAGGCTTGACGCTGTACATTGACTTCTTCAAGCAAATCTTCAAAAGTCTGGCCTTGGTCTGCCAATAAGCAATCTTTTAATTCAACAATAAAATTCTCTTGCAGCGTTTGCGCTGTTGGAGAAATGCTGCTGAAAATATTGAGTGCTTCGTTGTACCAACGGAACATACGTTCTTGTGCTGTACCCATCAAATATGGCACATGGATCTGAATACGGTTTTCTTGACCGATACGATCCAAACGACCAATACGCTGTTCAAGTACGTCAGGGTTTGCGGGTAAATCAAATAAAACTAAATCACTGGCAAACTGGAAGTTACGCCCTTCCGAACCAATTTCCGAACAAAGTAAAATCTGAGCACCATAACTGTCTTCTGCAAAATATGCCGCAGCTTGGTCACGCTCTAATAAACTCATACCCTCATGGAACATAGCGGTACGAATACCCGCATGTAAACGTAATACGTTTTCCAATGCTTCAACCACTGGTCCACTACGCGCGATCAACAACACTTTTTTGTGTTTTAAATCTTTGCGGAGAACTTCCATCAACCAAGGCACACGCGGATCATTTTCCATCCATGCGCCATCCAGTTGACCTTCTTCTGGCCACATTTGCTCACGCATTTTGCCATCAAATGACCAATCTTCTGGTGCTGGCAATGGTGCTGGCTGACAATCACGACCTGGGAAGCCCTGAATCGCTTCACGGGTATTACGGAACAGAATACGACCTGTACCATGACGATCTAATAATTCGTGGATCGCACGCATGCGCTGTTCAGGCTGATCATCAATACGATGACCCAATAAGCCGTCCAGTGCAGCAAGATGCTCTTCTGTTAATGCTTGATCTGACATCAACACTTCTGCAATTTTTGCGGTATGTTGATATTGTTCTTCTTCATCAAGGAAACGATCTAAGCTGCTGAAACGCTGTGGATCGAGTAAACGAAGACGAGCAAAATGACTTTCAACACCTAACTGTTCTGGTGTAGCTGTGAGCAGTAACACACCTGCTGTTTGTTCAGCGAGTTCTTCAACAAGATCATAACGATCATTACCGCCTTCTTCTTCACTCCACATTAAGTGATGTGCTTCATCGACAACCAATAGATCAAAACCTGCTTCCATCGCTTGCTCACGCAAGTCATCATGGTCAACCATCAAGTCAACACTGGCGATAATGCATTGCTCAGTCAGGAAGGGATTCAGGTCAGGATCATGTTCTTTGATCGAAGCGGTACGGGTTAAGTCGAATAGCGAGAATTGCAAATTGAAACGGCGACGCATTTCAATCATCCACTGATATTGCAATGAATCAGGGACTAGAATCAGGATACGTTCAGAACGCCCAGTTTTTAGTTGTTGGTGAATGATCAAACCTGCTTCAATGGTTTTACCTAAGCCCACTTCATCGGCCAATAAAACACGCGGAGCAAAACGCTTACCCACTTCATGTGCAATATAAAGCTGATGCGGAATCAAGCCTACACGTGCGCCAAGAAAACCACGTAAAGGACTGGTATGCATTTGCGCTTGCAACAACATTGCTTCAATACGCAGGTCATACCACTCTTTATAATCAACTTGGCTGGCTAACAGACGCTCTAAAGGTTTTGACAGCTGAATCTGCGCGCCAATGCGAGTTTCGTTTAGCGACTTACGTTCTTGTTCGCCATTTTCAAGACTACGAACCACATCGTAACGCAGCACACCATGACGATCTTCAATGGATTCAACAGTCCACTTGATGCCTTCTTGGTCTTGTACTTCATCATTAACGTTAAAGATGATGCGAGATAAAGGCGCATTGTTACGTGCATAAACACGAGTTTCATCACTTTTAGGGAATAAAATGCTGATAGAACGTTCATCTACATCAATAAGAACCCCTAAACCGAGTTCAGTTTCAGTATCTGATAACCAACGTTGACCAATAGCAAACTGCTGCAATTTTTCCACCTTTATCTCAAGTTAGCCTACATATTTTATGCCCTGACCCAAATAAAAGTTAAGGCATTTTATGTAGTTTTCAACGATGTATTTTGACACAAAGCGCAATCAAATAGCGTGCATCACATCGTGTTTCATAAAAAAGTTTTTAGACTAAAACGGTACAGCACAATCAAAGCTGAGTTGTGCGCCTGTTTTAGGATGCGCAAAGCTTAATTGCGTTGCATGTAAACACAAACGCGGATAAAGCTGTTGCTGTTCTGAAGTGGCATATAAGGTATCACCTAGAATCGGATGACCTAAATATTGCATATGCACACGAAGCTGATGTGAACGTCCTGTAATCGGAACGAGTTTAACTCGAGTTACAGCTTGTCCCTGAATTTCTAAATGTTCGATCGCTTGCCATTCGGTTAATGCTGGCTTGTGATAAGAAGCATCCACAATATGCAATGGTGGACGGCTTGGATCATAAATCACAGGAATATCGACTGTGCCCTGACCTTCTAAATGTCCAGCAACCAAAGCTTGATAAATTTTTGAGGTTTGACGATCTTGAAACTGGCGCGAAATATTGCTCTGTCCAAATTTGGATAAACCAAACACCAAGATGCCAGAAGTATCGCGATCTAGACGATGAATCAGTAAAGTTTTTGGTTCTAATTCTAATAAACGATTGATTAAACAATCTTGTAAATCAGGTGTTTTCCCCGGCACAGTAAGTAGGCCTGCAGGTTTATGGATGACCATAAAATCTTCATCACGATGAATCAAATGTTCACTTAGAAAATCATTCAAGGTAGCCTTCCAACGACTGGATGAAAACAAGCGGGCAATCATAAAAAGCTTGGCGCTGAATTACAATGCATGACACGTATTTTTACTGATTTTTTTCGTGTTTCTCTCGAATTTTCATCCAGATTCGAATTTTAATGATGATTTAGGTCTGTTGCTCTAGAAATTGTTGAATCGCATGTTGAGCAATTTCTGCATCTTGAAAAGATTGTACACCCGACACACCAACAGCCCCGACAACCTGCCCTTGATAGACAATCGGCTCACCGCCTTCTAACATACCTTTTGCTGCATTGATCGTTAAAAAGCCGATCTTACCATCACGGATCATATCTTCGGATGCCTTAGTGGTTCTTCGGCTGACCGCAGCAGATTGTGCTTTTTCTTGGCAAATCTGTGTCGATAATACCGATGCGCCATCCATACGCTTCATCATTAATAACGTTCCACCGTCATCCACAACTGCAATACTGACATTAAAGCGGTGCGCTGTTGCATATTGCAATGCTGCGTCAACCAGAATTTCCACATCAGCGGACGTTAAATAATGTTTAGTTTTCATGTTTTACTCCATTCCTATGGGTTTCTTATAAAAAGCTTTTAGATATGATACAACTGCCATCTACAGCCTACGCAAGCCCAAAGCACAGCCTAAGACCAACGTAAAATATAGTTTATTATTCAAGCATTATTTTATCTTGCGGTACAGTAAAGATTGTTTATCTTTGCGCTTCGTCGTGGAGGTTTAGCATACAAACTGTTGGGAACTGGGTAAGATTCCGTTACGATCATCTATTATTTTTAAACCCGTTAAGTTCTCTATTCAGCTCAAGCTAAAATTCGTCCATAAAAAAAGCCCGAACAAATCGGGCTTCTGTATAGATCACAGCGTTATTTCATTTCTGCAAAAGTTTCTTTTGCTGCCTGAATCGTCTCTGCAATATCTTGATCTGAATGCATAGATGAAATAAATCCTGCTTCAAATGCAGATGGTGCAAGATACACGCCACGCTTTAACATGCCGTGGAAGAATTTCTTAAATGCTTCAACATCACAAGCCAACATTGAATCAAAGCTGGTAATGTCCTCTTGATCAGTGAAATACAAACCGAACATGCCACCGACTTGCTGGGTCTTAAATGGAATACCCGCTTCGTCTGCTGCAGCCTGTAAACCTGCAAGTAATTTTGCGAGCTGTGCAGCCAGCTTGTCATAAAACTCTGGTTCACGCAGATGCTTGAACATCGCAATACCTGCACGCATTGCCAATGGGTTACCAGACAATGTCCCTGCTTGATAAACACCACCTAAAGGTGCGATGCACTCCATGATTTCACGTTTACCACCAAAAGCACCAACAGGTAAGCCCGCACCAATGATTTTACCCAATGTAGTTAAATCAGGTTTTACCTTATAAACAGATTGCGCACCGCCTAAAGCAACACGGAAACCAGTCATCACTTCATCAATGATAAAGACCGATTTGTATTCATCGCACACATCACGAATCGCTTGCAAGAAACCATCGATTGGTGTCACCAAGTTCATATTGCCTGCAACAGGCTCAATGATGACACCCGCAATCTCATGGCCAAATTTGCTAAAGCATTCTTTCAACGCTTCAATATTGTTATACGGCAACGTTAATGTATGTTTAGCGAAATCAGCAGGTACACCTTTTGAAGTTGGCTCACCTTCGCCTAAAGTTAGTAAACCTGAACCCGCTTTGACCAATAGCGAGTCTGAATGACCGTGGTAGCAGCCTTCAAATTTAACAATCTTGTCACGACCAGTATAACCACGCGCCAAGCGAATCGCGGTCATGGTTGCTTCAGTACCTGAACTGGTCATACGCACCAATTCAATCGAAGGCATGATCTCGCAAATGGTGTCTGCCAAAGTGGTTTCATGTACGGTTGGTGCGCCAAAACTTAGGCCATCTTCCGCAGCAGTTTGTACCGCTTGAATAATATCTGGATGCGCATGACCCAAAATCATTGGGCCCCATGAACCGACATAGTCAACATAGCGTTTGCCATCGACATCCCATAAATACGCACCTTTTGCCTTTTCAATAAAGACAGGCGTACCACCAACACCGTTAAATGCACGTACCGGTGAGTTAACCCCACCTGGAATATGTTTACTTGCTTGTTTAAATAACTGTTCTTGCTTTGGAGATAAACTCATAAAAGACTCAACCTAGAATCAAGGACGAGGAACGCTGTCGTTCCGAGAAACAATGAAAGCTCCGCAAAGCGGATGCATATAATTAGTCAAATAACGTTGCCCATGCATGTACACGAGCAGGAATTTCGGCTGTTGATCGTCCTAATATATCACTAATTACCGCACAAAGGCTTGCTCCAGCCTCAACCACGACTTGAGAATTTTCAACGGTCAAACCACCAATCGCACAAATCGGCACAGCAAATTTTTGTTTCGCTTGCTTAATCACTTCGATGCCGACATTGCCTGCTTCTGGTTTTGTTGAGGTCGCATAAACCGCACCAAAGGCCACATAAGTTGCACCGTCAGCAATCGCCTTTTCCGCCAATTCTAATGAATTTAAGCAAGTACGGCCAATAATCACACCTTGTGGTAAACGTGCGGCAGCATCACTTATTTCACCATCGGACTGTCCAAGATGCACACCTAAACCAAATTGTTCCGCTAATGCCAAATCATCATTAATCACAAATGAGACCTGATGCTTTTCACAAAGTGCTTTGATCTGCTCTACTTCACTTGGCTGATCTGCTTTTGCCACTTTCTTACGACGATATTGCAGAATCTCAACCTTGCCTGTCGCCAGAGCCACATCTAGTTTTTCTAATAATAATTGAATTGGATCATCATTGGTAATAAGATAAAGACCGCGCATGAACGTTTCACTATTCACTATAATTACATTAGCTTCAGGGTATATTTTCTTGTTTGAAAATTAAAGATAGCGAGTGTATTTACATCATTAATCGCTGCAAATCAGAACAAATAAAAAAGCTGCCGAAGCAGCTTTACGACACTTAATGTCGCTTTATAATTTTTAAATAAACATTGATTTACGACTCAATTTTATCAAACTGACGATCAATCAGACTTAAACGACCACGTGCAACATCAGACAACATGCGCCAATCCGAGATAAAGCTATACAGCGGCTGTTTAAAGCTGGCAGGTTTATTATGTTCAAAGAAAAAATGCCCAACCCAAGCACAAGCATAGCCTGATACCAACCCATACAAAGCATATTTTGCCTGACGTTTACGGATGGCTTTACTAAAGAAATATAAACCGATCGAGCTACCTGCCACATGTAAACGACGGCTGGCAATACTGCGATGTTCTGTTAAATAAAAGTGATAAAATTCATCATAGTTTTTAATGGGTAATGAAAATTCCACTGGCTTCGTTATATTCGCTGGTGCATTCATTTTTGGATCATCCTAATCGTGCAAGACTCTCCACACGTTAATGCATTTTCTGTACAAAATAAAGTCATTGCGTGCCATCCTTTTCAAGCTTAAAACAACTTTACAATGATTTTTGAGATCAACAAGTTATACTGAGTTTTGTATTTATCAGTCTCGGTGGTCAGGAGTCATAACATCATGGAAATAGAGCTAAAATTTCAACTCCCTGAATCTAAGAAAAAAAGTGTGTTACAAGTTTTAGGCAAGCAAAAAGCACAAAAAATTCACCTTCAAGCCAAGTATTACGACACTGCCGACCGTTTACTGGCAAAGAATTATGTTGCGATCCGTCTGCGTCAAGAGGGTGAACATTGGGTGCAAACCTTTAAAGCTGCTAGTAAAAACCATTTACAACGCATCGAAGAAGATATTTATTTAGGCAAATGTACCGAAGAACCCGAGCTCGATTTATCCCTCTATAAAAACAATCAAACTGTTCAAAGCGTACTTCGTGATATTTTAGGTGAAGTACCTGCAAATTTATTACTACAGTTTCAAACTGACGTCCAACGTACCTTTCATATATTCGAGTTTGAAGGCTCACAAATTGAAGTTTGCTTGGACGATGGCGAAATCCGTACTCCAACCAGCCAAGCCAAAATCTGTGAAATCGAGTTTGAATTAAAGCAAGGCTCGGCTCAGTCCCTAATTAATTTTGCCAAAACTTGGGTAGATAAATATCAACTCTGGCTCGATGTGCGTAGTAAGGCTGAACGTGGCAATTTATTGGCTATGGGCAAAACGGTATCCCCCGCCAGCAAAGCGAAATCACTAAACCTTGAGAAAAATGTAAGTGCTGAACAAGCAATCAAACTGATTATCGAAAATACACTTAATCATATCTTACCCAATGCAGCTGCAATTGCTGATGGTGTGGCAGAGGCCGATCATATTCATCAAGCTCGTGTCGGTTTACGTCGTTTACGTTCTGCTCTAAAACATTTTTCTAACTGGTCTGCGCAAATTGATCCCACATGGGAAAGTCAGTTAGCAGATATTTTTAGGGCATTGGGGCAATCCCGTGATAATGATGCGATTCAAGATTCCGTTATTCCGTTAGTAAAAGAAGTCTGTGATTTTGATTTTCCATTCCCAGAGAGTACTGACAATAGTGTTTCTCAGTTATTAAGCCACACTAAAACCACTCAGCTATTTTTAGCATTATTCAGCTTCACTTATAGTGAGCATGAGTCTAAATCTAAACTTTCCAAACAGGCAGCTAAAAGCCTAACTAAGCTTTACCAAAAGATTCTAAATGATGCAGCTCAGTTCTCAACTTTAGAAGTTGAGCAACAACATCGTACTCGTAAACGCGTTAAACAATTGCGTTATTGCATCGACTTTATTGCAGGGATTTATCCTGAAAAACACGTTCAACAATTCTTAAATAAGTTACAGCCAATTCAGGAATATTTAGGGTTTTATAATGACCTGTTTGTTGCTGAGCAAATCTTCGAGCAACAAGCTGCTGAGTACCCACAATTTTTATTTGCTTTAGGTTGGGTCAAGGCACAGCAGCCACATGTGGCCAAGAAAGCGGATAAAAAGCTTCAGACCCTATCTGCTCAGGACGCTTTTTGGGATGAGAAGCGATAGCTCTACCAAAACAAATTTCTTTAAATCGCTATCGTGCTTGGCGGCATGGATGCCGCCACAAATAATCTAAATCTTAACAAAAAGCGGATACTCGGAAACGTCATCAGCAACCTGCGTGATATAAGCAAAGTAATGTTTCTGCGATACATTTTAATAAATCCAAGAAATAAACAGGTTTTGCTGATGACAATGGCTTTGCCTACTTTGTCCGAAAACAAAGTAGGAAATCGCCTACGCGAAAACATTCAAACTTTATATAGCACTTGTGGCTGTGCTATTATTTTTTAATGAAAATTAGAGTGTTAAACTATTTATTCCACTTAAATCATTTACCGATACTTCCCAAAAATCTTCCACGTTCCATTATCTGCAATCGGATCACTATAACTATCATTACGCTGCTTCCGCGGCTTATCCCGTGCATCGACCAATTTAAAATGCGGTTCAACACTGAGAATCATACCGTTCATATAAAATCGAGTTCTCGTATATTCACTTTGTCCGTGTTGGAAAACATAAGTTCGTAAATCAATAAACTCACGATGCGCAACTAAGGCCGCAGTATCATCACTGCCTAGCCACTCCTGCATCGCAAAAATCTGATCGGTCTCAAACTGCCCACATTTTTCTAACAAGGCAGCCACACCTCGAAAGGTTTTCGATTCTTTAGCACGTGTTTTATTAATCCGAATCCGATCGACATGAAAGAAAAATAGCGGCAAATTTAAATGACTGGGTAAGTGAATTGCATCCACTATCTCGTCTTCCATAAAAGGCTGACACAGCTGTTGTGCTCTTTCAATCAAGGGTTGCCATTGTCTGTAGTATTCATCCACATCATCTTTCAAACCATAATAGATTGGCAAACCCTCAACATTTTCTAAATATTGAGGTGGATGGATATGTTGGCGCAGTAAGGCTATATCTGTTTTTAAGCTTTGAATCGCGATTGCATCTTGCATAGTGATTTTTCTAATTGCTTAGGCTATTTTAGATTAAGGCAAAGGTTTAGTTTCGACAAGGCTTTGTCTATAATGAGGTGTCTTAACTTGTCGCTGGAAAATATCATGTCTCAAAAAATTAACGCCACCGATGTGACGGATGAAGAAGCTTTAAATGCGGTATTTTTTGAGCGTGCAGATGAATTTATTAAACTTGCCAATGATTTCTGCCGACCGCCAAAAGGTCAGAAAGTCCAGCCAGAAGAGTTACGTGGCCAAGTGAGTGCAGCCATGTTATTTGCTACTGCTCGCTTTAATACGTGGGTCGCAGCCAATAATTTTAAAGATGGCAATGAAATGCGTGATGCCAAAGAACAAGTCATGTCTTATCTCCTACAACAATTCCAAATGATGTTAGAAGATAATTTTGACGAATATTGTGAACAGTTTGAAAACTACTTACGTTTCCGCAAGAACGAAGATTTTCATGCACATAAACACGATCATTAATGATTGATGATTAAAACAAAGCCACCTCATCGGTGGCTTTGTTTTTTGTGGTTTACTTCAAGTCTTGTGCTTGACCATATTGATCAGCCATGACTTCTACAAATTGGTCTAGTTTGATGTATTTTTTAATTGCAGCATTGACATCTTCTTTGGTCAGTTTCGCTAGCTCCTGATCGCGCTCTTCACGATCCAATAGCGTTTTGTTGCGTTCTAACTGACCTGTCAACATGCCATGAATATTGCGTTCATCTTCTAAAGCAGTCACACGCTTCTTCATGATATCTGCTTTCGCTGCTTCCACTTCCTGTTCGGTCACACCTTTACTTAAAAGCTCATTTAAGACTTTATGTACAGATTGCGATACTTGTGCAGAACGACCAGATGTGTAGTTTGCAGTAATACTTAAAGTACCATCATCAATATCGGGATCAAGATCTAAGCCACTACCAAATCCATACACTAGCGCATTTTTCTCACGTAACTCTTGAGCCAAACGTGATGAAAGTTGTGAGTTGCCTAAAACATGGCTCAAAATAATCAAAGCTGGCGCATCTTTATGATAGGAACCAACGGGCAAGGCTAAAACACTTTGATAGCTGCCAAACTCGCGTTGTTCCGATAAAGCATGAACTTTCTGTGCTTTATAAACCGTATATTGTCCTGTCACTTTTGTGAATGGTTGCTTTGCTTTCCAAGAACCAAAGGCTTTTTGCAAAGTCTTCTGCATTTTCTTGGCATCAAAATCACCCGTCACTGCAATTTGAGCATGGTCTGTCACAAAGAACTGATCATAGAATTGTTTCACTTGCGGCTGAGTGACTTCACTAATCTGCTTCTTGGCAAGTTCTGGTTCAAAGTGATAACGGATATCCCCTGGTTGATAAATTTCCAAAATCTTAGACAAGGTCATCGATGACACAACCGCAGGTTCTGTATATGGACGATCCAATACAGACAGGCTTTGATTTTTTGCCAGATCAAACTCTGTTTGCGAGAATTTTGGCTGTTTCAGGACATCAACAATAAAGTTAAAGAAATCTTCAAACTTGTCTTTCTTCGCTTGAACAACAATAGTAAAACCATTGCCATTTGAACTGACCGATGCACCACCACTAGCCGCAATTGCCTTATCGGTAATTTCCTGCAAGCTATGCTTTTCAGAACCACGAAGCATTAAATAGCTGGCTAAATCTAAAGTAACCCCTTTACCAAATAATGTTTTTTCATCGCCAAAATCCAAACTAATCGTGGCATAGGTTTTATCGTCACGTGTAGGCGTTGGGAATAATGCATAGCGAATACCATTCTTTAACTCACCACGCTGAATTTTCTGCTCATTTTTTTGCAATTGTTGAGCAGACTGTACCATAAACTGGGTCACTTCCTGCTTGTAGACATTTGCATCTTTTAATGGCTCAGGCTTTTCCTCGCTTTGATCTAAAGTTTTAGGCTTCACTTCTGCTTTCATGGTCATCGCTTTCTTTTGATCTTCTGGCGTCGGTAGAATATCGCCTGAAATACGATGTGAAGAGACTAAAAAGTCTTTTAAGGTTTTATTCGCATCTTTAAGCTTTAAGTCTTGAACTGCTTGTAAGTCCTTAAAGTATTGATCCCATTGACCATGTGATGAAACTGCATAGTCGCTCAGGCGTGAGCCTAGGGCTACAGCGTCATTGGCAATGGTATCTGCGGCATTTTGAGTAATATTTTTAATACGCTGTAATTCAGCTTCAGTAAATGGCTGGCTATTTTCAACACCTGTTTTTAGTGCTTCATCAACCTTTTTCGCATCATGATTCGGAGCATAAATTGCGCCCATAAAGACCACGTTAAAATCTTGATCTAACCATGTGGTTGACTGCACTGCCGTACTGATTCCCGTCTCCACCATACTCTTATACAAAGTACCACTTGGCTGCATGGTATATAACGCTGGCGCAAGCGCTAAAGTCGGTTGTAATGGGGTATTTTTTCCATTCATATAGACATGGAATTTAGCCAAATCACTGCCCTTTTGTACCGTAAACTGACGCTGTTCAATTTTACTTGAATCCAAAACTGGAACTTGAACTTGTGCAGGTACTGGACGTGCTGGAATTGGACTAAAATACTGATCAATCTTGCTCAATACTTCGGTCTTATCAAATTTACCAGAAATCACCATGACTGCATTGTTTGGTGCATACCACGTTCTATAGAACTGGTTTAACTCATTTAACTGAATCGACTTTAATTCAGGTAAATCACCAATCGGCAAACGACCTAAATATTGATTGCCATAAGCCGCTTTCCACATTTGATCCATCAGTACAGCAAACGGCTGATCCATACGGATTTCTCGTTCACGTTTTACGATTTCAATTTCAGAAGGAACAAATTTTTCTTGCAACACCAATTTATCCATACGCTCTGATTCAAGGTACAGAATTTCATTGAGTGCATTTTTTTCAGGACGAACAATATTTAGATATTTAGTTGCGTAATAATCTGTGCTGGCATTGGTCATCAACGTATATTGATCCAGACGACGTTGAAACTCGTCACCCTTCACATTTTGAGTGCCTTTAAAGGCCAAATGTTCTAATAGATGCGCAAGTCCGCCTTTACCTTTCGGATCATTCAGCGAACCTGTCAAATAAACCGTATTTACATAGACTTTATTTTCTTTATCGTTTGGTGCAAGAATAACTCTGAAACCGTTATCTAATTTATATTCTTCGATATTTTTTTCACTTTTTACGAGCACTGTCTGAGACCAAGACGTCGCACTCAACCCAATCAAACAAAGCGAGAGAGTAAGCTGCTTAAACCGCATTAACATAATTTATCCAAGTATTTATGGTGATTTAAATAATAGAGACAAGCTATGGTAGAGAATGATTCGCATTTTTAATAGTTATGTTTTGAAAAAAGCTGTTTATTTAAACAGCTTTTATCTTTATTTTTGCACAGTTTAAGCTAAAAATCAGATTGTCAGTTCGGCTTGCATATACAATTTGGCATAACCTGAAATTTCAATGCGGTCTTCAGACTCAATCACACATTCTAAAACCCCACCACGTTTAGATGCCTGAAAGGCGGTTAATCGAGTCTGATTCAGTTTTTCCGCCCAAAGTGGAACAATTGCGGTATGAATTGAACCTGTTACCGGATCTTCGTCAATACCAATTGCTGGCGCAAAATAACGAGAAACGCAATCAAACTTCCCTTCACCTCTGGCGGTAATGGCAACATCAGGCTGAGAAGCGGTAATCGCGGTACGAACTTGTCCCAATTGTTTTAGTTTTTCTAGATCAGGTTGTTCATCCAATACATCCTGCACCGTTTCATATTCAATAATATAGGCTTGCACATTACGATAAACTGCTTTAAACGGCTTGGTCAGCCCTTCACGTAATTCTTTAGGATAATCAGTAACTAACCCTGGTTTACGAATTGGAAAATTCATTTTAATTTTGCCATCAGCATCTTGGCTGACAATAAAAATACCCAGATCACGTACATGGAACTGGATCGTTTCTGCCTTGCTAAAGTCTTTAAATAAAACAAAAGCACTGGCTAAAGTGGCATGCCCACAAAACGCAACCTCATTGAGCGGAGAAAACCAACGAATCTCATAATTGGTTTCATCAATGGTTTTAACAAAAGCAGTCTCTGATACATTATTTTCCATCGCGATATTCTGCATCAAACGATCATCTAACCATTCATCGACGACGATTACAGCCGCAGGATTCCCTTTAAATAATTCTTTTGTAAAAGCATCAACTTGGTACATCTTCATGTCACAGCACTCTCTCTATTTTTCAATTATTTTGAACATTTGGTCTATAAAGTATAGATACAGATTTTTCTAAATTTACGATACACCGTGGCGTTTCTTATTCAAGCACACTAAATGCTTTTAAATTAAGCAAAAACAATACTCCGCTTGCTAACAGATCAGCCTAAAAGTCCAATGATTTAGCATAATTCAAAATAAGCCATACAGAATATTCACAATAAAAAATGTGAAGCTCACTATGGTGTTAGGCAGATTAAACAAGCGAGAAAAACCATGCGTATTCCTGTGAATGCTGTCGTATTTGAAGATTTTGAAACCCTTGACATTATGGGTCCTGTTGAATTGTTTGGCTTACTGCAAGAGCATTATCAAGTCCAGTTTTATAGCCTGAATGGTGGTCTAGTTTCTAATAAACATGGTGTTTGTATCCAGACCAAATCTTTTAGCGAAATCAAAACACATGCTGAAAGTATTTTGCTCGTTCCTGGTGGCATCGTGACTTTTGAATTAATCAAAAATCAGCAATTTCTTGATCAGCTCAAAACTTTAGCAGCTCAAAGCAAACATGTTCTGACGATTTGTACAGGCAGTTCATTACTTGCCGCGACAAGTCTTTTAAATGG
Source organism: Acinetobacter sp. Tr-809 (assembly GCF_011753255.1). Classification (NCBI taxonomy): domain Bacteria; kingdom Pseudomonadati; phylum Pseudomonadota; class Gammaproteobacteria; order Moraxellales; family Moraxellaceae; genus Acinetobacter; species Acinetobacter sp. Tr-809. Next base: position 76,888 of record NZ_VWVZ01000007.1, read on the forward strand.
TATTAAGGCAACCTCGAATAAAATGGCATTTGAATTTGTACAAAAGCTCAACGATCAAGTGTTGTGGCAAGCTCAGGCTCGTTGGGTGATTGATGGGAAATTTTATACTTCATCAGGTGTCAGTGCGGGGATGGATATGACTCTTGCCTTTATACATAACACACAGGGTGAAAAAGTTGCTCAACTTTGTGCGGAAGAAGCCGAATATATCTGGAATAGTAATCCAAACATTGATCCCTTTTGTAAAGTAAAAGCAGGCTGATCAACGGCTGATTATGAAGATTTATGTATTATCGCTCGCAGTTGGCGTATTGGTTGGTGTGCTGTATTACCTAGTCGATGTTAAAGCACCTGCACCACCCATTGTGGCATTACTGGGTTTATTGGGCATTGTGATTGGTGAACAATTAGTCCCTTTTATTCGACTCTATCTTTCTTAACAGGATAAGCTTTACTCTATCTCCCATAAAAATGAGTGGCCTAAAACCACTCATTTTAATTAGAGCCTTTTATCCTTATTTCAATCAATTCTGACATCAAAGCCTAGATTTTCAGCAATCATCAGCGTTTGATCAAGGTTAATAATCGCATCTTTAATCTGCGTTTCTTTGGGGTCTAAGGCACTCAAATCACTGCCTCTTAAATCACACTCGGTAAAATCTGCGCGGTGTAGCCATGCACCAGAGAGATCGCTATCTCGAAGCGAACTTCCATGGCAACGTGCTCCCGTCAGATCAGCTTCTCTTAAACGGGTTCTCAAAAAAGAAGCTTTCTCTAAATCTGCGCCCGGTAATCCAACAAAAGCCCAATCACTGTCCTCAACTCGCATATGGTGGAACTGACAATCGCTAAACATACTGCCGACCAACTTGCAGTCAGTGAATTTACTATCAAAGAAATTGCAAAAATAGAAAGTACAATTTAAAAAAGCACTACTTTGATGAACTGAAGCATTAAAACGTGCTCGTCGAAAAGTACATTCATTAAAAACCGCACCTGTGCTTTGGGCTTCTGACAGATCTAAGTCAACAAATAGCGTCCGCTCATATTTTTGATTGCTCAGTACTTGTCCGTAGCAATCCAAGCTGGTAATGGTTTCTGTTGTTTTCGGTGCTGCCGCACCATATTTTCTTTCCGCCATGATGTTCAGTTTGTATTTTCGAATACATCAAAATATGTCATGCATTCAATTTTGTACATGTTTTTCTCATGACTCATTTATCTCCATTTTAAATAAAAAAGAGCGGTAAAACCGCTCTTTCATTTTATACTTAGACTTTAATCTTCCATGTGCTGGATTATGGCTTGTCCAAATTCAGAACAACGTAATAAAGTTGCATTTGGCATTAAACGTTCAAAATCATAGGTCACTGTTTTTGCCGAGATCGCCCCCGAAACACCCTGAATAATCAGATCTGCGGCTTCGATCCAGCCCATATCACGTAGCATCATTTCAGCAGACAAAATAATCGAACCCGGGTTGACCTTATCTTGCCCTGCATACTTCGGCGCAGTGCCATGTGTTGCTTCATAAACTGCAATTGCCCCACCAATATTCGCGCCCGGTGCAATCCCAATACCACCCACTTCTGCTGCAAGTGCATCGGAAATGTAATCACCATTTAAGTTCAGTGTAGCAATCACGGAATAATCGGCTGGACGCATTAAAATTTGCTGTAAGAACGCATCGGCAATCACATCTTTAATAATGATATCTTTACCCGTTCTTGGATTTTTAATTTTTACCCAAGGTCCACCATCTAGCAACTGTCCACCAAAACGTTCTATTGCGAGTTCATAGCCCCACTCTTTAAACGCGCCTTCGGTGTACTTCATAATGTTGCCTTTGTGTACTAGCGTCACAGAAGGTTTGTCATTATCAATCGCAAACTGAATGGCTTTACGCACCAGACGCTGGGTTCCTTCTTTAGAAACAGGTTTAATCCCAATCCCACAATCTTTAGGAAATCGGATTTTGGTTACACCCATTTCTTCTTGCAAAAATTTAATGACTTTCTTTGCTTCTGGAGAATCAGCCTTCCATTCGATCCCTGCATAGATATCTTCTGAGTTCTCACGGAAAATTACCATATCCGTGAGTTCTGGATGTTGCACAGGTGAAGGTACACCTTCAAACCAACGTACTGGACGCACACAGACATATAGATCGAGTTCTTGGCGCAATGCAACATTCAAAGAACGAATACCGCCACCAACAGGTGTAGTCAATGGGCCTTTTATTGATATAATAAACTCGCGTAAAGCATCAAAAGTTTCTTCTGGCATATAATTGCCATAGATTTTATCTGCTTTTTCGCCGCAGTAGACTTCCATCCATTCGATTGAACGTTTGCCACCGTAAGCTTTTAACACGGCGGCATCTACTACTGCCTTCATTGCTGGTGTAATATCCACACCAATACCATCACCTTCAATAAAAGGGATGATTGGACGATTTGGAACATTCAATGACAGGTCTGCATTTACTGTGATTTTGTCTCCATCTGCAGGAACCACAATCTTCTGATAACCCATTTTGTAGGTTCTCCCTCATGTATTTAGCGATTATCTCTATGCCTTCTATGGCATACTTTCGTTTTTTATTGCATGAAACAGTTTAGTCCAAAACAGGTTTTTTTTGAGATTTATACGGGAAATAACAACATTTTCCCATTAAATAGAAACCTTTATTGTTATGATGCCGCCCATAGCCAAAGTAGTATATCCATATGAAAGTAGTCGTATTTAATAAACCTTTTGACGTTTTGTCACAGTTTCGCGAAGATGAAAAACATTTAACAGTTTCAAGTTTTATTAAAGATCCTGAACTTCGTATTGCAGGACGTTTAGATTTAGACTCTGAAGGTTTAATGTTTCTTACTGATCATGGTGGTTTAAATCAATTCATCACCCATCCTGATAATAAGAAATATAAAACTTATCTTGCTCAAGTTGATGGTGATGTCACAGAAGAAGCAATTGAAAAACTGCAAAAAGGTGTTGAACTTGCAGATGGTATGACTTTACCTGCCAAAGCACGTAAAGTTGAACAACCTGAATGGCTATGGGAACGTAACCCACCGGTACGTTATCGTGCCAATATTCCAACGACTTGGATCGAACTACAAATCTGCGAAGGTCGTAACCGTCAAGTACGTCGTATGACAGCAGCTGTGGGTTTTCCGACTTTACGTCTGATTCGCACTCAAATTGGTAGCATTGATCTCGTCAAACTGGGTTTACAGCCAGGTGAACAACTCGAAATCGAACCTTTGCTTTATCCAGACTTTAAAGACGTTCCAGCTGATAAGCCTTATGAAGGCCGTTCTTTCGCTAGAAAATCGAATAATAAACCGCATTTCTCTCGTGCCAAAGATAAAGCACGTGAAGAAAAAGGTGAAAAACCATTTAAAGGTAAGAAGAAAGCTGGCGGTGGTACAACCCGTATTTGGCAAACTGATGATGCAGATAAACCACGTCGTAAGACCAATGGTACAACACGTCCAAATACTAAAGCACCACGCGGTCGTAACCGTAATGGTCGTTAAGATTTGATAATATTAAAGCCCACGAAAGTGGGCTTCTCTTTCAACGACAATAATTATCATATATAAATTTTACTGGACCGGAATTTATCACGGGCTTTGTATTTAAATTGCTAGCGTTATCTTGTAAAACTTCAAGTACTTTTCTTTGATCAGTTGTTTTTCTCACTTCAGACAAAGTGACCCAATTTTTTTCACCACAATTCAGCATAATTTTATGAACCATAACTGAATCACGATACTGCTCAATGACAAAATTTTGGTCAAAAAATATCAGTTGATTATAGATGATAACTTTGGGATTCCTTTTAATCACAATACTAGCGGTATCAATATAATTCTTTTGTTTGGCTTTCCCCGATACTAAAACCAGTTCAGCATGTGTGCTTGTCATTATGCTGCTCAATAAAGACATTATTATTGCTATTCCTAGTTTTTCCATCATCCCCTCTCATATTAAAATTATTTTTAACTGACTTTCTTCGACAGACATTAAATATAAAGACGACTCTTATAAATACAACAGGATAAATATGATTATAAAAATTTAGAAACGAGTCTAATGCTGTATTTCAACTATTTTAAATTTTGATTAGTTATAAAAAAAGCCGATGTTTTCACATCGGCTTTTTTATATCACCGACAACATTGTCGGTGATATATCAACAATTAAAGTGACGCAAGTGTGGTATTAAACGTTGCACTTGGACGCATTACCGCATTCACTTTTGCTGGATCGATTGCATAGTAACCACCGATATCCGCAGCTTGACCTTGTACTTGAGCAAGCTCAGCAACAATCTTCTGTTCATTTTCAGCAAGTGATTGTGCAAGCGGAGCAAATTTCGCTTTTAACTCAACATCTTCGTCTTGAGCTGCTAATGCTTCAGCCCAGTACAATGCTAAGTAGAAGTGGCTGCCACGGTTATCAAGCTCACCTGTACGACGTGATGGAGATTTGTCGTTATCCAACAATTTCCCTGTCGCTTGATCAAGTGTTTTGGCAAGTAATTTCGCACGGTCATTACTTTCTTTGATACCAAGCTCTTCTAAAGACACAGCCAATGCAAGGAACTCACCAAGAGAATCCCAACGTAAGTGATTTTCTTCAACTAACTGCTGCACATGTTTCGGTGCTGAACCACCCGCACCTGTTTCGTACATGCCACCGCCAGCCATTAACGGCACGATCGATAACATTTTCGCTGAAGTACCCAATTCCATAATTGGGAACAAGTCAGTTAAGTAGTCACGTAAAATGTTACCCGTTACTGAAATGGTATCTAAACCACGTGCTACACGTTCAAGCGTATAACGCATTGCACGTACTTGTGACATGATTTGGATATCAAGACCAGTGGTGTCATGATCTTTCAAGTATTTTTCAACTTTCTTGATCAATTCATTTTCGTGTGGACGGTATGGGTCAAGCCAGAAGATTGCAGGCATACCTGAGTTACGCGCACGCGTTACAGCAAGTTTCACCCAGTCACGAATTGGTGCGTCTTTCACCTGACACATACGCCAGATATCGCCTTCTTCCACATTTTGTGACATCAACACTTCACCAGTGTCTAGATCAGTAATGTTGGCAATACCTGCTTCTGAAATTTCAAACGTTTTGTCGTGTGAACCGTATTCTTCTGCTTTCTGTGCCATCAAACCAACGTTAGGCACAGTCCCCATAGTACGTGGGTCAAAGTTACCGTTCCACTTACAGAAGTTGATCATTTCTTGGTAAATACGAGCGAAAGTTGACTCAGGCATTACTGCTTTACAATCGTAAGGCTTACCATCTGCACCCCACATTTTACCGCCACCACGAATCATTGCAGGCATAGAAGCATCGACAATCACGTCATTTGGTGAATGGAAGTTAGTAATACCTTTTGCAGAATCTACCATTGCAAGTGCAGGACGGTGTTCTTGGCAAGCATGTAAATCTTCAATGATTTCTTCACGTAAAGATGTCGGTAAAGTTGCAATCTTTTCATAAAGACCAGCCATACCGTTGTTTACGTTAATACCGAGTTCATCAAACAATTTACCGTGTTTTTCAAAAGCATCTTTGTAGTAAATTTTCACACAGTGACCGAATACGATCGGGTGTGAAACTTTCATCATGGTTGCTTTAACGTGTAATGAGAACAAAATGCCCGCTTCACGACAGTCTTCAAGTTCTTTCTCGTAGAAGTCACACAGCGCTTTCTTGCTCATAAACATCGAGTCAATGATTTCACCATCTTGCAGCGCAACTTTTGGCTTGAGCACAATAGTTTCACCAGACTTAGTGATGAGTTCCATTTTCACGTTACGTGCACGGTCTAAAGTCATTGATTTTTCGCCATGGTAGAAGTCGCCTTCATCCATGTGAGAAACGTGAGTCTGTGACCACTGCTTCCACTCGCTCATTGAATGCGGGTGTTTTTTCGCATAATTTTTTACTGCAGCTGGTGCGCGACGGTCAGAGTTACCTTCACGCAATACAGGGTTTACAGCTGAACCAAGGCATTTACCATAACGTGCCTTGATCTCTTTTTCTTCTTCAGTAGTTGGGTTTTCTGGATAATCAGGAATTGCATAGCCCTTCGACTGGAGCTCTTTAATACATGATACCAACTGAGCAACCGAAGCACTGATGTTCGGAAGTTTAATGATATTGGTATCTGGATCTTGCGTAAGGCGACCTAACTCCGCAAGGTTATTGTTTACCTTCTGTTCATCTTTAAGGTAATCTGAAAATTCTGCGAGCACACGAACCGCAACTGAGATGTCACTTTTAACAATCTCAATGCCAGCAGGTTTTGTAAAGGTCTCAATGATCGGTAGTAATGAATAAGTCGCTAATAACGGCGCCTCATCAGTCAGTGTGTAAATGATTTTTGACTTTCCACCAGCCATATATAGCCCCTTGTGTTGGATTGAGTTATGGAAAACTGCGCTTGTGGCCCAGCTCCTAGAACCGATTTGCTTGAACAAACTTGAGAGTATCAGTGTTCATCACATGCGAGTCAACGCAATATCCTGTGATAACGACATTTCGATAAAAAATACTACAAAATGATATAATAGTAGCGTTCTGGTATGTATATATGAGGTCAAGTGATGTCTTTTCAAATACAAACCACTGCCAACTTTAAATGAACGCACTGAATTGATCATTTAGCAAACAAATATGCGTATTGCTTAAGCATGAGCCCTATTTTGACAGAGCTTCATGAAGATTACGTTAATTCTTTAGTGGTAAGATCAATTTAAACGCCACTCCTTCAAATCGATTTTCGACCTCAGTTGAACCTGAATGTAACTGCATAATTGAGCGAACAATAGCCAAACCTAGACCACCTGTTTGTGCTTTTTGATGTCGACTTTCATCGACCTGATAAAACCGGTCGAATAAGTAAGGCAAATGTTTTTCATCAATAAAAATGCCTTCTGTTACAATCGTCATGACACAATTTGAATCACGTTGATTTATCGCTACTGCAATCACACCATGCGCTCGACCATGTAAAATGGCATTACTGATTAAATTCGCAATCGCACGCTGGATTAATGCCTCATTCGCCATGATATTGAGATCATCCATGACATCCAGTTGGAGCGTCATCTGATGTTCTTCAATCAAACAATCAAAATAATCAATAACATTCCTGATTAGCTGTTTGACATTGACTGACTTTTTCTCAAGCACCTGCTCATCGTGTTCAGAACGTGCAATGAACAGCATACTTTCAATCATTTTGGTGAGCCGTTCATACTCTTCCAAATGCGAATATAATAAATTTTCTAATTCTTCTGTTTTACGGGTTTGTGACAATAAAATCTGAGTTTGCCCCATTAAATTATTGAGTGGTGTCCTGAGTTCATGTGCGATATCTTCTGAGAATTGTGCCAGTTTCTGATAATCCTGCTGAATTTTATCCAGCATTTCATTCATTGCCTGACTCAGTTGCTGAACTTCAATATTGGTGGATTCAACTTCAATACGATGATTCAGTTTTTGCACATTAATTTTACTGGTCTCGGCAATCAAAGTACGCATGGAACGAAATAAATAATGTCCCACCATAAATCCAAGAAGACTGGACAACAAAATGCCTAGACCACTATAAAACAAGACTTTCCAAAAATATTGACTCAGGATCTGATTCGCCCCATCCCATTGTTGTCCTGCAATCAATTGATACTGCTTATGACCATATTGAATGGATTGAAATGCGAAGCGTGTACTTGGATGCTCAACTGTATTATTACGATACTGAATTTTATTTGAATAATTCAGTTCAGGGATTTTGATCTGTAATGGATTAATCCTGATCAGGTCGCGAGCTGATTCTTTGACAATAAAAATACTGTCCTCATGTCCCACCATATTTTCATAAAGCTTAGGATATTTCCCCAATATCTGAACGGTATGTGCATCGGTCAAAAAAACTTCCATTCGTTTAATCCGAGCAGCCAAGGCCTTATCTTGCTGGGTATAGACCATTTCACGAAAATTTTGATAAGACAAACCGCCAATACTGATAAAAACTACGCAGGAAATTAAGCTAAAGGCAATACTTAGGCGGGATGCCAATGACAGTCTATTCATTATTGCCATCTTTTAAATCAACCTTATAGCCCATGCCCCTGACGGTATAAATTAACTTGGGAACAAAATGATCATCAATCTTTGCCCTTAATCGGCGTATCGCAACATCCACCACATTGGTATCCGTATCAAAATTAATATTCCAAACCATTGAGGCAATTTGCGTTCGTGTCAGTACTTCACCACGATGTTGAATCAACAACTGTAACAACACAAACTCTTTGGCAGTTAAATCAATTTTGGTATCAGCACGATATACTTCCCGACTGAGTCGATTTAAGCTTAAGTTTGAAATTTGATAAATTTCTTTTTCTACATTCGGTACACGGCGTAACAGGCTTTTGATCCTTGCCAAGAGTTCCACATAAGAAAAGGGTTTAATTAAATAATCATCGGCTCCGAGCTCCAAACCTTTTACTCGATCCAGAACATGATCTTTTGCAGTTAGCATTAAAACTGGCATTTTCGAAAACGTCCGTAGCGTTTGTAAGACTTGCCAACCGTCCAATTGTGGCAGCATCACATCCAAAATCAGTAAATCAAAGACGTCTTGTTGCAAACGTGACAATGCCTCTATGCCATCTTTTGCAATAGCACAGGTATAACCTGATTCATTTAATCCTTTCGCTAAAAACTGCGCGATTTTAGATTCATCTTCGACAATTAAAATATGCATCCCACATCTTAACCTTGTTTATTCATTGCCAAGATTACAAATCGGTAATCCAATTGTCATCACGCCAAGATTTTTTTCTTCCTACCATGTTCTGAGGAAATAAAGATTTTTATCACCAAACATTCCTCTACTGTTTTTTGGAAAATTAAATATGGACAAGCTACTCACCCGTTTCGCGGTTTCATCTGTTTTACTGACTGCTGTATCCCTAAGTTACGCTCAGGACGTCAATGATGCAGCTTATTATATCTCTGCAAAAGTTGCCGCTGCTAAGCTTCAAGCCGACAATATGGAAACCAGCTTACGCCCAGGCATTGGTCAATTTATCGCGGCTAAAGATAAAAAAGATTTAACCAATACCTCATTAGGTTTCGGCTATGACTTTGGCAATGGTTGGCGTACTGAAGGTGAATATAACTTTAAAAATAATGCTGAATTTACCAGCGGTTCAAGCAACTTTCCCACCAGTCTCAATCATCATAAAGTCGAGACTCAACGTCTGATGCTGAATGCTTATCGTGATTTTGAGGTCATCAACAATGTAGCCGTGTATGGCAATATCGGCTTAGGTATTGCCCGCACCGAATCTTCAGGCTGGCAAGGTAATGTATCTCGTCAATACCTTGCAAATACCGAAACACAATTGGTCTATAGCTTAGGTGCAGGTGCGACTTACAAAGCCATTAAAAATTTAAATCTTGATTTGGGTTATCGCTATGTAGACTTGGGTAAAGCCGATAGCGGGTTAAATAACTTCACCAATGTACGTAACTTGCAAGATGAGCAGATGAAAGCACATCTATACTCAAGCGAGCTCTATCTCGGTGCAAGATATTCGTTCTAAAACAGTATTAAAAAAGCACTATTCAATAGTGCTTTTTGCGCTCCTATCCCATGCATTGCCTTCACAACAACTGACGGCAATGCATACGAAAACATTGATCTAGAAAGGTGAAATATTGCTATGCATAAAAATCTATTCGCCATCGCCACACTATCGGCTTCAAGCAGCTTATTCGCAGCGACAAATCCATTGAGTGTGCATGTTCTCAATCAGCAAAATGGTCTACCTGCTGCTAATGTCACCGTTGTTCTCGAAGCACAGCAAAAAAATCAGTGGATAGAAATCAATCAGGCCAAAACTGATCAGAATGGACGAATTACTGCCCTTTATCCGACGCAACAACAATTAAAGTCGGGTATTTATAAAGTAACTTTTAAAACAGGCGACTGGTATAAAGCGCAAAAACAAAGCAGCTTTTTTCCTGAAATTCCTGTTATTTTTGAAGTTGACGGCACTTTACTGCACTATCACATTCCATTACTGCTCAGCCCTTATGGTTATTCGACCTACCGTGGCAGCTAATAAAAAAGGACGCTCATAGCGTCCTTTTTATCAAATTCTAACCCTTCAACCAGCGGTCAACTTTTTGCTGGTCTTCAACTTTAAGTTCAACTGTTGTCAGTGAATTTTCACCCGCTTGCAGTTCCAGTTGTAACAACTCATCGCGACGGAATGCATAAACTGTAAAACAACCTTTTTGCTTCGCATATTTGGCTAACAGTTTTTCTGATGCTTTGATACCATCAATCGCGATAATCACATCATTCGCCGACAAGCCCGCTTGAGCTGCGGCACTGTCACGACGAAGCTGTTGTACCACCACACCTTCCGCTTTATCAGCCACTTTTAAGCCAAAAGGCAAAGCCTTATCATCTTTGATGTTATAACTTAAACCAAATTCAGGGAATAATTGATCGAGTGGTAATTCATCCGTGGTGTTGATCAAATGATTGATCTGCTCGATCCAGTTATCACCTGTCAGTTCATTACATAATTCAAAAATAGTGCGGTCATTGACCTGAATGCCGTTTTGGGTATTTTCATACAGACGACGCATCAAAGCATCTAAGTTTGAACCGCGTAAGCGTAAGCCCAAATCTAGGCAAAGTGCCACTAAACTACCTTTGTTATAGTAACTCGTTCCAGCATTATTCGAGTTCTCATCCTGACGGTAGAACTTGATCCACGCATCAAAACTAGACTCGGAAACCGATTGAATTGAACGTCCTGGATTTTGTAAATAACGATCAATTTGTGCTTTCAGTAGCTCTAAATAAGACTTCTGCGAAATCACGCCACTACGCAATAAAATCAAATCATCATAATAAGACGTAAAACCTTCAAAAATCCAAAGTAAGCTGGTATAGGCTTCTTTATGCAAATCATAATTGGCAAAATTTTCAGGACGAATAAATTTCACTAACCATGAATGAAAATATTCATGGCTACAAAGACCTAAGAAGCGTTGATAATCTTTAGAAGGTTCTTCTGTTTCATCTGCCTTCGGTAAATCATCCCGTGGCGTAATTAAGCTGGTACTGTTGCAGTGCTCCAAACCACCATAACTATTGCCTGTCGCCATGGTCATAAAGGTATAGTTTTGGAATGGTGCTGAACCGAACATATTAATTTCAGCCTGGCAGATCTTTTGAATGTCCGCCTCTAAACGCGACAAGTTGGTATTGTGCTTACCTGAGATTACAAACTCATGCGGAATACCATGAGCTTCAAAACTAAAACGACTTTGATCTGCCAATTCAAATGGACTGTCAATCAACTGGTCATAGTTCTCTGCTTTTAAGGTAAAACGTCCCTTCACTAAACTTTTTGATGGCAAACCTGTTGCGATTTGAAAATGTTTTAATTCATCAGGTAGAAATAGTTCAAGCTCACATGCTGCTTGTTCTTGATCTATCAGCCCTAAACAAACACATGCAGGATTAACATATAACCGTGTTTGATCGACATAGGCACCACGTACGGACAAATCATAGGCATATACATCATATTCAACCGTAATCAGTTCATGATCGGTATTGAATAAACGCCAGCGATTCTTTTCAGTTTTTTTAATCGTCAGTAAACGTCCAGCTTCGTCTGATGCTTTCACCGACTCAATATGTTTTGAAAACTCTCGAATCAGATAGCTGCCTGGAATCCAAGTTGGTAACCAAAGCTCTTGGTTTGGATTTGCAAGAAAACGAAGGGTGACATGAATTAGGTGTTGGCGATAATCGTCGAACTCAATTTGATAATGCAACATAATTTTTAATCATGAAAATAGGAACAATTTCACACAGCTTAGCATTTTTTTACAAAGTCTTGCCTAGATGTCTTAATTGTCAGCAAAAGTTGCTGGATTCTTCAACAAAAAAGTCATAGCATTCTTGTCTCGCATTCTAGGCCATCGGATCGGCAATACAAGGTATTCACGTGAAATTTCTCCTCTCCCTCTTTACGTTGTTTAGTCTCATTTGTGCAAACCTTGCACATGCAAATTTACTGAACATCGCACCTGAAACAGTTGAAGCACAAGCATGGTCAGTGATTGATGCTCAATCAGGGCAAATCATTGCTGAACATAATAGTCATGTTCAACGCGCACCAGCGTCTTTAACTAAAATGATGGTTGCCTATATTGCATTAAAAGACATTGAAGCAGGTAAATTACGTAAAGAAGAAGTACTGACGGCTACACCTGTGGTCAGCACAGTGATGTGGGATGAGTCACAGATGTACCTGAAAGCTGGCGAACAGATTTCTGTGGATCAGCTTTTGGCAGGTTTAATTGTGATGTCTGCCAATGATGCGGCAGTTACCCTTGCTGAAAAAATTTCAGGTAGTGTGCCACAGTTCGTTGCTCGTATGAATCAAGAAGCACAAGCATTGGGCATGAAAGATACACATTTCAGTAATCCTGCTGGAATCACCATGACTGATCACTATTCAACAGCTGCAGATTTAAGCTTACTTGCGAAAGCGATTGTGAAAGAAACACCTGAATATTTGCATTATTCAAAAATGCCGAGTTTTAGCTATAACCAGCACTTCCATCATGCAACCAATCTTGCATTGAAAATGGATCCAACCGCAGATGGCCTAAAAACGGGTTATACCAAAGCAGCAGGCTACAATCTTGCATTAACAGCAGAGCGTCCGACTTTTAACCCACATGTTGAAAAGCGTCGTTTGATCGTTGTAGTACTCGGAACCCCAAGTGCCGTAAAACGTGCAGAAGTTGCTCATAAACTCATGAACTTGGCCTACACTTACACCCGTGACGAAGAAGTTATTCCAAAGCAAAGACTCATTGCAGAACTTCCTGTGATTAAATCGACTTTAAAAATGTTTAAAGTAGAGACACAGCAACCAACCATTGTAACAACGTCTCTATATGGTCAAGCGACACCAATTGATTTAAATACTTTTGATTTACTGACACAACGCATTCATTTGATTGATGCAAATCAGCAAGTGACCACGGTTGAACCCCTTCAAACCACCAATACACATATCAATATCGAACTCAATGAACAACATTTAACAGCACCTTTAACTCAAGTAATGAACTTGGCAACGGTATCGATTTATCAAAATAATCAGTTGATTCGTAGTTTACAAATTGAGAATGATGTGCAGATTGAAGAAGCCAATATATTCCAGAAAATTATGATTTGGTTTTCTAATTTATTCTCTTTTTTCTCTACCAGTGATAGTAAAGCTGCCAAACTTTATCCATTAAATCAAGGATAAAAAACCAACTATTTTTATCAAGATTAACCATACAATATTGAGAAAAGGATGGCATAATCCAACCATCCTTTCACAAAAATAATTAGGTTGATCATGAGCAAAACCTTACATCATATCGTGATTGTGGGCGGTGGCGCAGGTGGTTTAGAACTTGCAACACAACTAGGTGAGCGTTTTGGCAGACGTAAGAAAGCTAAAATTACCCTAGTTGACCAAAATCTCACTCACATATGGAAACCTCTCCTACACGAAATCGCTGCTGGCTCACTAAATCCTCACGAAGAACAAACCAATTATTTTGCTCACGCACAGAAACATCATTTTGAGTTCGTACTTGGAACCTTAATCGATGTAAACAAAGATCAAAAACAAATTACGCTTTCTCCCCCACAGCTTTCCAAAGAACACACCCCACTCACCCAGAATCTCAGCTACGATACACTTGTGCTAGCCGTAGGTTCAGTATCCAATGACTTTGGCACAGAAGGTGTACGCGAACATTGTCATTTCCTCGATAGCCGTCAACAAGCCGATATCTTCCAACAAGATTTGTTTCATCTATATATCGAAGCACAAAACCAACCAACCGAACGCGCTTTAAATATTGGTATCGTCGGGGCTGGTGCAACAGGTGTTGAGCTGGCGGCAGAACTGATTGAAACCACGAAAAACTTTTATCGTTATGGCCTCAAGAAAATTGATCCGAAGCAAGTCAAAATTACTTTAATTGAAGCCTCTGATCGTATTCTGCCTGCACTTACAGAAAAAACCGCAGCACATAGTGCTAAGCAACTCAAGAAAATGGGCATTGAAATTCTGACCCGACATAAAGTGCAAAAAGTCGATGAATCGAATGTCTATTTTAGTAATGGTAGTGTCTTGCACTCAGATATTACAGTCTGGGCGGCAGGCGTCAAAGCACCGAAAGTGCTAGAGTCATTTACAGATTTTAAACGAGACAAAATTAATCGTTTAATGGTCTATGCAACATTGCAAACTTACTCAGACCCAAATGTCTTTGCCTTTGGCGATTGTGCCAACTGTCAACTAGATGCTCGCCAGCCACCCCTAGGTCCACGCGCACAAGTGGCAAGTCAACAAGCAACATTCTTAGTAGATGCAATGGCAGCACGGTTGTCGGGTTCGCCACAACCGATGTTTAGTTTTAATGAGAAAGGCTCATTGGTGTCATTAAGTCATAATCAGGCTGTAGGAGAATTGTTAGGCGATGTCAGCGTACAAGGTTTTATTGCCAAAACCATGTATGTTTCTCTATACCGATTGCATCAAGCCAACATTCATGGTTATACCCAAGCAGGCATGCTCACCATGAAAGATTTTCTGACACGTCGCGTACGTCCAAAAATTAAACTGTATTGAGTTGAAATTTGCTATTTCGTCCCTATAAATGATGAAATAGTTTCAAAAAGTGGAAAATAGTCAACAAAATCTATTTTTCACTTTATGATATACACCTAAATTGATTGAATGGATCAAATAACATGACTGCTATTGCACTTAACCACGTGGTTTCATTCCACTACACTTTAACAAACGCTGAGGGTGAAACACTTGATCAATCTCAAGGTGAACCACTTGCATATTTGCACGGCGCAGGCAACATCATTCCTGGTTTAGAAAATGCACTTACAGGTAAAACTGTAGGCGAAAAATTCACTGTAAACGTTCCAGCTGCTGAAGGCTATGGCGAGTACAACCCAGATTTAGTACAAGAAGTTCCAGCTCAAATGTTCCAAGGCGTGGACAACATCCAACCTGGTATGCAATTCCAAGCTCAAACTGATGATGGCGTTCAAATCGTTACTGTTAAAGCGATTGAAGGCGACAACATCATTGTTGATGCGAACTTCCCACTTGCTGGCCAAGATCTTACTTTTGAAGTTGAAATCGTTGAAATCCGTGATGCTTCTCAAGAAGAATTAGATCATGGTCACGTTCACGGTGCAGGTGGTCACCACCACTAATTCATTTTTGAATTAGATGCAAAAAGCAAAGCTTCGGCTTTGCTTTTTTATTGCCAAGTACTTTTACAAAGTCAAAAAATCGCTTAAGGTCATTCAAATCGTCATTTATAACACTTGCTATGTCTCAGACCTATCAACTGATTTGGTTTCGCCAAGATTTAAGAATCCATGATCATGCAGCGCTTTGGCATGCGACTCAGGCAGGCCCTACAATTGCACTTGTCGTTTTGTCCCCTGCGCAGTGGCAGCAACATAACGATGCAGCGATTAAAATCGAATTTTACCTACGTCAACTACAAGAATTAAAACAACAGCTGGATAAACTCAATATTCCTTTACTGATGCAGACAATTTCGCTTTGGAAAGATATCCCTGATTTTTTTGCTTACTTGCTACAGCAGCTTGAAATTGAAAATGTTTATGCCAATATCGAACTCGGGGTCAATGAGTTAAAACGAGATCAGACGGTACAGCAACAACTCAATCAACATAAAAAAGAATTGATCCTTTTCCATGATCGAACTTTATTTCCAGTTGCCTCTATCCGCAATCAATCTAACTCACCCTATCAGGTTTTTGGTGCATTCAAGAAAACCTGCTATCAACGTTTACAGCACGGTTTACCCCAATGTTATCCATCACCAACGAAGCAGCAACCACTGTCGCTGGATATATCAGCCTTTCAACAAGATGATATTCAAACATTACAACGCGACTATATAAAACAAATCCAAGATACTAACTTTGGCGAGTGGCACGTTGAAGAAGCACATGCACTCATGCTCTTAGATCAATTTATTGATGAACGTTTAACTGACTATAAAACAGCACGGGATTTACCTGCGCTATCTGGCACCAGTCAGCTTTCAGCCTATTTAAATATTGGCATTATTTCAATTCGTCAATGCCTGCAAGCCCTGTTTAGACCGCAACACGGACATTTTGAGGTTCAGTCCGAAGGCCAACAAACATGGCTGGATGAACTACTTTGGCGTGAGTTTTATCAACACATCTTGTTTGATTTCCCTAAAGTCTCCAAACATCAGCCCTTTCAATCTCATACTCAAAAAATCAACTGGCGAGATGATCCAATTGCATTAGAACAATGGCAGCAAGGACAAACTGGCATCCCCATTATCGATGCTGGCATGCGACAAATGTTAGCTACAGGTTGGATGCATAATCGGGTGCGTATGATCTGCGCCATGTTTCTAAGCAAAAATCTGCTTATTGACTGGCGTAAGGGTGAACAATGGTTTATGCAGCACCTAATTGATGGTGACTTGGCTGCCAATAATGGTGGATGGCAATGGTGTGCTTCGACAGGGACGGATGCTGTTCCCTATTTCCGTGTATTTAATCCCATTACACAGTCACAAAAGTTTGATCCTGAGGGAGAATATATTCGTCAATGGGTTCCTGAACTGGCCCATCTTGATAACAAAATGATTCATGAACCATATGCTAAAAATCATTCTTTAGCATTGAGTTATCCTGAGCCACTGGTGGATTTAAAAGCCAGTCGCCTACGCGCAATTGAAGCATTTAAGTCATCTTAGGGTGGCTTACATAAATTAAAAAAATTATAAAATAAGACAATTTTTATTGTTTTGAAATACAGACTATACTGTATGTTACTGTTTATAAAATTATTTTACAAAGCCAACAACACAAAAACTGTCGTCAAAACTGTAAAATAATGCTAACTTCTTCACAAAAGACATTTATTAAAACTAAAATTATTATGCAAAAAAATCCGGCTCCAGCACTCGTCTTATGGATTATCTCAGCTCAAATTTTTATGGGCATCGTTGCGTATGAGTGGCTACCAGCAAGTTATCGCGGAAGCTGGGTATTTCTACTTATTCTGTTAATTTCAGGGGCTTTTTTAAATGTTGGTATGGCATTAGTGCTTGGCCTCGTTACATTTGTAGGTGTAGCTGTCTATTTTTTCCTCGACCTAGCCAATCAAACCTATGTGGAACGCCAACTCCTGCTATTGTTCGTCCTGCCGATTACCCCCATTTTTTTAAGTGCGATCCGTCATAATATTCAAAATGCGCTCAAAAGCTTCCGTGACATTCAAAGTTATGATCGTAATTATCAACACGATATTTTGCCACTTACAGCGTTGAAACATTTCCAAGGCGAATTAAAAAAGCTACTTCAACTCACGCACAAAGACCACTATAAAATCATTACCACCCATATCAATAATACCGTACTGATTCGTGAAATGTTGGGCGAAGATATTTGGAAAGAAACCCAAAATAAAATTATGGCGATTCTTTCAAATGAAAGAGATAGTGTGATTTACCATTTCATTAATGAAGAACTCAGTGAAATTAAAAGTATTGTCATTCACGAACCGAGCATGGATGAACATCAGATCTATCCCCGCTTCATTCAAGATCTTCAAGAACTCACTGTACTCAAACTGCATATTGAGCAACATACTGAATACTTGACACCTTCCAGTCGAGAGGTGCACTGATGTCTGTATTACTTAATATTTGTGGTGTACTGGTTGCGACCAGCCATTTCCCAGATACAACCTTGCAGCAATTTTATCAGCAGTACTATCACTGTCAGATCGAAACAGCAAAGACAGATCTAAGCACTCAAATTCAGCCCCCTCAAATTGTTGCTGAATTCTTTCCTCAGCCTGCGACGTGGTGGCCTGTATTTACATCTGATCAGTTGGACTCCGAAAGCTTCAAACAGTTGGTCGAACAAGGTATTAAACCAGGTGTAATCTTACCGAATGAATATTTTAGTGCAGTTAAATATTATAAAATTAAAAAAGCCGTGAACGAGGGTGCTATTCCTGTTGCTTTCTATCAAATGGCCCATGCAAAGTATTTTGCCGCCAAAGCAACTTTCTCTACAGCCATAGGTCTACGCCCCTTAGCAGCGCTGATTGAAACGGGTTGGGATGAGAACCTGATTGCCCAGCCTGCTGGCAGCTATATTATTCAATCAGATTTCCCAGATGAATTACGCATTCCAGCACGAAAAATTCAACATCATCAGCACTATTTTTATCAAGCCATTACAGATCCTTCGCAAAGCTCAGGTTATCAAGTGGTGATTAATCCGCCACTTGGAATGCCTGTAAATACCATCGAATACCCCAAACTGGGCATCTCATGGGATTTGAATCGCACACAATTTAGCAGCAGTACTGATGGAGTCGAAACCAGTTTATTTGGCTATATTCTAATTGGGCTAAGTACAGTGGTCATTCCACTCGACTATATTTATTCAGCACATTATCCAAGTTTGCTCAGTACATTTGGGAGTTCAATTTCTTGGATTTCACTATTACTTGGTGGCGGACTACTCCTTATCTTGATTATTTCTATCATTCGTAGGAGAAGAATAAATGCCCGCAATTGATATTCTTTTCTTATTTGGTTTTCTGGGTATCTGGATACCTCAAGCCTTTTGGGCTTGGTTAAGTTTCCAAGCATGGAAATATTCAAAAAATGCAGCCAAAGAACTGGAGAATATGCCTGTTCCTGAGCATTGGCCTGTGTTAAGTGTTCTGATTCCTGCCTACAACGAAGGTGTTGTAATCGAAGATACTTTGCATGCGATTGCACAACAGGACTATCCTGCGCATGCCTATGAAGTTCTACTGATTAATGATGGTTCGAAAGACAATACGCTAGAAATTGCAGAGCGGATGGCTGCCATTTATCCTTGCATAAAAATTGTTAATGTCCCTAAAGGCATGGGAGGAAAAGGCAAATCTCGTACTCTCAATAATGGTTTACCGCATGCCACAGGAGAATTAATCGTCGTCTATGATGCAGATAGTACGCCAGAGCCAGACTGTGTACGACTGTTGGCCCAAACCTTACTTGCAGATAAAAAGTTAGTGGCGGTAAACGGGAAAGTGCGTACCCGTAACTGGCGTGACAGTATTTTGACTCGGTTTATTGCGATTGAATTTATTTTCTTTCAATGGATTTTCCAAGGTGGTCGCTGGCAACGTTTCGAACTGTCTACCTTGATGGGCACCAATTATGTAATCTGGCGCGATGCTCTAGAAACACTTGGTGGTTTTGATGAAAAATCTTTGGTTGATGATACCGAAATGAGCTTCCGTATCTTCCTCGGGCAAAGACGAATCAAGTGGGTACCTTACGCGGTTGGTTGGCAACAAGACCCACCCTCGTTAAGTGTCTTTGTCAAACAGCGTTCACGCTGGACACAAGGGAATTTCTACGTAACCAGTAAATATTTACCGATCGCACTTCGCAAACCGTTCCCTATCGGCATCGAAATTTTTAACAACATCATGTGCTACGTGCTGTTTGTACCTGCACTGATCTGGAGTCACATCACCTTAACGTTAGGCTTATTGGGTATTGCAGGGATTACCGTTCCTGGTCCATTTACGCTACTTTGGGGCCTATCCTTCTGTTTATATGTCGCACAAATGTGGTTCACCTTATCTTTAGAAAGAGCCAAACCTCAACTATATTTCTTCGCGGTTTTATCTTATGTCACGTATTCACAAGTATTCTTATTTATCGTGTTTAAAGCGGCTTATGACATGCTTAAAAATAAGATTCAGGGAAACTCGTTACAGTGGTATAAAACTGAGCGTAGCAAGGAGAAAAAATAAATGAAAAATAAAACCTTACATCATCCATTTTTAAAAGCTATGCTTGCAAGTGTAGTACTCTCCTTGCCCGTATTTACATCCGCGGACACATTGAATACATGGACCTTTGACAATATCAATACGTCCAATAAATATACCATTGAGCCACACTTCTTTTATGTGGGCAAAGGCTCTGAATGGCAGAATATTCGTTTTAGTAGTGATTATTCCACAGAGCATTTCACTACTTTATTGGTCAAATTTGATGACAAGCTGATCTATAACACGACACTAAACGGTGATGGTACGCTGAGTTTTGATATTCCAGCAACCCCAAGCGGCTTTCATCGTCTAGATTTTATTTTACAGCAATATTCGCCAAATACCTCGCCTGCTGCTGACCGTACTACCTTCTGTAGTGAAGATGTCGATCAGGTGACTTATTTAAGTAACTCTAAAATTGAATATGTTCGCCACCGACCGATTTATCGCTTAAAAGATTTACCAGATGCCTTATTCAACCCTCAGGTTGTGCGACCAACGCCATTTGTTGGCGTCTTGAAATATAACCCTGCACATGTCAATGAAGCTTCAATGTTAGGGCGTTTGATCAGTGCATGGGGTTCAGTCACGCCTATCCAATGGTATGAGCAAAATGCACCAACAGAACAGACTCCCAACTTTTATATAGAAATTGTAAAGTCAGCTAGTCCTTTACCAAAAGGGACTTTAGTGCAAATTAGCACTGAAAATGATATTCCAACCTTACAAATTCAATATGACCAACCTGAAAAACTGACCTCCGCAATTAACGGCTTACTCAATGCAGATTACTTACAGCAACTGAACACCTCTGCAACCTTTCTTCCGAATAAGCTTGCAGCACCAAATTGGGCTAAAATCAAACAAATTCATACCCTTGCCGATTTAGGTATCAGTGATTTCCGCTTGAACCAAGCTGAAAAAAATCTCTTCCTCAACTTCCCCGCTGTTTGGCAGCCAACGGATATTTTACAAGGTCAAATCGCACTCCGTGTGCAAAGTGGTTTATTGGAAGGCTCTAACATTACCACTTGGATTGATGGTGGTTTTGCGGGGAGTTTGAAAACAGCCAATTTAGATTCAGACCCCGTGAATCGACAATTCAACTACTTTGCCAAAACCATTTCAAATAATACAACCTTCAATTTGAAGCTTGAAAATTCGGTTATTGTAAATTCACAGTGCCTACCAACCGCGAAAGGTTCACTTTGGATTGATACACAAAAGTCGACAGTGAAACTGCCACATAAACTCAAAAATGGGGTTGCATCCTTATCGATGACTTTTGCAACCCATCCAACTATTGCTATTGATAGTAATGCGGGAAGCTTGGAAATTGCGATGATCGTCAGCCAAGTGGCTAAAAAAATGCTGATGACCAATGATCCAATCCCGCTAAACCTAGTGAAATTAGATCCCAATAAACCTGAACTTCTTAATGTACAGGTGAATCCTAATATCTATCGTCAACAGGTTTTAATGCATCAAAGTACACTTTATGCACCTGCAACTGCCAATGGTTTCTTGGTCAGTTTCCACGATCAACGTTTTGATATTATTACTGACTCAATGCAAGGTGCGCAGAACTTCACCAAGCTTTGGGAAAAGGTTCAACAAAATATCCCAAACAATGCCAGTAAAATTTTAGTCACTGAAAGCGGTCAAGTTTTTGTTTTACAAAAAATTATGGTTGGAAACCAAAAAGCGCCTCTCGTTAAGCAATCATCATTCTTTATCTTGGTCGTTATAATCTCTGCTATCATGATTCTTGCAATTTTGCTCTGGTACTGGCGAAAAAGACCAAATGCTAAAAATAAGGCTGACTAAATCAACAATTTTAATCACGCTTGCTTTATCAGCTCTGCTATTTTTAGGAGGTTGTATTCATCATCTCAAAACAGATGTACAACCTCCACACATTGAAGGTATGTTTTGGCAGCCTGACTTGGCAACTACGCCACCGTCAGGCAATTGGAACTTATTAGGTGTCTCTACTTTTGTACCCCAATGGTCAGTTGTGCAATCTAAATCTTGGTTTGACCATGATATCGGTTTAGAAAAATGGGATAAAAATATTAATCTGAAACAACTTCAGCAAAAGCCATGGGCTCAACATATTCTTTTAGGCTTGGCTGGAGAGTATGATGAGAAGCTAGCCCGCTCCAATGTATTGCAGCTTGCCGAGAATTCTAAAAAAATCATTGCGAATACTAAAGTCATTCCACTTAAAGGTTATTACTTTCCAGTGGAAGCAGACCCAACTTGGATCTGTGTAGATGATTTAGCAAAAGCGATCCGAACCTTACCCAAACCACTTTGGATCAGTATCTACAGTGGCGAACAAGCACCTGAACATTTAGATTCGTGGTTAAAAAGCTGGTTACCCAGCCACACAGGTGTGTTCTTCCAAGATGGTGTTGGCGTTGGAACCCGTTCACCGCAACAAGCCCGAGTCGTGCTAGAAGACCTTCAAAAAGAATTTGGTAAGGACAATATTGTGATTGTATTAGAAGCTTTTCGTCCTGTGAAAGGCGGAAAGTTTCGCTCCGCCTACCCGTGGGAAATCATGCAACAACTGAAAGCCTACGAAGGGCAAAAAGTGTATATTTTTGACGGCCCACATTATATGAACCGTATGACAGTTTATGCAGTCGCCTTGTGGTATAAACTCAAATACAGCTAATCAATCATGAGACCAACCATCTGCAATTTGGTCTAAAATACGTTGCGACGCTTTACCATCTCCAAAGGGATTTGGAACATTGGCCATTAGCTCGTAATGTGCTTGATCAGATAATAATTTCTCAGCTTCTGCTACGATTTTTTCTTGATCCGTCCCAACCAATATCCCAGCACCTACTTGTACAACTTCGGGGCGCTCCGTTGTCTCTCTTAAGATCAGTACAGGCTTATTAAATGAAGGGCTTTCCTCTTGTAAACCACCAGAATCCGTTAAAATAAAACTAGCCCGATCAATCACAGCCAGTAAGCTTGGATAATCGAGAGGTTTAACCAAATGTACTTGAGCATGTCCATCAAATTGAGCATGAACAAGATCATGTACGGCAGGATTTAAGTGTACAGGCCACACAAAATGCACATCTCTATATTTCTGTGCTAAATGCTGAACGGCATTACAGATGTTTTGAATACCTTCACCGAAATTTTCACGACGATGCGCTGTAATTAAGACCACTCGTGAATTGGCTGAGAAATTCAAATCATGTTGCTGTAAATAATTTTGTTCAGCACCTTTACGCTGAATCAGTTCTCGACCTAAATAGACTGCATCTACCACAGTATTACCAGTTACTGTAATTGCATCAGTAGCAATATGCTCCTGCAATAAATTCTGTTTCGACTGCTCAGTCGGTGCGAAATGCCATTGAGTAATTCTTGAAACCAGTTGACGATTGCCTTCTTCTGGAAATGGGTGCTCTAAATCATAAGAACGTAAACCTGCTTCAACATGAGCGACTGGAATTTTCATAGAAAAGGCGACTAATCCAGCAGCTAGAACAGTTGTGGTATCACCTTGAATTATAATTGCATCGCGCTGTTGCCCATCATTAAAAACACCTTCTAACTGACTTAGACCTTGTATCAATAATTGATTTAGACTTTGGCCTGCATTCATCATTTTTAAACGATGATCAATTTTTATTTGAAAGAATTCAATCGCATCACGAACTAACTCATCATGCTGACCTGTGAAAACAACTTCGACCTGAAAACGAGAATCCTGTTGAGCTTGTAAAATAACAGGTGCTAATTTAATCAATTCAGGTCGTGTTCCAAACACAATCGATATCATTTTTTTCATAGTTAAAAACTCTTATAAAAAACCAGTTCAGTACGGGTGTTGTTATAATTTTCAGTGCCATCAGCTAGAGCATCTTTAAAATAGTGCCCATACAAGCGTTCAACACGTAATTTCACTGGAATATAGTTAAATGGCTGCCAAGCAATGCCAGCACCATATTCAAATAAATTATTGTAATTTTCGCCTTCCGAATCCGCTAAGGTATGCAGCTTGCCATAGGCTTGTACTGTACCCGCTTCACCGCGATAAACATTGAAACCAGAACGCAATCTCAAATCAGCAATCACATTATAGTCTTCACGCGAGTAACTCGCGACATTGCCATACAAGTCAGTAAAATAATCATTCCATAGCGTGCGTTGTTCTATCGCGGGGTTAGCGTACCATTCTTGGTAACCTGTCACGCCACCGACTACACTTTCACGGAATTTGTCTCGATTACGGTCAATCAGATCATAACTGCCACCGACTTCTAAATAAGCACGGACAGGAATTGATTGCCAAGGTTGATAGTTTGCACCGATACCAACAGTCACTGCATTTTCATCAATGATTTCAGGACGAACCCCACCCTTAGATTTGGTGTCACGGTTTAGATTTACAAAGCCATAGACTTGCGCCCGACCATTATCGAGATTCTTCCCATAACGCATTTTTAAGGGAAAAATGAAATCGTCATAACGTGATTCATACGATGGTGCAAAATACACATCCTTAAAAGTCGATGGAACAATTGCTCCTCTTAAGTTTTGCACGGCTTGCTGGGCTTTAGCTGCAATTTCAGCATCTGAAGATGTCGATAATCCTTTAAAAATAACTAATGCTTCTTTATTCCGTTTCTGCTGATTCAGCAAATAGGCTTCTTGTAATTTCAGCTGATCGTCTTGTGGTGCAAGCTGTTCAGCCTTTCGTACACTTTGAATCGCATCATTTTGTTTATTTAAGCGAATCTGCAAATAAGTCAAACTTTTCCAAACCTTAATATCTTGTGGTGTGAGTTGACTTAACTCAATCAAAATTTTCTCAGCTTCTACTGGCTGGCTTTGTTCAATTTTATAAAACTTGTCCCAACGATCATAAATTGGGTTACCTGGTTTATATGCGGCATCCCCTTCTTTGACAAAATCAGAGCCAGCACTGAATGCATATTGGACTGGTAAGATAAGACCTAAAATTAATAGTGTATGACTCAGCAGCTTATTTTTCGAATTGTTCATCGCAGATCTCAACTAAAAATACTCATCATATGGACAATAAAAATCGATGTAATCCAAAGTTAAAGTGTTAAATTATTCACATATTATAACCAAATCATGGTTATGCAATCGTTAAAATACGTTATTTTATAATAGATTAAGTTTATGAATCATCAATAGAATTTTACAAATAACCCATGATTCACTACGTTATAAATGATTCAGTCCAAATAATTTTAAAGAGCGCATTATGTCCTACTCTCAACATGCTGAACCACATGTAATACAACGTTCTGGCTGGCTGCGTGCAGCTGTTTTGGGTGCCAATGATGGTATTATTTCTGTCACCAGTTTAATCATGGGTATGGCCGCAAGTGGTGCCAGTTCTCATACCCTATTGATTACCTGTATTGCAGGACTCATTTCTGGCGCCACCTCGATGGCAGCTGGCGAATACATTTCAGTCAAATCTCAAGAAGACATTGAAAAATCTGATCTTCATTTTGAAGCCAGAGAGCTGGAAAAAAATCCACATGCTGAACTCAAAGAACTGACTCAGATTTATATTTCACGTGGGCTTGAACCAGAGCTTGCACATGAGGTTGCCAAACAACTGACTGAACACGATGCACTTGGTGCACATGCGCGCGATGAGATTGGTATTCACGAAAATACCGCAGCCAATCCAGTTCAAGCCGCTTTATCCTCAGCAGCCTCATTTTCTTGTGGTGCTGCTCTACCAATGTTGGCAATTTTACTCAGTCCAAGTTCATGGGTGGCACGTTCTGTTCTTATTACAGGGGTAATTTCACTGGCCTTACTAGGTGCATTATCCAGCTACTTCGCCCGTACCTCCATGCTCAAAGGGAGTTTACGTATTACCTTATGGGGTATGCTCGCTATGGCATTTTCTAGTTGGGTCGGCTCTCTGTTTAATGTCACTCCTATATAGGAAGCTAAATTTTTTAATATAAAAATAACCTCTATATTCAATAAGTAAATGGCGATTATTATTTGCAAGCCTTTTTGTTTTTACGTTAAGGTGGTTAAAAATGGAATGAGTAAAGCATCATGTCAATTTTACAATTATTAGAAATAAAACATCCGATTTTACTTGCACCAATGGCAGGTGTTTCGACTCCAGAACTTGCCGCAGAAGTTTCTAATCAAGGCGCACTAGGTTCCTTAGGTCTTGGTGCCAATACGCCAGAAGCGGCTAAAGCTCAGATTTTAAAAACTCAAGAGTTAACAGATCACCCCTTTCTAGTGAACTTCTTTTGTCACCAATCAGAAGTATTAAATACTGAAACAGCACAACAGTGGATTGATTATCTTCGCCCTCAATTTGAAAAATTTAATGCAGCCCCCCCAACACAGCTGAATTGCATTTATCCCAGCTTTTTAGACAATGATGACTATCTACATGTCGTACTTGAAACTCGTCCTAAAGCGGTGAGTTTTCATTTTGGGATTCCACACCCTCATCAAATTCAAGCATTAAAAGATGCTGGGATTATCACGATGGTCTCCGCGACCAATTTGCTTGAAGCCCAAGCCATTGAAGCCGCTGGCATTGATATCATTATTGCGCAAGGTATCGAGGCAGGTGGGCATCGTGGTATTTTCAATCAACATTTTGATGCTGCAATTAAAACCTATGATCTAGTACAACTTATCACTCAACATTGCACACTGCCCGTAATTGCAGCAGGTGGAATCATGAATGGTGATCAAGCGAAAGCGGTACTTAAATTAGGAGCTGCCGCTGTGCAACTAGGTACCGCTTTCGTACAATGTAAAAGTTCAAGTGCAAATGCAGCCTATCGTAAAGCTCTATTTAGCCAGAACATTACTCAAATCAGTGCAAGCCTGTCTGGTCGACCAGCCCGTGGCTTACTGGGGACTTGGCATACACAGCTTGATTCGCCTAATCGCCCCAAAGTCCCTGCTTATCCATATACCTATGATTTAGCGAAACAACTCATGTCTGTCGCAAGCGCACAACATGATTTTAGTTATGGCGCATTTTGGGCAGGTAGCAATGTCGGACAAATCAGAGAACTGGAAGCAGCTGATCTGGTTAATCAACTGGTGTTAGAAATCAAAACTAACTGAATGTTTTAAATAAAAAAACCGACCTATGTAGGTCGGTTTTTTTATTGGCCTTATTTAATTGCGTCAAGCAAAGTGTGCTGTGCATTATGCGGAGCCTCACCTTCTACAGGCCGTGCACGATCCCAAACACCATCGCCCTGTAACAACCATGCTTGCTGATTATCTTTTAGATAATTCAATAAACCGAGTTGATAGATACGCTTCTTCAACGCAGGATCTTCAATCGGGAAACATGCTTCAACACGGTTAAACAAATTACGATCCATCCAGTCCGCACTCGAACCATAAATACGTGGATTACCATTATTACTGAAATAATAAACACGTGTATGTTCCAAAAAGCGCCCAACAATCGAACGAACACGAATGTTTTCCGAAAGATTTGGCAAGCCCGGACGTAAGCAGCAAATTGAACGAATAATCAGGTCGACCTGAACACCTGCCTGCGAAGCTTCATACAATTTATTGATTAATTGAACTTCAGTTAAGGCATTTACTTTAATAATAATTTGCGCTGGTTTGCCTTCTTTGGCATTGGTAATTTCATCATCAATATAATTAATAAGTTGCGCATGTAAAGTGAATGGCGCATGCAATAGCTTTTTCGGCTTTGCCATTTTGCCCATACCAGTTAATTCTTGGAAAATACGGTGTACGTCTTCACACAAGTCTTTATCAGTGGTCATCAAACCATAATCGGTATAAATACGTGCATTAGTGGCATGATAGTTCCCTGTGCCTAAATGTACATAACGCACTAATTTATTATTTTCGCGACGTACCACCAGAATCATTTTGGCATGGGTTTTATAACCCACGATGCCATACACCACCACAGCACCCGCTTCTTGCAGGACGTTGGCTACTTCGATATTAGACTCTTCATCAAAACGGGCACGCAGTTCGATCACTGCTGTGACTTCCTTCCCATTTCGTGCGGCTTCGGCAAGTACTTGCACGATTTCCGAATCGGCACCGCTACGGTAAAGGGTTTGCTTAATCGCAAGCACTTGCGGATCACGTGCCGCTTCACGTAACAATTGAATCACGGGAGCAAATGATTCAAAGGGATGGTGCAATAAAATGTCCTGTTTTTGCATGGCAGCAAAAATGCTTTCCGACTTTTTAAATGCTTTTGGGATGACAGGTGTATGCGAGTCATAGCGCAAATGCGGACGTTTAAAATTCGACAATAAACGCGCCAAATTCACTGGTCCATCAACACGATAGAGTTGCTCTTCGTTTAGATCAAACTCATCTAACAAATATTCATAAATATGCTTTGGACAGTTATGCGTAACCTCCAAACGAACTGCGCGACCAAAACGGCGTGAGCTCAATTCACCTTTAAGCGCTTTCGCCAGATCTTCTACATCTTCATTCAATGCTAAATCGGCATTACGGGTCACACGGAATTGATAACAACCCGTTGCCGTCATGCCAGGGAACAAATCAGACACATGCTCGTGAATGATTGCAGACAACATCACATGATGTTCTTTGCCATCGGTTAACTCATCTGGTAAACGTACCACACGCGGCAAGGAACGTGGTGCTGGTACAACTGCAAGATCAATCTGACGACCAAATGCATCTTTCCCTTCTAAAGTCACAATGAAGTTTAAACTTTTATTCACTAAGCGTGGGAATGGATGTGCAGGGTCAAGGCTAATTGGAGTCAGTACAGGTGCAACCTGTTCTTGGAAATATTTCTTAATCCATGCCGATTGGGCAGGCGTCAATTCACCACGACGCAAGAAGCAGATATCTTCTTCACGTAATTTTGGCAAAATTTCTTCATTTAAAATACGGTATTGACGCTCAATCGCAGCATGTGTTGTTTTTGAAATTTGATCTAAAACTTGTTTAGGCGTTAAGCCATCTGGGGTCCGGCTTTCATTGCCTAAGGTCAGTTGCTCCATTACCCCTGCAACACGAATCTCAAAGAATTCATCTAAGTTGCGTGAAAAAATCAGAAGGAAATTCATCCGTTCTAAAAGTGGGTGAAGTGGATCGACGGCCTGTTCAAGTACACGAAGATGGAAATCGAGAATTGAAATTTCACGATTAATATAACGATCGTTGTAGCTATATTCTATGGGCGCTGTTGTCGTCACTGCAGTATTCATACTGAACCTTGTCGCTTTATCATTCATCAAGTGATGATTTAAGTATGCTGCAAAATTATGTCAATTTGGTAAAAAAGCCCAAAAATATTGGGCTTTTTTAAATTTTTTTGAATTATTGCGGAATTTGTATCGCATTCATATATTTTAAAATGACACGTTTGCGATATTGCAGCTTACGATCATTACGATTGTCTTGATAATACTTTGGATTTGGCAGTAATGCTGCCAAGAAAGCGGCTTGTTCTCGGCTTAAACTTTTTGAACTTTTGCCATAATAGAATTGAGCTGCAGCCTCAACACCATAGATGTTCTGACCAAATTCAACCGAGTTCATATACACTTCTAAAATACGGCGCTTTGACCACATCCGCTCCATCATCCATGTGGCAACAGCCTCTTGCCCCTTACGAATAAATGATCTTTGGTTATAAAGAAATAAGTTCTTAGCCAACTGTTGAGAAACCGTTGATCCACCCGCAACCAACTCACCTTTTTCACTATTCCGTTCCAATGCAAATTGGATTCCAGCCCAGTCAAAACCATGATGATGGATGAACTTGGCATCTTCACCCGCTAAAATGGCACGTTTGAAATTATCACTAATTTCATCGTAATCTCGCCATTCCTGCTTGATCGGTTTGAAGTCAGTCAAATAGTCTGCACGCATAAACATCGTGGTTTCAACTGGATGGGTACGCCACCAGACCAAACTACCAAAGATCCATAATTGAATCAGTAGAATGACGCCGATAATCAACATTACTGCGCGTGCTAAAAAGGCTTTCATTAAAGTGCATCACTCCATCGTGCAACTAATTCATGCTAAGCTATTTTTTATATCAATAACTAGCGTAAACACATGACTGAAACGACTCCACCACAAATTAATCAAAAACTGCAAATACAAACATGGTGGTTTACTGCGCTACTGATTGCAGTCAATGTTGGATTATTTGGCTGGCAAATTCTTTCAGGGGTGAATATTACCGACCCTGCCCCAGTAGATGCAATCGCTTGGGGGGCAGATTTTACTCCACTGACCTTCACAGGTGAACCTGAACGCTTATTCAGCAGTATGTTTTTTCATTTTGGCATGATTCATTTAATGCTGAATATGTGGGCACTGTATATTTTCGGCAGTGTAGCTGAACAGCTATTTGGACGAAGCTACTATATTGCTCTGTATTTTCTTGCGGGTTTAATGGGCAGTGTACTTTCAAGTTATTTAAGCATTCGTGATGGATACGAACTGTTGCAACATTTCGATCCCAACTTACTTCCACGTATCAGTGCTGGTGCTTCTGGTGCAGTGATGGGCATTGGTGCCGCGTTGACCGTGGTATCCTTATTTCCGCCTTTGCCCCAGCAACGTTTCTGGCTCGATAAAAAGTCATTACTGATGATTATGGGGATTAACCTGATCTTTGGTTTTACTGTGTCAGGCATTAATAATGCCGCACATATTGGCGGTATGATCATGGGAGCTTTGTTAGCATCGACATGGTATTTCAGTCAGAAAACACCAAATAAAGCCTTATTTCAGATCATCGCTTTAAGTGTCGGATTGCTGTTACTTGCCGCATTTTATTGGTATTGCACCCAGCTCAGCACAGGACTCAATCCATTATGGCATGAAATCCTGCGCCAGAATCAGTCAACCTTTTAAGACTGATTCATTTCTCTTAAGCT
Source organism: Acinetobacter sp. Tr-809 (assembly GCF_011753255.1). Lineage (NCBI taxonomy): Bacteria > Pseudomonadati > Pseudomonadota > Gammaproteobacteria > Moraxellales > Moraxellaceae > Acinetobacter > Acinetobacter sp. Tr-809. Next base: position 107,897 of record NZ_VWVZ01000007.1, read on the forward strand.
TTGTAGCGGTGGAATATCGCATAAATAGCTTAGGCGATAACGACCGATTAAAGTACAAATGATCATCATGCTCAGCGGTAGGATCAACCAAATTTCAGGATGCCATTGCACGGCCATTTGCATCCTGTGACTGGCAATCGCACTAATCACTTCGGCAAATAAACACGCCACCACACCTGACAACAATCCAATAAAACCAATCTCGAGACTGAGCATCCGTTTAAGCTTATTCTTGGCAACGCCAAATGAACGTAGCAAAGCAACTTCTTTACGGCGCTCATCCATTAGCACATTTAAACATGCTATCAGTACCAATACACCAGAGAAACCCACCAAGGCGGCCAGTACCGTGACAATCTGTACCAGCACATTCACCAAGCGTTTAATTTCATCTAGAATCCGTCCGACATCAATAAAGACGGTATTGGAAAATTGCTGAATCAATTGCACCATTTTCGGCTGATCGGCAGGTGGTAAATAGAAGCTGCTTAAATAGCTGCCAGCGTTTTCATCCATCGTTTTAGGTGAAAATATAAAGAAAAAATTCGGACTAAAGCTTTCCCATTCGACCGTACGTAAGTTCACCACCGTTGCTTCTAAGGTACCTTCAGGCAGACTAAAACTGAGCTGATCACCAATTTGAATGCCAAGTTCATGCGCTGTTTTTTCCTCTACAGAGACTTGCCCTGCTTTGCTAAAGTTTGCAGTACCTTGGGTAATCACATTATCTTTTGGATAAAGATTGGCTTGAGTCAGATTAAGCTCACGACGTAATGAGTTGTTTTGTTTGACCAATTCAGGTGAAAATGCATGACCATTTTTAGCCAGTAACCGTCCGCGGATATTGGGATAAAGTGGTGTCGATTGCCAACCATTTTGTTCAATTTGCTGTTTGAACTGTGGCATATCAAACGGTGGCAAACCATAGACAAATTGGTTCGGTGTTCCCACAGGCAATTGTTGTTGCCAACGTTGCAGTAGATCGGTTCTTAATACACTGAGCACAGTAATTAAGCTGAGTCCTAAAGCCAGTGCGGTGATCTGCAAAGCGGTTTGATGTGGAATTCGTACATAAGCTGCTAAAGGATGTTTCAGCTGTTTAATCGCTTTGAGTAGCAACCAAATCACCGCATACAAAATCACACAGAGCAACAAGATTGCAGTGAGCACCAACAGGCTTAATTGTAAGTTATCGCTGAGCACCAAACTAAAGATGATCAAGCTGACAATACCAATCGCAAACATTGCCACATAAGACTTACGCGAACGCTCTTGCTGGCGAATCACCCGAATCGGTGGCGTGTTTAGTAATTCCCAAATACTTGGCAAAATAAAGCCAATCAACACCATCACACTGGTAAAAATCGCAATCGGTAAGGCATAAAGCAGATCGACAACTGCGAAGCTTAATTGCAGTTGTGGAATCAGTTGCAACATTAACTGCAATAAACCATAGCCCAAAGCAATCCCAATCAAACTGCCTAATACAACCGACAAGGCACTAACGATTCCAAGCAAAGCCATATAAGCCAATAAAATTTGTCGCTTACTTGCCCCCAAACAACGCATCAATGCAATATGATCTTGATTCTGCTGTACGTAGCGCTGACTAGTTAAGGCAATCGCGATACCACAAAGTAAAATGGTCAATAGATTGGCCAGTTGTAAGAAAGTATCCAGATTTTCAATCGGCTTCATTAAACGAGTATTGGATTGACTGGCATCTCTGAGTTTCAGTGAATTTTGCTCACCTTCAAGTTGTTGATCTGCAGCCTGATCCGTACCCTGCTCATCTTTCTGAGATTGTTTAAAAATCTTTTTATAGGCTTTGATTGGCTCTGGTTCGCCCGCAAGCAATAGTCGATATTCAATACGACTGCCAACCTGAACCGCATTGGTTTTAGCAATATCGGCTTGGTGAATAATCACCGTTGGAGAGAAACCTGAAAATCCAGTCTCTTGATTAGAATCCCGTTCGATAATGCCCGTGACCTTAAACTGCGCATCAGCAATTGCGAGTGGCTCGCCCATTTTTGCATGCAATAAATCCATCGCCCGCTGACTTAACCAGACTTCTCCTGGTTGTATCGCCTGTGCTTTGGGTTGAATCACCAACTGACCACGTAAGGGAAAATTTGCATCTACCGCTTTGACATTCACCATCACAAATTGATCTTGGGTGTGTGCCATTGAACTAAATACGGTCACAGGAGCATGCTTTAACTTCAGTTCATCTGCCTGTTGTAACCAATTCGGCTGAATAGGGTCCTTGTCTGATAGGACTAAATCACCACCCAACATTTCGGCAGCTTGTAATGCCACCGCATTTTGGACTTGAGTATTACTAAACTTGAGCGCTGTAGTTGCACTGATTGCCAAAGACAATGCAATAATCAGCAGATATAAGCCCCCAGTTCGAAAACTTTGTAACAGTAAGGGTTTCAGGACTGAACTCATATCCCCTCCTGCAACTTGACGATTTCCTGAATTTGTCCATCAGCGAGTTTGACGTGGCGTTGGCACAATGAAGCTAAGTTTTGATCATGGGTGACTAACACTAAGGTTGTACCGAGTTCTTGATTTAAATCAAATAACAGTTGTTCAACCTCTTCCGCAGTTTGTCCATCCAGATTCCCTGTGGGTTCATCTGCAAAAATGATTTTTGGCTCTGCAATTAACGCACGTGCAATCGCAACACGTTGCTGCTCTCCCCCTGAAAGTACTTTCGGCGTTTGCTGCGCTTGTCGAATCAGTCCGACCCGCTCCAACCATGCCAATGCTTTTTGTTCTGCCTGTTTAAAATTAAAGTCTGGTTGCAAACGTAATGGCAGCATCACATTTTCCAATGCGCTTAACTGTGGCAACAGCTGAAAAGATTGAAAGACAAAGCCAATATTTTCTAAACGGACACGGGCACGTTGTTCTTCAGTAAGCGTATGAACAGCTTCTCCACAAACCCATAACTCGCCCAGACTTGGTCGATCCAATGTCGCAAGGATACCTAATAAGGTTGATTTTCCTGAGCCTGAACGTCCTGTAATGGCAATTTGTTCACCTTGATAGATGTCTAAATCAATATCTTTTAAGATGCTGAGACTTTGCTGATTGATTTGAATATTTTGTGTAACTTTTTGGGCAGAGATAATCGGTTGTGGCATGATGTCACGTATCCTTTAGGACAAATTTGAAATACGATGCAAAAATCTAAAGTTATCTGGTCAGTTTCAAAAGCAGTTGGAATCATTGCCATTGCATTGCTCCCAACATTGGTTTCAGCAAAGACTATTTTAATTTTGGGTGATAGCCTGAGCGCAGGTTATGGCATCGATGTAAAACAAGGCTGGGTTCAATTATTACAGCAACGCCTAGACCAACAGTATCCGAAACAGCACAAAGTGGTCAATGCAAGTGTCAGTGGCGAAACCACTAGCGGTGCCTTAGCAAGACTTCCGAAGTTATTGCAAACCTATAAGCCTGAAATCGTAGTCATTGAGCTTGGCGGTAATGATGGATTACGTGGTCAACCGCCACAAATGATTCAAAAGAATCTCGCTCAATTGGTACAACTGAGCCAAAAACAGAAAGCCAATGTTTTACTGTTTGGTATGAAAATACCACCGAATTATGGGACAGCCTATAGCACGGCTTTTGAAAATAATTACAAAATTGTAAGCCAGCAATATAAAGTAAAACTGTTGCCGTTCTTCCTTGAAGGTGTGGCTGGGCAGAAACATTTAATCCAGAATGATCAAATTCACCCCAATACCAAAGCACAACCGATCATGCTTAATATAGCCTATCCCTATATCAAAGGCGCCTTATAAGCGCCTGTATAAAAGCTAAAGCTACTTAGCCGATATTTTTCTTAAAATACACCACACGTTCAGTTTCATGAAAACCCAGTGCTCGATGCATTGCATGGCTAATCGTATTGTCAATCGCTGCATCTGAAGCAAACTCAGTACATGCAAATTGTTTCGCCCATTCCTCTACGTGCTGAACCAACTGGGTCGCGATGCCTGAACGGCGATATTCAGGTAAGACATAAATCCCTTCAAGAAAAGCCACGGGTGAAGTTTGCGTACCATTCACATATTCATATCGAATCGAAGCCTCCAACATGGCAATTGCTTGTTGGCTATCGGTATAAGCCAATAATTGTAAGCAATGTGCCTGTGTGATCAGTTGGCGCATTTCCTGTAAATGTGCATCTTCATGATCAGGCCAGAGTAAGCTTCTTAATCGTAGCCAATCTGCCAACCCTGATTCAGATATCCGTATAATTTTCATAATATATGAATGGTTGCTTAATCCTATTCCAAAATTAATTTAGGTTCATCCGATTAAAATCATCATTAACTATTAAATATCCAAATAATACATTTCTTCTTGAAAATTTATATTTTCATAAGTTATTTCATTTTTATAATTAATATCACAAATCATACCTAGCCTTTGATAAAAATTTTTAGCCATAATATTTTCGGACAAAACCCATAAATATACTCGAGTAAATCCCATTTTTTTAAAATCAATAATTGATTTTTGAAATAACAGTTTACCATAGCCACATCTAATATAATTTGGATCTATATAAATTGCTTTGATCTCACCTACTACTCCCTTGTATTTAATATCATCACGAGCATTTCCATAAGAGATCCATCCTAAGATACCTATATTATTATGATCATAGACTAATATTTTAGTTTCAGCTTCGGTAACTATTTTTTTCCACATCTCCACTCTTTCTTCAACAGATAACTCTGCTAGTGTTTTTTCTGGAAGAATTCCTTTATAAGTAGAAACCCAACTATTCACATGTATTTTTGAAATAGAATCAACATCTTCTATTAATGCATTACGTATATTCAAATCCATTTCCTTATCATAGGAATTTAGGTTTCTACTACATATAAATCAAAAAAACTTCAGTAATGTTCCTACAAAAATCAAATATAAAGATGGCTTCTAAAAGGATCATTTATCTCTAACAATTTTTCTATTTCAGAATCTTTAATTGCTGGAGTAATAAATATTCTCAAACCTAAAAAGATGGCGAGTTTCTCAACTCGCCATCTGCTTTAAAAATCGAAGAAACTGACTTCACCTGTTTCCAGTGAATATTCAGCGCCTACCACAATCATTTTGCCTTTCTCGATTAGACTTTCCAACACCGCTGAACCATGACGTAATTGATTCACTGAAGCAAATACATTGGAACGAACCGCATGAGCTGACAGTTTTTTCAAATCATTTTTTAAATCTGTTTGCATCAAGATTTCAACCGAAGGACGCACACGATTGACAATCGACATCAAATTTGACGATGGCGGCTGTTCAGGGTGCATTAAGGTGTCAATGGTTGCTTGAATCGCACCACAATGACTATGTCCTAATACCACAACCACTGCACAGTCATAACGTTCTGCTGCAAACTCAACACTCCCCACTTGTGAAGGTGCAACAATATTACCTGCAACACGAATCACGAATAGGTCACCTAAGCCTTGGTCAAATACCATTTCCGCAGGTACTCGAGAATCAGAACATCCTAAAACAATCGCAAAAGGATTTTGTTCACTTGCCATTTCGGCACGTTCTTGGTGAGACAATAGTTTTTGTTGAACTGCCTCTCCCTTTACAAAACGAGCATTACCAGCTTTTAAACGTTCTAGGGCTTCTTGAGCGGTGAGCATGCTTAAATCCATCTATGGTTGACATGAGCAAACAGTTTAATGCGCACCTGTTTGAAAGTCACTGACAAAAATAGAAACTCTCGGAGCATTTGCTAATGTTTTAATCAGGGAAATAATGGAAAATTAATGATTTCATTGGCAAGAATTTCCATACAGTTGTAGATTATGCAAATGACTCCGTGACCCCCTTCCCCAATAATCAATGGGTGTAAAAATAGATCAAGGACAGAACAATGAACACAAAAAACCAATTTGCAATGCCCTTTCGTAGGACATTCACAGCAGCTTTACTGGCATGCAGTTTAACCACCATTGCAATCAGCACCACACAGGCTGCAGAAATTGAAATGAGTTTCCAAAACCTATTACAACAAGAACGTGCTTGGGCAGGCTTACAAAATAAGACTTTAAAAGTGGGTGATATCACATGGTCATATAGCGAAGGTGGGCAAGCAGGCAAACCTATCGTCATCTTGATTCATGGCTTAGCAGGAAGTCGCGATAACTGGAACCGTGTTGCACGTGCCCTCACCACAAATTACCACGTCATCATTCCAGACCTTCCAGCCAGCGGTGAAACACAAGTTCCGAAAGATTTTGATTATTCAGTTCCAAACGTGACTGAAAAATTACGTCGTTTTGTTGAAGCAGCCAACCTCACAGGGCCAGCGCATGTTGCAGGCCATTCCTTGGGTGGCTCAATTGCGATGCTGTATGCTGGTCAATATCCATTTGAAACCAAAAGCTTATTCTTGATTGATGCGGCTGGTGTTTATAAGTCCGCTACGACCCCTTACCTAAAAGATCCAACCCAAGTAAAAAACATGATTGTGAGTAAGAAGGGTGACTTTAACTTCTTAATACAACAAGCCATGTATACACCACCATTTATTCCGAAGGAAATTGCACAAGCGCAAGAGAAAATGATGATTGGTCAGGTTGGGCAAACCCAAAAGATGGTTGATCAAATCATTGCACTCAATAAGTTATATACACCAGACTCATTTGCTTTACTGGCGCGCTCAATTGACGCACCAACGCTCATTTTATGGGGTAAACAAGATAAAATTATCAATGTTGAAGTTGCACCTGAGTTAAAATCGCTCTTGAAAAATGCGCAAACACCCGTGATCTTGGATAATGTTGGACATATGCCAATCTTGGAAGCAGATCAATTGGTGGTTCAGCAATATTTACCATTTCTAAGCAAGATTCAGGCACAAAAACCTGCAACTGTGCCATCACCATAAATTTGATTAATAATTTGAGATTTTATGTCTAAACAACCCATGATAGAACAACTGATTGATGCTCAACTTGATTTTCTTGACGCTGAGTTCGCACAAGCAGAAACCATTCAACTTGAGTTTAAACAGTTCTATCATTGGTTGCGTTTACAACAGCTACAGCATATTTGGTCATTTGAACAAATCTTTGAACTGATCGAAAAACAAATTTTAACCACACCTGCCAGCGCATTCTTGATTGAACAAATTGCGGAACATATTCGCTTTGCCTTGATTCACCCTATCAATGATCAAACCACCATTGAAGATGTTATCCCTGTACTGACCATCGACTCAATCGCACAGTATGTCGCAAGCAAAAGTGGACATCGCCAACGCTTGATGAAAACAGTGGTAAACAACCCGGCCTTTTCTGCATTAATTACCCAACTGATTCAGCATTCCATTCAAGATTATTTAGATAATTCTATGATGTCTAAACGTGTTCCCGGTGTTGGACATTTTATGAAAATGGGGAAATCGGTTTTAGAGTCAGTGACTGATTCCAATCTAAATGAAACAATTGGACATTATCTACAAAAGAATATTTTAAAAATCAGTCAAATGAGTGAAAAGGTCTTAAATCAGCATTTTAATGACGATAAACTCTACCATTTTCAAGCCAATCTCTGGCATAAAATTAAGGTCATGCCTTTATCGGTTTTGCGTAATTATGTCGAAGTACAAGATTTGCCTAAGACCGTGGGTATGGGACATGAAATTTGGGAACATATCCGTCAAACGCCTTACCTAAAACAGCAAGTGCATGATGGCGTCTATGCATGGTATGCACGTAATCAGGAACGAACTTTTGACCTGTTATTGCGTGATCTGAATATTGATGAAGAGTTGATTCAAAATCAGTTGACTGACCTACTATCACCTGTTTTACAGCAAGTCATCCAGACAGGTTATTTAAGACAACGTGCACGCGCGTATTTAGAGAAGTTTTATTATTCTGAAAAAACCCAAAATATTCTAGGTCAGAAAGATCGTTAAACGATCATTCTGACCTATTCACTTAGTATTTAACAGTTACGCCAACAAATGCACGCTGACGTTCTACTAAATATGAATCATCACCATTTGATAAATTCTTATCAAATAAGTTATTCAAACCGGTTCTAAAGGTAAGATTATCATTGTAGTTATAGTTTGCAGACACCCCAAAAATGGTATGTGGTTTTTGCAGACTACTGGTTGTTACATTATTACCAAAATATTGTTTTCCTGAATGTTTTGCATTGAATTCAAAAGCAAAAGCATCTGTTGGTTTCCAATTTAAAGCTGAGTTCACTGTAATTTTAGGTGTAGTAATTAGCTCTTCACCTGTATCTAAGTTTTTTGCCTCAAAGAAATAAGTCATATTATTATTCCAATACAACGTATCTGTGAGTGGGAAGTTCGCTACAACCTCTAAGCCTTTAGTACGTGCCTTACCTATATTTTCATAACGGGTATACCAACGACCATTAATCTTATCTAACGCTGCATAATCAATTTTATCTTTGAAATCAGTATGGAAATACGTCACACCAAGATCAGCGTTAAAGCCCGTATAATTGAAGCTAATTTCATAGTTGGTACTCTCTTCGGGTTGCAGATTTGGATTACCTGCCATGTAACAACCACCCGTCGTATAACCTAGTGGGATTAGAGAACTACAACCGCCTCCTCTAGAAAAAGTTGCAGCACCTGCAGTTGTTTCTTTTAATGATGGTGCACGGAAACCTTTTGCAACTCCACCTTTAATGGTGAAATCATTGACTGGATGGAAGACAAGATAAGCTCGTGGGCTATGATGTGAACCATATTTATCATCATGGTCTAATCGATCACCAATCGTTAAATTTAAGTTGTCTAATAAACTTATGCTATTTTCCAAGAAAACTGCCCACGTTTTATTATCGACAGTCGGATCTGAATATTTCTGTCCATCCCAACTTCCATCTGGCGATGTTCCAATGGTTTGAGTATTGGTTAACTCATTTTTCTTCCACTGTCCACCAAACGTTAATGATTGTTCAAACAATGCATTGAATGGGATATTCAAATTACCTTCAACAATTGTTTCATTTGACTTCGCAATGCCACTCTCATTACTACTATCGTAATCATTGTAATATGCAGACAGTTTAGATTTACCAAAACCCCAATCCCCATCATGGGAAATACTATAAGTATGGTGTTCTAAATTGTCTGGTCCCCAAGAGATTTCTCCCTCACTAATCGCACCACCACGTCCAACGACCTCACCAAATCCTGCTTTATTTTTTTGAGTTGAAATTCCAGCTTCAACAGCAACTTGATGTTTATCATTAATTTTATAATTCAATAATGCATTATAGTTTTCATCAATGTATCCAGAAGTTCCTTTACCAGCTTTAATATTCTGGTCTGCTTCACGCTCTGTACGACCAGCAGTTAAACGCAATCCTAAACTATCAGTTAATGGACCTGTCACCATAACGCCCATTTGATCAGTATGCCCTAAATCCCCTGAAGTCGTTGGAACAGTATAATTACGAGTTAAGCTCCCGCCCCATTTGGTTGGAATCTTACGAGTAATGATGTTGATTACCCCACCCATCGCATCTGAACCATAAAGTGATGACATTGGGCCACGTACCACTTCAATTCGTTCAATCATTTCTGGTGTAATCCAGTTTAAATCCTGACGGCCTAAATCTGGGCGATAGTTGGTATCACGCGAAGAACCAATACGTTTCCCATCAATTAAGATCAATGTGTAATTATCTGGTAAACCACGTAATTTAATTTTTGAACCGTCACCATTAGGACTCGTTCCCCCTGTAACACCAGGAACTTTATTCAATAATTCACCAATACTTGTTACCGGCTGTTTTTCTATATCTTCGCGGGTAATCACACTAATACTTGCAGGTGCATCTTTTACATCTACAGCTTGGCTACTAGCAGTCACAACAATTTTTTCGAGTTGAACAGCATCTTTATTTGTTTGAGTTTCTGCTGCATGTGCAACTGTCATCATACCGCTCAACACAGAAATTGTGAGTAGTGATTGACGTACTATTGTATTGGACATATTCCCACCTGATTCAGAAAAAATCTTAAGATTTGCTTAAAAATTCATGAGAATTCTAACAAAAAACAAATAAAACTCAATAAAAATGATAATTATTATTATTTATAAATTCATTTTGTTTTATATACATCTATTTATGAAATAAAAGAAAATGTTTTAATTTTTGATTAAACAATAAAAAAAGCCCTCGAAAGGGCTTTTAAAAATACAGTAAATTTCCAGCGATTATTTAAAATAAGCGCCTTCTGCTTGCGTATGATCGGTTTGATCCACTACACGCTGTAATTCAGGCACATGCTGTCTTAACGTAGTTTCGACACCTTGCTTCAAGGTGACATCAATCGCAGAACAACCTTGGCAACCACCACCAAATTTCAATACAGCAGTCAGACCATGTTCTGGATCATTATTTACTTCTACCAAACTACAATTACCGCCATGTCCTTCTAGACCTGGATTAATTTCAGATTGCAGTACATAGGTAATACGCTCTTCAATTGAAGCATCTGGACCGACACGCGGTACTTTTGAGTTTGGTGCACGGAATGTTAATTGACCACCAAAACGATCTTTGTTGTAGTCAATTACGGCATCAACCAAATAGGGAATTGATGGTGCATCAACATAAGCAGGAAAATTAGGATAATCCTGTTTATAGTCTGTCGGCACCACCTCTTCAGGTGCGCTATATGCCATACAACATTCAGCACGTGGAGTACCTGGATGCTCTACAAAAACACGAACGCCAATTCCTGGGGTATTTTGCTTTGCTAATAAATCACCTAAATACTCTTGTGCAGATGGAGTAATTAAAAGGTTTGGAATTTCTTCTGCGACAGCAGTGTTGGTGTTCTCAGTCGACATAACAATAATCCTCAAGCTGATGTCGTTATATTAACCGAAGATGGAGGGTAATAAAAAAAAATCAACCATTTTTGTAGGAATTCTATGCAAGAACATTGTTTATTAAGTTTTTAATGGCATTATTGCTTAGACACTGATCAATTTAAAACCTATATGTTACATCTACCCTTTGGTCACACTGTGACTCTTATCATTATTACTGTTGCAATCTCCTTATTGGCCTTCTCTAATCAGGCTGTAATGAACCGTTTGATCTTTTGGCCTCCTGCAATGCAACGTGGACAATATGACCGTTTTATCACGCATGGCTTTATTCATGCCGATGGTACGCATCTATTGTTCAATATGATCACGCTGTTTTTCTTCGGCAATATTATCGAAAGCTTCTATCGTCAGTTTTTCTATGACATGGGCTTTGTTCTGTTCTATTTGGGCGGACTGATTGTTGCGATTTTACCGAGCTATCTGAAGCATCGTCATGATGCACGATGGGCGAGCTTAGGTGCTTCTGGTGCAGTCTCGGCAGTGCTATTTGCCTATATCCTATTCCAGCCATGGAATCTGATTTTTGTATTCTTTATTCCAGTTCCTGCAATTATTTTTGCCATTTTATATGTAGCTTATAGCATCTGGTCAGGTAAACGCGGCAATAGCAATATCAACCACAGTGCGCATCTCTGGGGTGCTGCCTATGGCGTTGTGGTGACTATCATCTTGGAACCGCGAGTTGTTCCACATTTCTTGAATCAACTCACCAAAATCCCATTTTAAATCATCTTAGGAATAAGCCCCTGCATTGGGGCTTTTCTTTTTTTAAGATTAATAATCAAATTTTAATTATTTTTATCATAAAAATCATATCTCTAAACTCGCCATAATTCTTTTATAAAATTAAGTCGATTCTCATGTCTCGTAATAGCCTTCTTAGCACGCTTTCAATTGCGTTATTTAGCCTTTCAATTTCAGCTTGCAGTAATAATGATTCTGATGACTCCAATACCGTAGTTGAAACCAAGAAACAACCCAATATTTTATTCATTATGGCAGATGACTTAGGCTATTCAGACTTAGGGGCTTTCGGTGGGGAAATTCATACCCCAAATATCGACGAACTGACCCGAGCAGGTCGCATTTTAACGGATTACCATACTGCCCCAACCTGCTCACCGACCCGCTCACAATTGATTTCGGGAACTGACCACCATTTAGCAGGTATTGGCGCAATGGCTGAACTCACACCTGAGCATCTAAAAGGTCAGCCTGGTTATGAAGGTTATTTAAATGAACGTTCACTTTCGATTGCCGAAGTTCTCAAAGACAATGGCTATCGAACCTATATCAGTGGTAAATGGCATTTGGGCTTGACCGATGCAACCAACGCGCATGCCAAAGGGTTCGATCATTCATTTACGCTATTACAAGGTTTAGACCTTCATTTTAAACAGGCTCCTACTGCCTATAAACGTAATGCGACTTATACCGAAGATGGTAAACCAGTTCCGATTTCATCCTTGCCTGATGATTTCTTCTCCACCAACTACTTCACCGACAAACTGATCAGTTATCTAGAATCAGGTAAAAATTCAGGTAAACCGTTCTTTGCCTATGCCGCTTACACAGCACCACATTGGCCTTTACAAGCACCTGCTGAATATCGTGATCGTTATCGTGGTGTTTACGATGTAGGCTATGATGTAATCCGAGACGCACGTATTGCACGACAAAAACAACTCGGATTAATTCCAGCTAACTTTAAAGCAGCTGAACCAATCGCAACACAAAATGCACCCCAAAAATATGGCAAATGGAATGAGCTTTCAACCGAGCAAAAAGCCCTAGAAGCACGCAGAATGGAAATCTACGCGGGTATGGTGGAAAATCTGGATGCCAATATTGGTCGGGTAATTCAATATCTAAAACGTAATAACTTATATGACAACACTTTAATTTTCTTTGTTTCCGATAATGGAGCAGAAGGTTTTATTCGTGGAAATTATGGAGCTGAGGCAGGTTTTGATAACAGTGTCAATAATGTCGGTACATCAAACTCTTATCACTATGTTGGACCACGTTGGGCGGAAGTCAGCGCGGCACCCTTCCATCTCTGGAAAGATACTGCCGGTGAAGGTGCAACCACCGCACCTGCAATTGTAAAACTGCCATACCAAACCAAAGCCCAAGCAACTCATCATGGTTTTGCCTCAGTATTGGATGTGTTCCCAACCGTGCTCGACTACGCAAATATTGCCGTCCCACAAGGGCAATATAAAGGCCGTCAAATCAATACACCAAGCGGCTATTCTTGGAAACCCGTACTCGACAATAAAGCCCAAGCCATTCGCCCAGTCAACTTTAGCTTTGCCGATGAATTGCATGGCAGTAAATATGCACGTCAAGGGGACTGGAAAATTGCATTACAAGGTAAATCAGAACTCGGAACAGGTGCATGGGAGTTATACAACTTGAAAAATGATCGAGGTGAAACGCAAAACCTTGCTCAGGATAATCCTGCCAAGTTACAAGAACTGGTGGATGTCTATAACAAATATACCCAGCAAAATGGTGTTAAGGAATACAACATTAAATGAAGTGGATTACCTTTTTAATTTCACTCTGCAGCCTGTCCCTTGTGACAGGCTGCAGCAAAGTTAAGCCTGCTAACACTCATTCACATACTCAAAACAGCACCGAGGCTCAACTGGGTACATTGCAGCAATGCCAACAGTATTCTGGTTTACCCGAAGCATGGCAAAACAGTAAAACCGCTGGGATGGTATGGGTTCCTAAAGGTTCATTTCAATTGGGTTCAAACTTAGCCTACCCTGATGAGCTGAATTTTGGCCAAGCACAACGTCAGGTGGCAGGTTTTTGGATCGATCAAACCGAAGTGACGGTTGCCCAGTTTTCCAGTTTTGTTAAAGCAACAGGCTATATCACTGATGCGGAAAAACAGAAACAAGCTGCAGTATTTTCTCCTGATGTGAATAACCCAAATCAATGGTGGCAACTGAAAGCATATTACACATGGAAAACACCGAATGGCGCTCAAGGCCAGCCTCCATTGCCGTCTGAGCCAGTTCGCTATGTCACTAAAAATGATGCTGAGCACTATGCTGTTTGGTTAGGTCGGGATTTACCTACAGAACAAGAATGGGAATATGCAGCCAAGGCTGGTTCGAAAACCGATACCCCTTTACACCAAGCACCACAGGATACCCACCAACATCCACAAGCCAATTATTGGCAAGGTGAATTTCCTTTCAATAATACGGTTGAAGATCATTTTCAAAGTGTTGCACCCGTCGGCTGTTACCCTGCCAATGCCTTTAAGCTGTTCGATATGATTGGCAATGTCTGGGAGTGGACCTCATCTGTTTATCACGGCGCACATGATCAGCACATGGGCAATTACGCAGAACTGCGTCAACAAAACAGTACCGCAACGCAATATGTACTTAAAGGCGGTTCTTTTCTATGCGCCTCCAACTTTTGCGCCCGTTATCGAAATAGCAGCCGCTATCCGCAAGAATTTGATTTGGCAGCTACGCATGTCGGATTTAGAACGGTTTTACGTACAGCTGAATGATACAAATCTATGTTAAAAACCTGCATCATTCTGCTCGCTGAAACCGACTGATCGATTTACAGTAGTAGGGAAAGCAATAACAATAGGATGCAAGGATGAAAATAATACTGCTCTGCTTCAGCACTTTACTTACATTCGGCTTATCGGCCTGTGCCGTACATACCCCGCATGGCAGCGTAATTGTTGATCCAGACAACCATCATGATAGTCATGGTGATTTCTGCCCTCCAGGACAAGCCAAAAAGGGGCGCTGCTAAGCCCCAATTTGCCTAAACTGATTATTGCGTTTAGGCATATTTCGTTCAAAGCTGATTTAACTTTAAATACTCATTTCATCTGATAATTGCATAAGAAGTCACATTTTTTTAATTTAATAATTTCATTTAGTTAAAATCCATATAGACTATATGGAATACATTCTATTTTCGATGGAATTTTAGATGACTCTAAGCCAACACAGCCCAGTCGTGGACATCTTGAATAAAGTTCAGCATGCTGATGATTGGATGATCTTCTTAGAGCAACTGAATCACTATTTTGATGTGCAAGCTTCGCAACTGTTGGCTGTTGACCTTGAAGTCCAAGCACTCTCTTTCAGCGTCCATCACGGTGTGAATTTTGACTCCAATCAACTGGAACAAGCCGCACTGACCCAAATCCGCTTGGCCATAGATGATGACCCGCGTTTAAAGAAAATGCTTTTGGGACCGATGACGGGATGGATGCATTGCAATCAACACTTTCAAGAGCACGAAATCACCCAAACACAAGTTTACCAACGTGTTTTACAGCCCTTAGATCTACGTTTCTGTTCAGCCATTCAAATCATTTATGATCATAAAGTCTGTGTATTACTGGCCTTTCTCACCAGCCCTAAGCGTGGTGCATTAAGCTGTATTGAACTTCAGCCGATTTATGAAATTTTACCGATCGTACAGCAGAAAATTCAACAATATCGCCATCATTTTGAATATTCCACCATGACCTTACTTGGGTCACAGTTAATTCAAAAAATGAACCAACCGATTGCGATTATTAACCTCAATGGGGATATCTTAGAAATTAATCGTGAAGCTGAACAGTTACTGGAGCATAATCCGCATATTTGCATTCAGCAACGCCGCTTTATTTTCAGTGAAAATAAGCAAATCCAATTCGATCAACACCTGATTGAACTCGAACGTCAGTATAAAAACAATCCTAAACAAACAAGTCATGAATGTTCTAAAATCATGCTGCTCGATCAACACTTATTCTTAACGCTAGATTTACTCAGCCCAGAAAAAAGCCATAAGATTTTTGGCCTTCGTCCAGTCTTACTTGCAACCTTTTCTGGATTAAAACAGAAGCCAAAATATCAGAAAGACATTTGTACCCAGCTGTTTATGTTTACACCTGTTGAACATAAAATATGTGAGCAACTGCTTGAGGGCAAAACCACCAAAGAAATTGCCCTTTCACATGAAATTCAAGCGGATACGGTAAAGAAGCATCTGCAATCAATTTTCAAAAAAACCGGAACTCATCGCCAAAGTGAATTAATACAGCTATTGATGCAACTTCTATAAAGATTGAAAATAAAAGCCTTAGGCAATCTCTGCTGGGAATGCAATGACCTGATCAATTTTGACTTGATTCATGGCAACCATAAGTAAGCGGTCGATACCCAAAGCAATACCAGAACATTCTGGCATATGGGGTAAAGCTGCCAATAAATATTGATCCGTTGGAATCACAGCCAAACCCTGCTTTGCACGTTCTGCATTATCTGCCTCAAAACGAGATGCTAGAACTTCAGCATCTAATAACTCATCATAGGCATTTGCCAGCTCTAGACCTTCGATATAAACCTCAAAACGAGCTGCAACGGACTCACCATCCTCGTCCAGTTTTACTTTGGCCAATGACGCCATTTCAGGTGGGAAGTCAGTTAAAAATACAGGCGCATCAAAGCCCAGACTTGGCTCAACAAAGTGCGAAAATAACAGATCCATATAAGCCAGACGATCATCACCCAAATCAAGATTAAGCCCAACACGATTGGCAGTCTCTTTGAGTTGTTTCAAGCTGGCTTGCAAAGGATTAATATCCAAACGATCCTGAAAAGCATGCTTATAACTGAGAACTACTGGACGAATATCACCAAAACGATGTGCCAAACAGGTTTCTAACAGATCCGCAGTTTCATGCATCAAGCCTTTTAAGTCTAATCCCGGTCGATACCATTCCAACATGGTAAATTCACTGTTGTGCTTACGCCCGTGTTCATCATCGCGAAACACTTTGCAAATTTGATAGATTGCCCCACTGCCACTGGCCAATAAACGTTTCATTGGAAATTCAGGTGAGGTCTGTAAATACTGGGTATTTAATTTGCCATGAATATGACGCTGTACTTGAACAGAAGCCAAATGTACATCCGTCACCCCTGCCTGAGACAAAACTGGAGTTTCTACTTCTAAAACGCTGCGTTGTGCAAAAAACTGACGAATCTTGCCGTACATCTCCGCACGTGCTTTTAAGGCATCAATTGAACAGGTTGGTTGATAGCTTTTCATTGCTTGACTCATGCTTTTGGTCCACCGTGTGCAGCCCACTCACGGCGTAAGGGATAATTTTTCCGAAGTAGGTCAAATGCTGTTTGCTCTACCTTACCTGCTTGTACACACGCACGTAGTTGCTGATCATCGGCAGCAATATCATAAATCTGAGTCAGATGTTGTTTAAGCGCAGCTTTTAAATCCTGCTGCCCAAAATATTGTTCCACCTGAGGCAATTGACTCTCAAAACGCTTTGAGACTTGATAAGAAAATTTATCGCAAAAAGCTTGATAGATCATTTGTGTGCCTCTGGCCTTACCTTCCAGACTATAGCCCGCAATATGTGGTGTCGCCAATGCCAGTAAATGCAACAATTGCTCAGAAATTTCAGGTTCAAACTCAAATACATCGAGAACGACTTGACGCTGCGTCGCGATAATATCTGCCATTAATGCAGCCTGTTCAATGACAGGACCACGCGCACTATTGATTAAAATAGCAGAAGGTTTCATTGCAGCCAAAGCAGTTGCATCAAATAAATGCTGTGTCGGGAAATCACCCGATAAGATCAAAGGCACATGAATTGAGATTGCATCGGCACGTTTTAACAGCTCAGAAAAAGAGACATTTTCAATACCGCCTAATTGCACATAAGGATCATAGCCAATGACATTCCAGCCGAGCAGTTGTGCCATTACAGCAAGACGACTACCGACATTACCTAAACCAACAATGGCTAAAGTGAAGGCTTTATTTTGTTCTAATAAGCCGATATCTAAATGCAATAAAGCCGTAATCACATATTCAGCGACAGCTTGCGCATTACAACCCGCTGCATTACTCCACGCAATATGTTGTTGCTCTAAGGCTTGAATATCTAGGTGATCGGTTCCGATAGTGGCGCTGCCCACGAATTTGATCGAGGTCTGGTCAATTAAGGCATGGTTTACTTTGGTCACAGAGCGAATTAAAAGTGCATCGGCATCCTGTACATCAGCATGGGTCAGAGTACGTCCTGCTCGGTGCTGTATTTCTGCAAATTCCGCAAAGAAATAATCGGTAAATGCCAAATTTTCATCTGCGATAATTTTCATGCAGCGTTTTCCTTCAATAATTCTGTGCTTATTATCCTTAGCACAGCACAAATTGACAATTTATAAATGCAGGCTTTGTAGAGATTAATGACAGAAAGCTGTGGCTTATACTATACGCATGCGACATATTGCCAATTTACTGCAACATCTTTGCTCTTATAATACGCCTTTCTCTCATTCCTCTATCGTAATGACGCAATACTCTCCCTATAAAGGCAAAAGTGGCATTAAAAGGATTCTCAATGCCACAGGCTATTCAATCGCAGGATTTAAAGTTGCTTTTAGCCACGAAGCTGCCTTCCGACAAATCCTATTACTGAATGTGATCTTGATCCCACTCAGTTTTTTTGTACACGTATCAGCCGTTGAGCAAGCACTTATGGTTGCTGTCTGTTTATTGGCGATTATTGTAGAGCTGTTTAATTCCGCTATTGAAGCTGTAGTTGATCGTGTGTCCTTAGAAAAAAATCCATTGTCTAAGAATGCAAAAGATATGGGTAGTGCTGCGCAATTTGTTTCCTTGGCGATTATCTTTTTTACTTGGATGATTATTTTATTTCGATAAATTCCAAGAAATATCCATAAAAAAATCCCTGCATATGCAGGGATTTTTTTATTTAGACGTAGATGTGATTACATCATGCCGCCCATACCACCCATACCGCCCATATCTGGAGCAGCTGGTTTATCTTCTGGGATATCAGTAATCATACATTCAGTCGTTAACATCAAACCAGCAACAGAAGCTGCGTGTTCAAGTGCAGAACGCGTTACTTTAGCAGGGTCAAGAATACCCATTTCCAACATATCGCCATATTCGCCAGTTGCAGCGTTATAACCGAAGTTACCTTCACCCGCTTTAACTGCATTGATCACAACTGAAGGCTCATCACCTGCATTTGAAACGATTTGACGAAGTGGCGCTTCAATCGCACGACGTAAAATGTTGATACCTGCAGTTTGATCTTCGTTCGCGCCTTTTAAGCCATCCAATACGTTTACAGCACGTACCAGTGCAACACCACCACCTGCAACAACACCTTCTTCTACTGCTGCACGAGTTGCGTGAAGCGCATCGTCAACACGATCTTTCTTCTCTTTCATTTCAACTTCAGTTGCCGCACCAATTTTGATGACTGCAACACCGCCAGCTAATTTAGCAACGCGTTCTTGAAGTTTTTCTTTGTCGTATTCAGAAGTAGATTCTTCAATTTGCGCACGGATCTGTTGAACACGTTCAGCGATTTGTGCAGCATTACCAGCACCATCAACAATTACTGTATTTTCTTTAGAAACAGTGATTTTGTGTGCAGTACCTAGATCTTGAAGAGAAGCTTGCTCTAAAGACATGCCTACTTCTTCAGAAATCACAGTCGCGCCAGTCAAGATCGCGATGTCTTGAAGCATTGCTTTACGACGGTCACCAAAACCAGGTGCTTTAACCGCACATACTTTGATAATACCGCGCATGTTGTTCACAACAAGTGTTGCAAGCGCTTCGCCTTCAACATCTTCAGCGATGATAAGAAGTGGTTTACCAGTTTTAGCAACCGCTTCTAATACAGCGATCAATTCACGGATATTGCCGATTTTTTTATCAACAAGAAGGATGAACGGATTTTCAAGTTCAGCAGTTAAGGTATCTTGCTTGTTCGCGAAGTATGGAGAGATATAACCACGGTCGAACTGCATACCTTCTACAACGTCTAATGCGTCTTCAAAGCCAGAACCTTCTTCTACAGTGATAACACCTTCTTTACCTACTTTTTCCATCGCTTGAGCGATAAGTTTACCAACAGTCGTATCAGAGTTCGCAGAGATTGAACCTACTTGTTCAATTGCTTTGAAATCATCAGCAGGTTTTGCATTGGTACGGATATTTTCAACTACAGTTTTCACTGCGATGTCGATACCACGTTTTAAATCCATTGGGTTCATACCTGCAGTTACAGATTTGATCCCTTCATTTAAGATTGCTTGAGCAAGTACAGTTGCAGTTGTTGTACCGTCACCCGCAATGTCATTTGTTTTAGAAGAAACTTCGCGAACAAGTTGAGCACCCATGTTTTCAAACTTGTCTTTTAAAGAAATTTCTTTCGCAACGGTTACACCATCTTTAGTGATGTGCGGTGCACCGAAAGAACGGTCGATGACAACGTTACGGCCTTTAGGACCTAAAGTTACTTTAACTGCATCTGCAAGTACGTTTACGCCTGCAATCATTTTTGAGCGAGCTGAATCACCAAATTTTACGTCTTTAGCTGACATGTTAAACTCCGAATCTTTTTAAATACTGTATCTGATTAATTTGTGAGTTATGGATCAATTAGCCTTCAAGTACAGCTAAGATATCTGACTCTTTCATGATCAAGAGTTCTTCACCGCTTACTTTTACTGTTGTACCTGCATAAGTACCGAACAATACTTTATCGCCAACTTTAACGTCTAAAGCGCGAACGCCATTGTCAGTGATTTGACCATTACCGACTGCAATTACTTCACCTTGAGATGGTTTTTCAGCAGCAGAACCTGGAAGTAAAATACCACCAGCCGTTTTAGTTTCTTCTTCTACGCGACGAATCACAACACGATCATGTAATGGGCGAATGTTGCTCATAGTTAACTCCATCAGACTTAGTCTTATTGATTAATGTGTATCGCCAATTCATGGCAATACATAAAATTTTGATATGCCACTTTTGTGGGGTTAAAAAAAATAGCTTCAAGGGGAAAATGAAAAAAAATTCTACTTATAGATGTTTTTTTAAACATCAAAATCTATAGCTGCCGAATTAAACAACAGTTTGTGATTTCAGAAATATTTTAAGCGACTCATCAAACCAATAATGCTCAATCGCTCCATCATTCAAAATCACATTAAAACTATTCGAGAATCCAAAGCGTAATCGGTTTGAAGTTGCTGTACCCGCATGAATATCCAAGATGGGATGATCGAATCCTAACTCAAAAATTTGATTTAAATTGTGTATAGCCACTTTGTGTAAATGTCCATGCAATAAACCAAACAAGCCTGTTGCGCCCCATTTTTCCAACGCGATTTTCCCCAAAACTGGACAGTCTTTATCACCATGCTCATTCGGAAAGGTATAAAAGGGTTGATGAAAAACCACCAATTTTATTTTGTTGGCTGGCGCATTGTTTAACTTCTCGTAAGTCTCATGAATTTGCTCAAGTGAAATATGACCACGGGTATGGTAACGGCGGCGAATACTATTCATCCCAACTATATAAAAATGCTCCGTTTCCAGCGTTGTTTCCAAACGACCAAAGAATGCCTGATAACGAACAAAAGGCGAAAAGAAGCGATTCCATACATGGTAAAGCGGAATATCGTGATTACCTGGCACCACCAAATAAGGAAGATTGAGCGTATCTAGAAATTGTCGACATGCATAAAACTGCTTAAGGCGCGCACGTTGGGTAAGATCACCACTCACAATCACGGCTTCAGGACGATGTTGATGGCAAAACTGCTTGATTGCATCAATGCAGACTTCACGCTCCGTTCCAAAATGCAGATCAGACAGATGTAACAGCATTCGGAACCATCACTTTTAAGGCTGATTTTTTGACTGAGAATTTTAACGGGGTTTGCATTTCCATAAGTTCTCCATCCACTGCAACCGTTAACTTTGCCTTTTTACAATCGACCTGTATATGTTCGGCACAAAATGAATACACATCTGAAGCCTGATCAATTTTTCCCTGAATCAGTTTCCATAACATTTTTAATAAACTGAGACGATCACTTTTAGCCACCACCACACCTGCCAACTTTCCATTGGCAGCACACTCGGCAATTCTTAACTTCATATCACTCAGTTGCAGTTGATTATTACCAAAGAAAACCAATGGGGTCGCAACAGGATATCTCTGCCCATCCACAGTGACAGCCAGTTTTAAAGATTTATGCTCTCGAAGTAATACATCTAAACCAGAGGTATAGGCATGAAGTGGAAATCGCCCTAGACGCTGATTATATAATTCACGTTTTTTTATAAATAAAGGGTATAAACCCAAACTCGCATTATTCAAATAAATCTGATCATTTATTCCCGCAACGTGTACTGATTGTATCGAACCCGTTGCAATCACCTCTGCCGCTTGCGCAACATCAATAGGAATATGCAAAGCACGTGCAACATAGTTAAATGTCCCCAATGGTATGATCCCCATCGGAATATCTGTATGCATCAATTGTTTTGCAACTGCATTTAAAGTTCCATCTCCCCCGGCTGCAACGACAACCCCCTTATGCTCAGAAGACTGATGCCGAGCCAAGACCGTTGCCATCATGTCATCAAAGTGAACGTGAGAATTTAACTCAAAAACCTGAATTTCGAACCCATATTGCGTCCAAAAGGTCATGAGACGCTCATATTCGTCATCTTGTTGAGCGGCATGAAAACCTGATTTTTGATTATAAATAATAGATAAAGGCTTTACATTTTGAGCCATAAATCTCAACCTTAAGACAGATCATTTACATATTTTTGTTTACAAAATCAACAAATAAAAGCTTGTTTATGTAAATTTTGAATGAGCTTCATTCATATAATCAATAACAATTCTCAAAAAAATAAAAATATCGTAAGATATTGTTTTGTAATGTGATTTATAACAAAAATAACATATATAAATAAACAAAATATTAAAATATAAAATAATAAAGTCAAATAAAAACAACACATTAAACCAAAATATGCATTTCCACATTCACACCCCTCACTATTCTTTAGTCTTATATTTTTTATGATTTTATGCTTTAATACAGCCACTTTTTTTACTTCCTCTATCTTACTGCCATCCAGTAGATAGAACTTGTACGTTGTACACATTTTAAAAAGGCATCACCATGACCCAAGTGAACGCACCAGAATTCGTTCGTCACCCTAAGCTTATTGCATGGGTGGAAGAAATTGCAAAATTGACCAAACCAGCAAAAATCGAATGGTGTGACGGCAGCGAAGAAGAATATCAACGTCTTATGGACTTGATGATCGCTAACGGCACCATGCAAAAACTTAACCAAGAAAAACATCCTGGTTCTTATCTTGCAAATTCTGACCCTTCTGACGTTGCTCGTGTTGAAGACCGTACTTATATCTGCTCGCAAAATGAAGAAGATGCTGGCGCAACAAACAACTGGGTTGCTCCTGCAGAAATGCGCGAAAAATTAAATGGATTATTTGACGGTGCAATGGAAGGCCGTACCATGTATGTGGTTCCCTTCTCGATGGGTCCTTTAGGAAGCCACATTGCTCACATTGGTATCGAGTTAACAGATTCACCTTACGTTGCAGTCAGCATGACTAAAATGGCACGTATGGGTAAAGCAGTTTATGACGTGTTAGGTACAGATGGTGAGTTTATCCCATGCGTACACACTGTTGCTGCACCATTAAAAGATGGTCAAAAAGATGTTGCTTGGCCATGTAACAACGAAAAATATATCGTTCACTATCCAGAAACTCGTGAAATCTGGTCTTACGGTTCTGGTTACGGCGGCAATGCATTATTGGGTAAAAAATGCTTAGCATTACGTATTGCTTCTGCAATGGGTCGTGAGCAAGGCTGGTTAGCTGAACACATGCTGATTTTAGGTGTGACTAACCCACAAGGTGAAAAACACTACATCGCAGCAGCATTCCCTTCTGCATGTGGTAAAACAAACTTTGCAATGTTAATTCCACCAGCAGGTTACGAAGGCTGGAAGATTGAAACAGTAGGTGACGATATTGCTTGGATCAAACCAGGTGAAGATGGTCGCTTATATGCAATCAACCCAGAAGCTGGTTTCTTCGGTGTTGCGCCTGGTACAAATACCAAAACCAACCCGAACTGTATTGCAACCATGCATAAAGATGTGATTTACACCAACGTTGCTGTGACTAAAGATGGCGAAGTATGGTGGGAAGGTCTAACTAAAGAAGTTCCAGCTGACTTGATCACTTGGAAAGGCCAACCATACGTTGAAGGCGAAAAAGCAGCACATCCAAACTCACGCTTTACTGTTTCTGCTGGTCAATGCCCTTCGATTGACGCTGACTGGGAAAATCCAGCAGGCGTACCAATCTCTGCATTCATCTTCGGTGGTCGTCGTGCAGATACCGTGCCTTTAGTTTCTGAAGCATTTGACTGGGTTGATGGCGTTTATAAAGCAGCAACGATGGGTTCAGAAACAACTGCAGCAGCGGTTGGTCAACAAGGTATCGTTCGTCGTGACCCATTCGCAATGCTTCCATTTGCGGGTTACAACATGGCTGACTACTTCGGTCATTGGTTACAACTTGGTCAAGAAGTTGGTGCAAAAGCTGAAGCTGCTGGTAATAAATTACCAAAAATCTTCAACGTAAACTGGTTCCGTCGTGATGCTGAAGGCAACTTCGTATGGCCTGGTTTCGGTCAAAACATGCGTGTTCTTGAGTGGATTATCGACCGTTGTGAAGGCCGTGCTGAAGCGACTGAAACACCAATCGGTTATGTTCCAACTTACGAACAGTTAAACTGGAATGGTATTGATTTCTCTAAAGAGCAATTCAATACAGTCACAGCACAAGACAAAGATCAATGGATCAAAGAACTTGAAAGCCACACTGAGTTATTCACTAAACTTGGTGCTCGCTTACCTCAAGCGCTTAAAGATCGTCAAAATGAATTATTAGCAGCTGTTAAATCTGCTTAATCCCATTTATCGCCCTCTTGATCAAAGAGGGATCTAGGGAAACTAAAAAGGTCACTTCGGTGGCCTTTTTTATTAGCTAATTTTCGAAAATTCCTATTAACCCATCGTCCCACGCCAGCTATTCCCATTAAGCTTTAGACAAAATAAATTGCAAAATTAACGAATATTAACAATAATTGTAACAATAATATTTCTCATTTACATGGTTGTAGGTATGAGTTCATCGCCTCTGTTTAAACGCACCCCACTCTTTTTAGCTATCTCAACATTAGTCAGTATCAGCTCTTATAGTTATGCACTTGATGAGGGATCGCGACAACTGCCAACCATCAAAGTCCAAGCAACTCAGGACAGCGACATCAGCGAGAAAACCAAAGCATACAGTATTAAAAATAGCTCAAGCGCAACCAAACTGAATATTGAAGCCAAAGAAATTCCGCAAACCGTTAATGTAGTAACACGTCAGCAAATTGAAGATTTCGGTCTGACCAGCTCTAGAGATGTACTCAACAATACACCAGGTGTGACCGTTAACTCACTTGAAACTGAACGCTCAGTGTATATGGCACGTGGTTTTGAAATCTCAAACATTCTGGTTGACGGTGTAGGCTTCCCTTCTGGTGGCTGGAATTATAATGATACCAATCCAGACAGCTATTTCTACGATCGTATTGAAGTGATTAAGGGTGCAGATGCACTAACCAATGCATTTGGCGATCCAAGCGCAACCATTAACTACATCCGTAAACGCCCAACTAAAGAGTTCCAAGCCAATGCAGGTCTAAGTTATGGTTCATGGGATACGCAACGCTATGAAGCAGATGCCTCAGGCAGCCTCGTATCAGATGGCAGTGTTCGCGGTCGTGTTTCTGGTTTTCAGCAAACAGGTGATTCGCACTTAGATCGCTACACTTCTGAGAAAAATGGGATTGCAGCTGCCTTAGAAGCAGACCTTACTGATAGTACATTGCTTACCATTGGTGCGAGTCAGGAGAAAAATAAACCGAATGCCAATAACTGGGGTGCTTTACCTCTTATGGATTCTTCAGGTAAACAAATCAGTTATGATCGCTCTTATAATCCAAACCCAGACTGGACCTATTGGGACAATACTTCGCGAAATGCATTTTTTGAGCTCAAACAGAAACTTTCTGAGAATTGGTCAGCCAACCTAAACTACAACTACAATGAAAAGAATCGCGACAGCCGACTGTTATACTATTATGGTTATCCAATAGCTAATGGCGCTGATATCGATTTTACCGCTAAAGGCTTTAGTGAAAAAAATAAACAACACAGTGTTGACCTCAACCTAAATGGAAAGTTTGAATTATTCGGTCAACAACATGAAGCGATTGTTGGTTACAGCTTCACGCAGAGCAAACAAAATGACGCTCAAACTGTGGGCGACATCCAAGACAGTAATGTTGGAATATGTGTTCGTGGCACAGGCGACAATGAATACAAAGCCCAATGTACTACTAATTGGGCAAGCTGGACCCCAAATAGTGTGATCTGGGGTCCATTCACAAAAACAGCAGATTATACTCAACGTAATCAATCTGTTTATGCAGCAACCCGCCTACACTTCAATGATGATTTAAAATTAACCCTAGGTGCAAACTACGTCCAAGCCAAGAGTGAAGGTACGAGTTACGGCGACCCAATGAATTATAACGAGAGCAAAGTATCGCCATATGCGGGTATTACCTATAACTTCACCCCTGAATATACGGGTTATATGAGTTATACCTCGATTTTCCGCCCACAAACCTCAGTTGACAAAGCAACGGGCAAAGTTGCAGATCCAATTGAAGGTAAAAGCTATGAAGTTGGGTTTAAGAGTTCTTGGCTAGACAACAAACTTACTGGAACACTGGCTGTGTTTAGAACTGAGGAAAATAGCTACCCGCTTCGCTCAACTGACAACCCTTCTCTCGATCGTAGAGTTGAAATTAGTGATCTTCGCTCACAAGGTGTAGAAGTTGGTCTGGCGGGACAACTCACCGATCAAGTCAATGTTTCTCTTGGCTACACCCAATTTAGCCTGCAAGACCTAAAGAATGGCGGTGCTGCAAGAACTTATAACCCAACGCAAAGCTTCAATCTTCTAACAACTTATTCCCCTGCTCAGCTACCAAAACTGAAAGTTGGAGCAGGTGTGAAATGGCAAAGTAAAATCACCCGCTTTGACCCAAGCTATAGCACTTACCTCAAACAAAGTGATTATGCGCTGCTCAATTTGATGGCAAGCTATGACATTAGTCCAAATCTCAGTATTCAGGCCAATGCCAATAACGTAACTGATAAAAAATATCTAAACAGCTTTACTGATGGACAAGCCTTCTACGGAGCACCTGCAAATTACACCGTTGCATTCCGCTTCAAGTACTAATTAAGACTAATAAAAAAGCCCCTTATTCAAAGGGGCTTTTTTATTAGGAATTTTTAAGCAGCAACCGTGGTATTTGGTTTATTTGCTAAATACACATCTAAGCTTTCGATTTCGCTTGGCGCAAAATTAAGACCTAGCTTTGAACGTCTCCACAAAATATCTTGGCTAGTCGTTACCCACTCAAAGCGACATAAATAATCCACTTCTTTCGCATACAAGCCTTGACCAAAATGCTGACCTAACTGCTCAACCGAAGTTGCTTCACCCAAGATATTCCAGATACGTGAACCATAAGCAGATGCCCAACGTTTTGCCAAAGCCTCAGATGCATCGGTGACTTGTGCACGAATCTCTTTCGCCAACTGTTCAGCTGTTGCCATGTTTTCACCACCAGGCAAAGCTTCTGTCGCTGTCCAACTGCCTTTCATTTCTGGGAAAAATGCTTTGAGCTGCTGCATGGCAGATTCTGCCAACTTACGATAAGTCGTTAACTTACCACCAAAGACTGACAGTAACGGCGCCTGATCTTCTGCTTCTTGCGATAAAGCCAAAGTATAGTCACGGGTAATGGCAGATGGATTGTCTGATTCATCGTCACATAATGGACGTACACCCGCAAAAGTAGAAATAATATCGGCTTGGGTTAACTGATTTTTGAAGTGCGCATTGCTTACCTCAATCAAGTAATCAATTTCTTCTTGGGTGATTTTTACTTGTGCAGGATCACCTTGATACTCACGATCCGTGGTTCCAATCATGGTGTATTGGTCTAAGTATGGAATCGCGAACACAATACGACGATCATCATTCTGCATGATAAATGCTTTGTCGCCTTCATAAAGCTTCGGCACAATGATATGGCTACCTTGAATCAAACGAATGCCATATGGTGATTTAAGCTGTAAATCTTGCTTAATGAATTGTGCAACCCAAGGGCCAGCAGCATTCACTAAAGCCTTAGCTTTGATCTGGAATTGACCTTGTGCATTTTCCAAATCAACGATCCAGTATTGCCCTTCACGTTGTGCAGATAGGCAACGGGTACGCGTCACAATGTCTGCACCCTTTTCACGTGCATGCATGGCATTCAACACGACCAAACGAGAGTCATCTACCGCGCAGTCTGAATATTCAAAACCGCGAGTAATCGCAGCGTTTAATGGGCTGTCTTCTTTAAAATAAACGTTGTTCGAACCCAATAACTTTTCACGTTTACCCAAGTGATCGTAAAAGAACAAACCTGTACGAATCAACCACGCTGGGCGTAAGTGTGGACGATGCGGCATGATAAAGCGCATAGGACGGATAATGTGTGGTGCTTTTGCCAACAATACTTCACGCTCAGCCAGCGCTTCACGGACTAAGCGAAACTCTTTGTGTTCAAGGTAACGTAAACCACCATGGATTAACTTACTACTTGCAGAAGAGGTATGGCTAGCCAAATCATCTTTTTCACAGAGGAATACAGATAAACCACGACCTGAAGCATCCGCTGCAATACCAACACCGTTGATACCGCCACCAATCACAGCAAGGTCATAAATTTTTTCATTTGACTGAGGAGAAGTTTGCATAAATCACCGCAAATATTCATTATTTTTCAATAACGAACATTTAAACACGTGAAATGAAAATAAACAACAAAAAACAGTCAAAAAAATGCCAATTTATAGACATTTTTAGATAAATGGTAAAAATTGAAAATGTATCTATTTAAAAAAGGATCGACTGGCAATATCAAGACTGCTCAACGTTATAGCATTATTCTTATTGAAATATTCTTGAGCCAAAAGGGCTCAGCTCAAGAAAAGTAACAATTTTTCGGAAATGAAGATTTACTTGGCAACAATCAGCCCAACATCCAAATCGCGAATGGTTTTCATAAACTCATCATTCGGCTGTTGATCGGTAAAAATACAGTCGACTTGCTTCAGTGAACCTAAACGGATCATCGCATTACGACCAAACTTACTGCTATCCGCGGCAAGGAAAACTTGGCGAGCACTTGAAACAATCTCTTGAGATACGCACACTTCTTGGAAGTCGAAATCCAACAAAGTACCATCTTCTTCAATACCACTGATCCCCACCAATGCGTAATCTGCCTTAAACTGCTTGAAGAAATCCGCAGTCGCTTGACCAATCACTCCACCATCTGGACGCACACGCCCACTGGCAATCAGTACTTCAAAGTCTTCTTTGGTGCTGAGAATTTTGGCAACATTGAGATTATTGGTAATAATCCGCAAACCTGTATGGTTTAACAATGCATGTGCGATTGCTTCGGTTGTGGTCCCAATATTAATAAACAAAGAAGCATGATCAGGAACGGCTGCAGCAACTGCGGCTGCAATCATTCTCTTTTCTTCTAACATATAACCAACACGCATCGTATATTCAGTGTTTTCCACACTCGAATCATGCGCTGCACCACCGTGATAACGTCTCAACAAACCCTCATCCGCCAATTGATTAATATCCCGACGGATGGTTTGTGGGGTGACATCAAAATGCTGAGCAAGTTCTTCAATACTGATATAGCCACGCTCTCTCACTAGTTCGAGGGTTTTCTGTTGGCGTAGTATCAAGCTCATGCTCATCCATCCTGTGTTGTTTTAGATCATATTAAATGGGTCTATTTTAGCTTAGTCTTCCGCCCAATCACGAGTACGTCCGACAGCTTTTAACCAACCTTTATAGAGTTTTTCAGTCACATCCTGACTACACTCTGGTACAAAGGTATTTTCGATGGTCATTCTACTCTTCAATTCATTCAAATCCGACCAGAAACCGACAGCTAAACCAGCCAAGAATGCCGCACCCATGCCTGTTGTTTCTTTCATCGCAGGACGTTCAACTGACGTGCCCATGATATCGGCTTGGAATTGCATCAAGAAGTTATTGGCAGTCACACCACCATCAACACGCAAGGTACGCAATTTCTCACCTGAATCCTGCTGCATGGCATCCAATACATCACGCGTTTGGTAAGCAATCGACTCCAATGTGGCACGAATAATATGTTCGATGCTTACACCGCGGGTAATACCCAAGATCGCACCACGTGCTGTTGGATCCCAATATGGTGCACCTAGACCTGTAAATGCAGGCACCACATAGACACCGTTACTGTCTTTTACTTTGGTTGCATAGTATTCAGAATCATGCGAATCATTAATCGCTTTCAGTTCATCACGCAACCATTGCACACATGAACCACCATTGAACACTGCACCTTCCAGTGCATAGTTCACTTCACCACGTGGACCACATGCAATCGTCGTCAATAAACCATGATCAGATTGCACAATGCGTTTGCCCGTATTCATAAGCAAGAAGCAACCAGTACCATAAGTATTTTTTGCTTGACCCGCTTCAACACACATTTGTCCAAACAATGCAGCCTGTTGATCCCCTGCAATACCTGCAATTGGAATCCCAATTTCCTGACCACTAATGGTATGTGTATAACCGTAAATTTCAGAAGAACCACGAACTTCAGGCAACATCGCTTTAGGAATATTTAATGCTTCAAGCAGTTTATCGTCCCATTCAAGCGTTTCGATGTTGAATAACATCGTGCGAGATGCATTGGTATAGTCAGTCACATGCACTTGACCATTGGTCAATTTCCAAAGCAACCATGTATCAATCGTACCAAATAAAAGCTCGCCACGTTCTGCACGTTCACGGCTGCCTTCAACACGATCCAGAATCCACTTAATTTTAGTTGCAGAGAAATATGGATCAAGAACCAGACCAGTTACTTTATGAACGTAATCTTGCCAGCCATCTTGGCGAAGCTGATTACAAATTTCATTGCTTTGTCGGCTTTGCCATACAATTGCATTGTAAATAGGTTTACCTGTCTTTTTATCCCAGATGACAGTGGTTTCACGTTGGTTGGTAATCCCAATCGCTGCGATTTGCTCACTAGAAATACTTGCTTGCGCTAAAGCTTCAACCCACACTGCACTTTGAGTCGCCCAGATTTCCATTGGATCGTGCTCGACCCAACCTGGTTGTGGGTAAATTTGCGTAAACTCACGCTGAGCAATACTGATGACATTCGCATCGTGATCCAATACGATCGCACGTGAACTGGTTGTACCTTGGTCAAATGCAACCACGTATTTTTTTTGACTATCTGTAGAGATCATGACATACCTATCCAGACTTGCTTATGTATAGTGCAATAAATTAAACGCCCGTTAAAAAACGGGCTCAAATACTACAAAAAAGCAATGACTTCTGTATTAAATAAAAAACTTGGCAGATTATATGCAAAATTGTTCGAAAACGAAAATTCTTTCTTTATATTTGAAGCTAAAAAACGATGAATAGCCTGTGTTTTAAAGATTCCTCACAATAAAAAACTTATTTTATGCGATACTAAAACCAGAAATAACAGGATCATTGATATGAAAAAAACCAATTTATTGCTAATTATGAGCGGTGCTCTTATTCTTTCAGCCTGTCAAAGCAGTCCACATCAATACAATGGTACAACAGGCTATCAAATCGAAAATAAAACAGCCACCTCTGCAACCGTTGCCTATACTTTAGCTGCGCGTAGCAATAGAGATCTAGATGAGAAGAAATTACAACACGCATGCAAGCAAATTTTAGGTGTAGACAAGACCTATAAACTCGCAGTGCTGAGCGTCAATGAGATCGTCAATCCAGCGCAACAAGAACAATATGGGGTAAAAATCGGTAATAGCCGTGCAACATTTGGTTTATCTAATTCCCCAGATTTAAATAATAGTGAAGGCTATGCAACCCGTCAGGCACTTGAAACTCGCCCAAGTACACTTAAAGTTGTTCGTTATACCTGTTCTTAAGTTCTTTACTTAATCAATAAAAGAAAATGGATGTATTCCATCATTTAGAATACATCCAACTCATCTTATTCTTTTAACACATCACGAATCGATGAGTCCTTATCAAAAACAGATTTTGAAAAAGGACATAATGGAATTACCTTCACTTGGCGTTCACGAACAAATACAATCAGTTCATCTAACAGCTTGCGTCCTACGCCTTGACCACGAAATGCTTCATTGACATCGGTATGGTCAATAATCAGCATACTATCCCCCGCCCATGTATACGCCATTTCACCTGCAAGTGCTTCACCTTCGAAAAGCTTAAGTGCACCGTGTTTGCCATCATCAACTTGCTGAATACCCATACACCTTCCTTTTTAGTCAAACATTCTTTTAGAAAATAGAATAAATAGCGATTAAAGGAGATCGCTTTATTTCATTTCAATGTTTTAGCATGAGCAGCAACACTGTTGTGTTGAGATTTGATAACCTCTACACAACTAAGCGTTTGGGATCACGAATATTTATTTGGTGCGGTAAAAGCTGACGTTTCTAAACTCTTTGGCTTCATCCAAATCTGGCCAAGTACTTGCACTACGTTCATCAATTTTTAGATATTGAGGATGACTAAAGTTTTTGACTCGGCTATCAGCGACCCATACTTCAGGTGCAAACTTTAAGAACTCATCCAGAAAGAAACGATTAGATTGGTCATACAACACATCTGCTGCCAATAACACATCAACCTGATCGGACTGATACAAATCATCTAGATATTCAAGTTCAACATCATTCAACAATGCATTTTCACGACAGGATGCGAGGCTGACAGGATCGATATCACAGCAAATGACACGCTTTGCTCCTGCCATTTTTGCTGCAATTGCAACTACGCCTGATCCAGCACCAAAATCTAGTACCACTTTATCTTTGACATGATGCGGCTCTGCCAACAGCCATTGTGCCATCGCTAAACCAGAGGCCCAACAAAAAATCCAATACGGAGTTTCATTCCAAATCCGTCGAATCACGTCATCATCTAAACGGTCTGTTGGAAATACAGGTGGTATGAGCCATAACGAAATTGGCGTTTCGGGAAGTTGTTGTGCTAATAAATCAGTATTAGGAATAACTTGATGCAGAGCCTGCAACAAATGTTCAGGTGCTTTGGCAAATTGGAATGTACAACTCATATTTCTTTAATTCTTTAAAAAAGCCCCTCTATTCAGAGGGGCTAAAATATTAACCTAAAGCTTTTTCTGCGGCTTCTACCGTTTGGCGAATCAAAGTCGTAATCGTCATCGGCCCTACACCACCAGGAACTGGGGTATAAGCAGAAGCGATTTCTTCGATACCGACCAATTGGATATCACCAACACCACCACCATCACGTGGATGGAAACCCGCATCAACTACAACAGCACCTTGTTTGATCCAGTCTTTTTGAATCAATTCAGCTTTACCGACTGCACCAACAATAATATCGGCTTGTTTTACCAATTCTGGAAGATTTTGAGTACGAGAATGGCAAATCGTCACAGTTGCATTGGCTTGTAATAACATCATCGCCATTGGTTTACCCAAAATAGCAGAACGACCCACGACAACCGCATGCTTACCAGCGATTTCAATTTTGTTTTCTTGCAAAATAGTCATGATGCCAGCAGGAGTTGCTGAACCATATGCCGCTTCGCCCATTGCCATACGACCAAAACCTAAGCAAGTCACGCCATCAACGTCTTTCGCCAATGAAATCGCATCGAAACACGCTCTTTCATCAATCTGTTCAGGCACTGGATGTTGCAACAAGATTCCGTGTACATCTGGATTAGCATTTAATTTTTCAATTTCAGCCAATAATTGTTCAGTTGTGGTTTCTTTTGGAAGTTCAACTTTTAATGAGTCCATGCCAACACGGCGGCAAGCATTGCCTTTCATACGCACATAAGTTGCAGATGCGCCATCATCACCAACCAAGATAGTTGCCAAGATTGGGGTACGCCCCGATTTTGCTTTTAATGCTTCTACACGTACCAACAAATCCGTTTCAATTTGTTTTGCTAATGCACGACCGTCTAAAACCAATGCCACAGCGCATCTCCAAAGTGGGTATGAATCAATTGCGTAAATAATACATGATAATTTGAGCAATATTCTTTTAGATGTTGTTTTTATGTGCATATTCGCTATAAACACTATTGTTTTTTTTTTAAAGATTGCTAATATGTGCATCACCAAGAGATGGCGGGGTGGCAGAGTGGTCATGCAGCGGACTGCAACTCCGTGTACGCCGGTTCGATTCCGACCTCCGCCTCCATTGGTAAAGCCCGAGTGGTGAAATCGGTAGACACAGGGGATTTAAAATCCCCCGCCCACAAAGCGTGCCAGTTCGAGTCTGGCCTCGGGCACCATCTTTCAGCTACTGAAATATGGTGCAAATAAAAATCCAGCGTAAGCTGGTTTTTTTATGTCTAAAATTTAAGAGCAGATCATAAAAAAGCCAAGTTCATTGACTTGGCCTCCCTACCACTTTTGAAACTTAAGCCACTTGCTGTCCTGTTTTTACTGGCAATAGGTTTTTATCTAAACTTAATTGATAACCTCGTGTTTTATCAATCACATATTCAGGCTTTTTGATCGAATCGACATAAATCCACTGCGATTGAACCTGCGCAGCATCAAATTGCACGATCAAATAGCCTCTTTGATTTAAGTTGCAATAATTCAACTCATCAATCAAAGTCGTAAATGCAAATTCAAACTGTTGCAACTGCGCCAGTGGAATATTTAAATATTTTTCCAAACCCGGTGAAGACACCGAACTGGTTGCCAATTCTACCCCTACAAAGACACCATCTTTACTATATAAGTTCGATGACCATGCGTTATGGGTATCTCCTGCCAGCACCACAACCTTTTTCTTTAGTTGAGCCAAAGCGCCATATACAATTTCACGCTCGGCAAAATAGCCATCCCATGCATCTAGGTTATAAGGTGCAACTGTCAAAACACGCGCTTTTTCTTGTGCAGTTAAACTAGGATCACCCTGTAATAATCGAATTTTCAATTTTACTAATTCAGTGATTTGGGCATTCATCTTATTTAAAGTATCTGCACTCGGATTGCCTGCGGTAATCTCAGCTAAGGCAAGCAGCAGTTCTGCAGGAACCAACATCTTGGTCATTAAAATTTGCTGACCAAGCACATTCCAAGTTGCTGTTGACTGTTGCAGTTTTCCAATCAGCCAATCACGTTGGGTATAGCCCATTAAAGTACGCGCTGGATTAGTGAGATCTGCTTGGAATTTTGCAATATCCAAACCATTCGCTGTCATATAATTGGCATAATCCAACTGTTCATCACGCGCAATAATACGCGTATCCAACATCGTCAATTGAACCAGATTGCCAAAATCGAACTGGCGGTAAATCTTGGTGTGTTGATCATCGACAGGGCGAATTGGCATCCACTCAAAATAGGCCTGCAAAGCTGCCAATTTACGATCAAGGAAAGGTCCTTCATTCGGTTGATGATTTTCAGCCCCCTCTCGCCATGCATCATTGGCTAACTCATGATCATCCCAAATCACAATAAATGGATGACGATGATGCAAGGCCTGCAAGTCTTTATCTTTACGATACAGCGCATAACGTTTGCGATAATCATCTAATTTAATAATTTCTTTACTGTTATCTGCAGCTAGGCTTCGTCCCAATTTAGCTGCATCTTCTGCTGCATAGCCATCTGCACCATATTCATAGATGTAGTCACCAAGGTGAATCACTACATCGACATTCTGCTTGGCCATTTCACGGTACACATAGAAATAACCTGCTGGGTAGTTTGAACATGAACATACCGCAAAACTGACTTTTGTCGTGCTGCTTGGCAAAGTCTTGGTTTGCCCGATAGGCGAGCTCTTATCACCGAAAATAAAACGGTAGAAATAGCTTTGATCCGGTTTCAAACCTGTCGCATCAACCTTCACGGTAAAATCTTGTGAAACCGAAGTCGTTACCTTATCCGTTTTAATAATTTGCTTGAATTGCTGATCTAAAGCAATTTCCCAAGTTACTTGTAAACGTGCGCTACTGTCGCTTGGTGTCAAGCGCGTCCATAAGATCACACGATCTTGCAAGGGATCACCACTGGCAACCCCATGTTCAAAATTCACTTGTAATGTTGTTGTCTCTTGATCTGAACTGTCGTTACACCCCGTAAAAC
This sequence comes from Acinetobacter sp. Tr-809, assembly GCF_011753255.1. Lineage (NCBI taxonomy): Bacteria > Pseudomonadati > Pseudomonadota > Gammaproteobacteria > Moraxellales > Moraxellaceae > Acinetobacter > Acinetobacter sp. Tr-809. The sequence goes on from NZ_VWVZ01000007.1 coordinate 144,187, forward strand.
CCGCAGATAAAGACAACGCCCCGAAACCGAATAGACTTTTTTGAATAAGTTCCCGTCGTGAAATTTTTGCTGTCATTTGGATAGCTACCTTAACTTTTATCACTATAAATAAATGACTTAAATTAATTAGCTTTGATGAAGCTTTGATCTCAATTTGATGAAAGAATCATTAAAATTATATGACAATGCTTATTTTTCATCAGATAAGCACATGAATTGATTGAAAAGAAAGCAAATAATCTGTTTTGCTCTTGCCAAGTTTTAAAGTGTCCTCTATTATTGCGCACATGCCCGAGTGGTGAAATCGGTAGACACAGGGGATTTAAAATCCCCCGCCCACAAAGCGTGCCAGTTCGAGTCTGGCCTCGGGCACCATCTTCCAACTAATGAAAGATGGTGCAAATAAAAATCCAGCCTAAGCTGGTTTTTTTATGCCTAAAATTTAAGGACATATAATAAAAAATGCCTTAATTAAAAAAATTAAAGCATTCAATATTGTTGATCTAGAACAATAAGTAATTATTCGACTCGAATAATTTTACCATTTTCATCATGATGTACGATGCTAACCTTCTGCTGACGCCCTACCTGAATTTCTTGCTCAGGTAATTCGAAATAACGCGCATAATCAGGTAAGGTCTTTTCAACAGCATGCTTTTGATGCACACGTTTTGCTGGCAAAAAACCCCACAACAACAATGCAACTGCACACATAAATAATGCCGTTACACCATGCTCAATGCCGTCGCTAAATGCGGACATTAAACGTTGTGCGATATGGGTCTTTTGCAACTCAACCAGCACCCATACCAAAATAAACGGACGCCATAACAATAACCACCCCGCCCACATCATTGCGGTGGTAGTAGTCGAGAAGTAACGTTTATGCCATGGGAGTTGGCGACGTACATCAATAATTAAACTGTCAGCTTTCATTGCTTATTACTCAGCAAAATGAATCTTTCCGATTCAACGAATTCCACGATCTGGGCTAATCCAACGGGCACGTTTCTCATCATTACGCAACAGCACCTTTGGAAAGGCGACGATTGTAGCAGTAATCGTGATCAACCAAAACACAAACGGGTACCAAATCATCCAATAATAATTTTTCCCTAGGCTTGGCTCATAACGACTATCCATCCATTTGCTTAAAGCAAACTGAATTAAGCAGGTCGCACCTAATAAAATTCCACTACCGTATGGTAAAAATGGCGAACTCACCACAGCGAGAGCTGGGATTGCAAAGATAAAATGCAATAACCAGATCACCGCCATAATAAGCATCAAATATGACCAAATGAGTGTCAAACACAGCTCAAACATCAAAGGCCATAAGAAATTAAGTTTAGGCTTTAAAAACACATCAATATTTTTAACCAGAACCTGTGCCCCACCCATAGCCCAACGTAAACGCTGTTTCCATAAACCATTTAAAGTTTCAGGCATCAAAATCCACACCAAGGCATTGGGCTCAAAGCGCACATCCCAACCAGCACGTTGCAATTTCCAAGTGATATCGATATCTTCAGTCAACATATTCGGTGACCAATAATCAACTTGATGGACAGCACTTTTACGAAAGGCGGTGATCACACCAGATACGGTAAATAAACGACCAAAAGTACGTTGTGCGCGCTTAATCATACCGACAATTGAAGAAAACTCCCCCACCTGAATTCGTCCAAGCAAGGTCGAACGTGTCCGAATACGCGGATTACCCGTGACTGCGGCAACTGTTGGATCTTCCAAGAAATGCCGCATCATCCATTTAGCGGCATGCGGATCAAGCAGAGCATCACCATCAATCCCGATCAGGAATTCTGCATCGGTCATCAAGCTACCTGCTTGTAGCCCCATCGCTTTGCCCTGGTTCTGAGCCAAATGCACGACACGTAATTTTTCATATTGCGTGGCTAATCGATCTAGTACTTCACCCGTATTGTCAGAACTGCCATCATTAATCGCAATTACCTCAAAGTTTGGATAATCCAATTTCAGTGCATGACTAATAGTTTCTTCAGCATTGTCCCCCTCGTTAAAGCACGGCACTAAGACCGCGACTTTGGGATACTCAGGCAAAGCTGCGGGTTGCTGATAGGGAGGATCTTGACGCTCCTTCCAGTAAAAAATAATTGCCCCAACCATCCATAAATACGACATAAATAGTGGATAGTAAAAAACAAACTTAATGGCATATGACCACAATAAAGCAATCCAACTCATCTACCTTACTCGACTATGGTACTAATTGAGATGATTTTAGACCAAATGCCTTACGCATGGTTTCTACATCTGGATGCCCTTTGATCGGATCATCTGGATAATACGCCACGTGCATTGCGCCTTGCTCATATAAAGACTTAATCGTCGCTGCCATTTCTTCAGACGGCACTTTTTGATCATTGCGCCAATTCACCGCTTGCAACTCCATCACGGTCTTTTTAATCCCATTTGGATACTGCTTCACACGGTTTATAATGTCTGAATAAAACTTGGCTGGATTGTCTGATTGCTCCATATAAGGCATCGCCATAATCGCTGTAAAGTCATAACGATTCAGGGATTGTTCTAAGGATTGAGCATACCAGTTTTCCGCATAGGCATTTAATGCCACTTGTGCGTAAAGATTACGAGCAGTCACGAGGAATGGCTGATATTGACGGACTTCTCCAGCAAGTTCCATCGCAAAGTCATCTAAATAATTCGTTTTATAAGCGGTCCATTTTTGCAAGTCCGTATCATTGTCACGTATCTTCGCTAAATCTGTTGGTAAACCTTGTTTGGCATACGCCGCCAACGCATCTGGACTGGCATCTTCATAGTCTGACAAAGTTACATCGTCATGGAATAACAAGCCATCGAACGGTGTTGATTTAGCAAGATCCTGATAAATCTCTTTAATGGTCTGACGTGCTTCTGGTGAGAATGGGCTGAGACGAATATAGCCCATATTCAAATGCTCACCCGCTTTTGCTTGCTGGGTTTCCACCAAGTCTTTCGACACTGGATCAGTCTTAGGTAGTTCCCAAGCCAAAAGTGGCATCCATGCATATAGACGCTGCACTGGAGTACGGGTTTGAATCTGCCAAGCCACTCGATTGAACAAATCTGCACGCATTGGAATATGACGATTTGGGAAATACACCATATCAGCAGAACCATTGGCATCAGGATCAGAAAAGGCCTGTAAATAGACTGTGTTCACGCCCATACCATTAATACGGTCAATCAGATGGTCGAGATTACGTTCTTGCTGTTTGCTATCTGGATCATAAATGTAGTCTAAATCGACATGCATAATTTTTTGCGGTCGATTGTTGTCATTCAGATTCAATTCACGGTTCTTAATCTCTTGCGCCAAAGCGCTGGTGGACATATTGCCCTGAATCAAAATACGGCTCATATTCTGTAGCGATTGCTTGGCATGATCAGCTCCATCATCCAAAGTGATGGTAATCGGCATACCCAGCTGCTTAGCCGTTTGTACCAATTGCATATTATAACGACCATAAGGCCAAACCATGACACGTGGCGAACGTAAACCATGTGCTTTTAAAAGATCATTATTGGTTTTTAAATCTTGATAAACACGGGCTTGATATACCGCATCACTTTCATAGCTCTTGGTTTTAGGATCATAGATTCGCGTAATCGCAGCAGGCTCTAGATTACCCTGTGGATTACCATTAATCCCTTGATGTAAATGATAACTATGGCTGGCGATTTCAACCAAACCACTGTTTTGCATTTCCTTCAGCTCATCCCAACTTAAGATTTTATTGCGTTCAATCGGCTCACCACCAAAATCAACTTTCTGCCCTGCTTTAGGCTCCAACCATGAACCAACGACAGCCAAAACTACTGGAATCTTTTTGGCACGAATAATCGGATATGCATTTTGATAAAACGACTGATAACCATCATCCACGGTCAGTAAAATAGGTTTACTGGGCAACTTATATTTGCCTTGATGTGCCTTAATTAATTGATCGACATTAATAAAGTGATAACCATTCTTTTTCAGCCAGTCGATGTGCTCACCAAACTGCTTCGCGGTTACTGCATAGCTTGGAATCAATGCATCTTTTCGATCTGTAATTTCGTGATACCCAATGACGGTCAATGTGGTTGCATCGATTTTTGGATTTGCCGCAAAAGTTGTGGTGCTGGCAACCACCCCAAACACTAGACCTAAAAAAGTTTTTAACGTCGGGGACACTAAACGTGTTGTCATAGAGATATCGTCTCAAGATTAGAAATTCGTTGATCGCAGATCATGCCTGCATCATCTTACAATTTTATGGACAAATAAGATGTTTTTGATGGTCAGCTGGAAGTACGGATTGTATTTATAATTTTAAAAGCTGAAAATAAACTTAAATGTATTTTTTATGAAATCAATCACACTTTAATTGAATATTTTTTAATAAGCACAGTTCCTGATATATAAATCGATATCAGGAACTTTCAATCACGATAAAAAAGAATTAGTACTCAATTGATTGGAAATTCGGATGATCTGCAAGCTGCTGTAAATAGTGGCGTTCTTTTTGATAAAAATATTTGTTCAGACGATTCACCCATTCGCCACGGCGAAAGGTCTGAATTTTTTTATGCACCCCATCATATTCCAGTAACACCACATTGCTATCATTTTCACCCATTGCTAAACGGGTGATTTTATAATCATGTGGCGCATACTGGTGTGAAGGCTGCAATGATCTGAGGATTTCAATTTTATAATCCCCATCAATCCAATAATGTTTATCAATTAAGGCTTTCTCATTGACCCAAAAACCAGTCTGTGCCCCATCATGGGTATCTATCAGAAAAAAATGATCCAGCTCTTTTAATAATTCTGATGCAGTGATATCCAAATAATCATTCATATCAACCTCTACTCACTCAAATTCTTACCGTTACTTTTTTTGCCGAATTTTTATAATGGAGAAACTATCAGTGACTACCCCCGTCAACTTATAGTGACCGAAAGTGCAAAATTCCATAGCCTTAGATTAAATACAGCTTCATCAAAATCAAGGTCGTAGAAAAATTGCTCTTTTAACTCAAAGATATACAGCACTGTATATAGAGAATCAATATTTTTTTCTTAGACTGCAATAAAATTCAGATAAAAGAAATATTTTTAAAAATCAAAACCTTATTATATGGTTGGCAATATTATTTTATACTTATGATTTTTAAGCGATTTCGTCTAAAAATAGACCAAATCGCTTTATTTTTTGAATAGTAAAAACCGGTTATTCGTCGCGTGTTTTCACATCGAATAGCTCAATTTCAAAAGTTAAATTGGCATTGGCTGGAATGATCTTGCCCATTTTACGTGAGCCATAAGCCAAGTGTGCAGGAACAATCAATTTACGCTTTCCGCCCACACGCATTCCCATAATGCCTTGGTCCCAGCCTTTAATCACACGTCCAGTACCAATCACCGTTTCAAAGTAGTTACCACGATCTAAAGATGAGTCAAACTTGGTTCCATCTTCCAACCAACCGGTATAATGAGTCGTAATCAAGGCACCACGAACTGCTTCTTTACCTTCGCCAACTTTTAAATCAATAATTTCTAATTCTGCACTCATTTCTATCTCTCCAAATCACTCAAGCTAAATTATTGCAATTGTTGCCACTGAATGTCGACCTGACCTTTGTCGCTTAACAATGTCCATTCGCCATCCATAATATTCAGCTGCAATTGCATGGTACGTTCGCATAAGCCCTCAAGTGCCTGCGTAGTTTGTGGGGCCAATTGCCACACTTGCACATTGCTTAAGGTTTTAATCTTGGTATTTTTCTGCCACCAATCATCTGACTGAGAACCATAAGTCACAACTGCAACATTCTTACAACGTGCACTCGCCTTTTTCACTTTATCTTCAGATGGGCAACCCACTTCGATCCATTGCTCTAACAGCCCAGTCAAATCTTTTTGCCATAACGCTGGCTCATCTGTTTCAAACAAGTCTTTGGTGAACTCTAAACGCTCATCAGCAAAACGTGCATAAGCCAGAATACGAACCATTAAACGTTCAATAGTTTCAGAAGGATGCTGAGCAAGTGTAAGCTGATAATCTGCATAGATATGCTCATCCATATTGGCAATATTGAGGTCTGCCTTATATATTGTTGCCTTTAACGCCATAAACTAAACTCTTAAATACAATGTTCTCAAATTTGGCGCTAAGCATACTCTATTTTACCGAGGAGCATGTGCGATTTGATCATCAATTGGATCTATACGGCACTGCAATAATTGTGTTTCAAAAGCTAACCAATCCTGTGTTGATTGGCAAATGATTTCAACTCGATTATCGATGCTCTCTTCAGCCGACTTATAGTTAAACTGTTGTGGATTAAAGTTAAAGCTTTTCCAACCTTGATCTGTATTAAAGATTCCTTTAATTCGCACCCAATCCTGTTGCGCACACAATAAATCTAATAGTTCATAAAAGTTGAATTGCCAACGCTTAGGTAACTTCCAACCCGCCACTGTATAACCCTGAGCTGTTTCTACATAGTGATATGGAAGCTGCTTTATTTCTGATAGCTGTTCAGTCGCTGCTTGCGCTTGTTGTAACTTTAATAAGGGTTGAATCTTACGTTGAACAGGTTGCTGCTGAATATCCAATTGTTGAATATCCACCTGCCCATTTTCAGCTTCAATCCAATACTGGACATAGGTTTCATATTCTTGTTTTAAAGTCACGTAGGCTTGATGATCTGCTGCTGTCATACAGTCGATATGCGACAACACCACAACCTGTGCTGCTTTTAGTTGATCGGTATATAAATTCTGTTTGACCCAATCCTGATCATGCAGACGACTCCCATCTACAACAATCACCAAAGCACGCATTGCCAAGCTTGTTTGCCAATGCGGTTCAGTCAGTTGTTCCAATAATTGCGCTGGATGCCCTAAACCCGTGGGTTCGATAAATAAACGATCAGGTTTGCTTTCACTGAGTAAGCGCGAAAGTGCTATCTGCATCGGCAATTGACTGCTACAGCACAAACAACCACCGAGCAACTCTTTCACCGCATAACCTTGCTGCTGGGTAATCAGTTGTTGGTCTACCCCAATCTGTCCAAACTCATTCATGAGAACTGCCCAAACCTCATGCTCAGGCTTTTGAGTGAGCAAATGCTGTAATAATGTGGTCTTCCCTGCCCCTAAAAAGCCAGAAATAATATGCGTGGGCACTGTTTTGGGAGCAATAACCTTCACGATCAACTCGCTTTAAAAATTTATTTCATTCTAAAGATAAAATTTGATGAAATAAAATAAAGAATGATTTTTCCACATAATTAGACCAAAATATTATTTTATAAAAATAATGAGATATATCTCACAAATTAAATCTAAAATTCTTATTTAAATGTAAAATATAAATGGTTTATTCAATTAATGATTTTTCACCGAAGCGCATATCGTGTTTAAAACACGTAAAAAAACTGCTCGTTTTTTAATCTAAAAAACATATTTACATACATTTTCATCCTTAATTTCTTCATGATGTTTTACATAGTAACTACATAAGGCGATTCAATATTTCATATTGTTAAGATAGGCGTAATAGATTGTTAAGAATATTGCCGCAACAACGTTTGGCACATAGCATGAACCTCATGCCGAAATTGAGAGATTTGGATTAACCGAATCATCGTATTGAGGTTGTTATTTTATTAAATTAAGGATGCCAAACATGAAACTTATCAAAACTCTTCTTGCAACTACACTTACTCTTGCAGCAGCGTCTACATTTGCAGCACCAGCAAATGAGCAACAAACTGAAGAAAGAGTGGTTGTTTCAACTCAAGAACAACCTGAAACTCAAGGTCAAGCTGCAGCTGATGCGACAACTACTGAAGCACCTGCATCTACACCAGCACCAACAAACTAATCAGATCTCAAGGTTCCTCCAGACCTTTAGACCCACATTTTTAATGATTTAAACTTTATTTCATTACAAATGTAAAAAAGATCGAACCATGCTGCGGTTCGATCTTTTATTTTTGCATCAGCTGTATATTAAAAAACTGAGTACTATGTCGTTTTCTTAAAAACACTGCATGAAGGTTGATGAACTTCTTGCAAACGTATTGCCTTACGCTGCTCAGCAGCTTCAAAACGACAACGCTTCCATTCTGTATCCAAATTTAACTGTGGTACTTCTTTTGGTTTACGCTGTTCATCCACGGCAACCATGGTGAAATAACAAGTATTGGTATGACGAATCGTTCGTTTCTGAATGTTTTGGGATTCAACACGAATACCGATTTCCATTGAAGTACGGCCGACATGATTGACACTGGCAAGAAAAGTTACCAATTCACCTACATAGATGGGTTCTTTAAAATTAACGCGATCAACCGACATGGTGACCACATAGCTACCTGAATATCGGCTGGCGCATGCATAGGCGACTTGATCGAGCAACTTGAGAATAGTTCCACCATGAACATTACCTGAAAAGTTTGCCATATCAGGTGTCATTAAAACCGTCATCGTCAACTCTGACTGGTCATCAGGTGCTTGGTTTGCTTGATCTAATTGATACATGAGAGCTCATTGAGAATGCAACATTGTTATTATCGTTCATTCATGCGCGTAAAAATATGCGCAAAACCATAAAAAATCATCAATTATTTTTATAATCGCTCTATCATTCAATTCGAAATAATGACAATGAAACTGTTTTTATCCAGATCTCCTCTTCAAACTAGAGGATTAATGAAATAAAAAACAGCTTCAATATCAGCCATATAAAATCAAACTAGGACATAATTAACTCAGATTGGCTGAACGAATCAGACCAACTATACCGTTTACAATCATATCAATTGCAATCGTACCAATCAGCAAAGCCGATAAACGCCCAACAATATCAAAATAGCGATCGATATATTTTGCATGTTTATAACGTAGATGATCATGACCAAATTTCATCAGGATCAAAATACTACAGGTTAAAATCAAGGTAATTGCAATAACGGCCATTGCACCAGTAAAAGGTACACTCACCCCTGTAACCACCGCTGCACTAATTGTGCCTGGACCGATCATAAATGGCATCGCAATGGTACCAGCCAGATGTTCAGGCGCACCACGCATTTCCCCAATCGTTTCTGCACCCTGAAATACATAACGATATCCGATTACCAAGAAAATTAGGCCACCAAAAATTTGAAAAGATTCGAAACGAACATTCAAATAGCGACTGAAAATATTCTCACCGCCCCAGGCAAATAGAATAAACACCCCAAAGGCAATTAAACTGCCCTGTATCAAGGCTTTACTAAATACCTTTGCATCGGTATTACGAATCATGCCTACCATATAGACACTCATCAGGAAGGGATTGAGTAATGAGAAAAACAATGCAAACGCATGAATATAAGGAGAAAACATAATACTCTCTTTCATCTGCGGAGATTTTAAATACCGTGTGTATAGGTATAAGTGATTAAAATTATATACAAACTTAATTCAGGGCTTGCTTGCAAGCCGATGTCACACGCTGTAATTGATCATCTTTATTTAGATCAAAAGTCACACCTAGACCTAACAAACTCATATGGATCTTGGCATTACTGTTATTTAATTCTTTCACCTTAAACTTGACCCCTTTGTCACTATACAACACTTGATCAATCAGTTTGACATTGTATGACATGACGTCTTTACCATCGTCTATACAAAATATGCCGTGCCCTTGACGATTTAACTGCAAGACAGCAGAGGAAGGCCCCACTTCACCCGCCCAACTTCCAGCAAAAGGAATTTGCGTTGCAGCGAGTTGGTTAAATTGAGCAGGAGTCATTGTTGTTATAGAAGTACAACCAACCAAACCAAATACCAAAATAGCGGGTAATAAAATATTCTTCACAACCATCACCTAAAACGATCAAAATCAAATAATTGTTATCATTTTCCCATATTAAGACACTTTTTGATTTGTACAGCATGTATATGACTAGTATTGGAAATGTAAAAAACATTAAACAAATCCGTGACATCATTGCTATATTCAACTTTTTCGCAAAGATAAACTAAATCTTCCAATAAACTATTTAATCCTTTAAAGCAAAATAATCTGAATCATTGCATAAATAACTCATCATAAAAAATAATAAATTTTCCTTGATTTTTAGTTCAATCATCTGTAGATTTTCTTTTTAAGCGAGTAATTCAAATGAATTTCCAATCTATATTTGAAACGTTTCAAACTCTTCCAAATGGAACGGATGCCTACCAACAATTAAAATGTCAATGCGAACAAGCCATTGCTGCTGCTGAGCACCCGCTTGAACACAATGCTTTATTTCTGATTTATGGTTTTGCAAAAAACTATGTCCTACTCTATGAAGATCAAGCGGTCACGCCAGTTTTCGCAGACAAAGTAAAAGCACAAATTGTAGCGTATATGCATGAGCTCAATGAAGCATTAAACACGAAAGATGCTAGCCGTATATTAACTGCTTTAAATAATGTCTCTAAACAATATATTGGAAGCTCTAGGATTTTCTAATTATTATCTTCCAACAAAATAATCAGGATTGATTTGTTTTTGACGTTGCTTCTAAATATTTCTTAGATTTCATTACACTAATTAAACGTTTTAGAAGCAGTGTAAACTCATGTGTTTAAAATACTGATACCATACACGATATAATAATTTTTTATTGTTATTCTCTCGTCTTAAGCCAAAATTAATCGAGCATGTTTTACAATATGCTCAGTCAAAAGCTGTAGTGGCTTTGATTGTTGATCCCAATGATGCCAATACAGTGGAATATCAATTCGAATATCAGGCAATAACCCAACCAATACTTCTGCTTTATTTTCAATATTCAGTTGCAGCTCAGGCACCATGCCATAACCCAACCCCAATTTAATCGCGGTCACAAAAGACTCCGATGATGGAATTAAGTGACAGGGATAAGTGCCTTTCATCAATCCATAGTGTTTTTCAAGAAGATCAAAATGCATGCGATCTTTCTCATTAAATATAATGGCTGGTGCAGCACGTAAAGTTTCTCGATGTACGCCATCTGCAAACCATTTCCGTCTAAATTGCTCTGTCGCCATCATTTGATAACGCATCAAACCTAAATATTGCGCACGGCAACCGCGCATGGGTTGATCTTCAATCGAAATACAGGCACTCACCGTCCCCTTTTCTAATAATGAATAGGTATGTGACTGATCATCCGTTCTCAGCTCAATTGCAATCTTTTCTTTGAGTAACACATCCTTTAATGCAGGAAGCAACCATGTCGCTAAAGAGTCTTCATTTGAACCAATCACAGTCTTGAAAAAATGTGATTCTCCTCCACCAGTCAAACCATGGAGTAAGTTTTGTTCTAAACGTCGGATGTGCTGTATATGTTCGAAGATCTGCTGACCTGCTTGTGTTAGGACACAAGGACGACCACGAATCAGCAGTAATTGGCCTAACTCTTTTTCAAGTGCTTGGACTCTCAATGTCACCGCCGATGCAGTAATACAGAGCTTGGTGCCTGCTTGTTCGAAGCTTCCATTTTCAGCAACCGCAAAGAAGGCTTCGCATTGTTTATTGTCCAGCATAAAAACCTTAAAAAAATTTAGAAAAATCAAAACAACCTTAATTTAACTAAATTTTAAAAATAAAAAAAGATGATCATTACCAACACAAAATAGCTTTGTCCTGATTGATATAGATTAAACCAGTCTTTTTCTCAAATAAATGATACTGAGTAAGGCAAATGCCAAACCAATAAAGGACGGCGCATAACCAAAAGGTGTAGCCAACAGCCCAACGATGACCGCACCTGCTACTGCACCGCCATAATTAAAAATATTAACACGAGCAATAATTTCATCGCGTCGACTTTCATCCAAGCGACCTACAGCAGAATATGTAAGTGGAACCAAAGCGCCTACTGCAACACCAGCCAATGCAAAGCCCAAAATAACGGTCACTAATGAATGACTTATTCCAGACAATGCACATCCGAATGCTCCAATCAGGAGCGTGACCAAGGCAATCCATGTCGCTGTTTTAAATTGCAGTAAATAATCAAGACTTAAACGGGTGAGTAAAATTCCAATTTGATAAGCGGCATAACCCAAAGGAGCAATCGTTGCCGAACTTGCCAAGACATCTTTGAGATAAATTGAACTCCATGTACTGATTGCAGAATCGACAGTAAACAGGATCAAAATAATCAGCCCAAAAATAAGAAGTTGTTGATATGGAATTGCAGGTTTCTCTTGAGGATTTATTTCTGAGCATTGTTTTTGCTGAAATAACCAGTGTCTAGAGAGCTGAGAGGTGATAAATGCGATCACCACTGCAATGCATAATGCTGTCGTTGCTCCGAGTGCAGTTGAAACTGTGGCTGACATAATTAATGCCCCTAAAAATGCAGCTGCGGTATAACAAGCAAAGAAACCACCAAATACACTTTTACCAAGCCGTTGCTCCATCATAACTGCTTGCATATTTAGTGCCGCATCTAAACAGCCTAGTCCAAGCCCATAAAGCAAAAAGCTGGCAATCATGAGGATCATATTGGGACTAAATGCCGCAACTGCTACTCCTATGGCTTCAAAAATAAAACCAGTCACAACGGCCAGTCGTGAGCCAAGCTTGACTGCGATACGATCAGCTAAAATTGAACCGAGCGCTGCTGCAATGCATACCCCCAGAATAATCAGCGATAACTGATCATCAGAAAGTCTGAATCGACTTTTTATCGTGGGGAGTGAAGTCATCACGGTCGCGTAGCCAAGACCCTGTGTCGCAAAACCGAGCGCAATCACTTTCCTTGTTTTGCCGAGCATCAGGCTATTTACACCTTGAATATTATGATTGAGGTCCATGCCTGACTCACTTCATTATTTTTAAAATTTTTGCTTGGATATTCCTCGAACACGTCCTGTGTCGATTGTTTATAATTTTGACCTAAAAAAATTCTGAAAGTAAGGGCAATAATTGAAAAACAAGGGGGGTAATTCGGACAACTATATTTAAGCAACTTTGTTGCACAAACCAACATCTAAACACTTATTCAGTTATATCAATCTCAGCTAAATAATGCTGTAGCTAAAGTCCAACGTACAAGCCATTGGCTTTTATTCTGAATGCCTCATAGCAGTCTGTTCAAAATATCCCTTTCCAGCGATAGCAAAAGATGCTTCACCTTATTTAGTATTCAATATAAAACCTTAAAAAAATTTAGCCAAACCAAAACAATCTTAATTTTACTGACTTTTATAAATAAAAAAAGATAATAGCAAACAGTAAATTTTTTAATGGAAAAAAGCATCTAACACTTGATTTAAGCGTTAGACGGACTGCCTTTGCCTAAGCATCTGTAAGTTCTTTCCCAGCCAAAGCCAACACACCCCTATAAGATCGAGGAACCAAAATATGACTGCATTTTTCTATGGGCTTGGTATTGGCTTTTCTTTAATTTTAGCCATTGGTGCGCAGAATGCTTTTGTTCTAAAACAAGGCTTAAAGCAACAACATGTTTTTTGGGTCTGTTTGATCTGTGCGCTTTCAGATTCTATCTTGATTTATTTAGGGGTCATGGGCTTTTCAAAAATCGTGATTGACTTCCCCTTGATCGTTACCATTGCCAAGTACTTTGGTGCTGCTTTTCTATTTTTATATGGCCTTAGAAACTTTTATTCAGCTATAAATAATAGCTCAGCACTTAACCCCAGTGAAATTGAAAAAGACTCACTATTTAAAATTATTGGTATGTGTTTGGCCTTCACATGGCTAAACCCACATGTCTATCTAGATACCGTGATTCTGGTTGGTTCGATTTCAGTTCAGTTTGCAGATCATCTGTACTTGTTTGCAGCTGGAACCATACTTTCTTCATGGATCTTCTTTTTCGCTTTAGGCTATGGCGCCAGAGTTTTATTGCCTTGGTTTAAAAAGGCAAGTTCGTGGAGAATTCTAGATGTTGTTGTTGGACTTATGATGTGGGCGATTGCAACTAAACTGTTAATCTAAAACACAGCGAAATAAAAAAGCCCTTATTTTCATAAGGGCTTTTTCGTATTTGGCGGAAGCGGTGAGATTCGAACTCACGGAGGACTCACACCCTCGTCGGTTTTCAAGACCGGTGCATTAAACCGCTCTGCCACGCTTCCAATGGCGGCTATCATATAAATAAAAGTTCAACTTGGCAAATCTTTTATTCAAAATAATGCATCAACCGCTCAAAATAAAATCAACCTGCTGTAATTTTAAGAATTTTCAGGTTTTTCATAGCGAATTGAGTTGATATACCACAGTTTTTTGCCCAATGGCGTGTGTACCTCAACTTCATCATCGACTTGTTTCCCAAGTAAAGCACGAGCCATGGGTGACTCAATCGAAATATGTTGTGGATGATGATCGTAGATTTCATCAATACCCACGAGACGCAATTTTTTTTGCTCCCCTGCATCATTTTCAATGTCTACCCAAGCACCAAAGTAGACCTTTCCCTCCTGCTCAGGCACATAATCGACAATTTTTAATTCTTCTAAACGTTTTCCCAAGTATCGAACTCGACGATCTATTTTTCTAAGTATTTGTTTATTATATTGATAGTCTGCATTTTCAGAACGATCGCCAAGGCTTGCCGCCCAATTTACTTTTTTAGTGATTTCAGGACGTTCGTCATGCCATAGCTTTTTTAGCTCTGCGACCAAAAGATCATGTCCAGTACGTGTAATTAAATTCGATTTCATAAGCCCAAATACGTTAATACAACAGTCCATTTACAAGTTTTTGCATTGTATTCCTTATTTCGCCACCGCTAAAGTGTATAAATTTTATTCTTTTCCAAATCATAGGTTTGTGATGTAATTCTCAATTTTTTATTGTGCAAAATTTGACATTCTTGGTTTTGACGCTTAATATGCGCCCCTAAGTTTATTTTTGTTTATTTTTTATACACTTTGTAAATGTTGTGAAACATTTGCACCATCTTTCCCTTTAACTCAATGTCATTACTGAATGACGTTCATGACTTGCCCACCCTTATTGAATTTATCAACTTTTAAAAGTTAAGGCAGTGTTTTGCTGAACTTTTTGGGCATAAATTACCTGTAGCGGAGACAACATGCACAGTAATTCAAGTTCTGGGTCGAGGCCTAGCCTTAACTCTTTATCTTCCAAACGACCTTTTCAAGTTTTAGCGTTAGGAGCTGCAATCCTTCCTTTCAATAGCTTGAATGCTGAAAAATCACATCAATACAATACGGTTGTGAATACCAACGTTTTAACTGTAGTTGCAGTTGAAAGTCCAACCACGGTCTTTAAAGACGGTCAATTCCAACATGGTTTTGGTTATGACTTAGTGCGTAATTACGCACAAAGCTTAAATGTAAAGCTTGATTTCAAAACCGTTCCTGACAATGCCACGGCATTGAAATGGGTTGCTCAAGGTAAAGCGAACATTGCCATGACAACAGCCAATCTGGCTGCGATTGAAAATAAACAACTGGTTTCATTTTCAGCAAGTTGTGGTGATCAAGCAAGCTTAAGCAAAAATGGTTTAAATCCTCAGTTAAACTGGGTGTTTAAACAAGCTGATGATCCGCTCACACTCACAGCGAGTGGTTTTATCTGTCAAAGCAAACAATCGGGTACAACTCAACAATTGGCCTCATTCTATAACCGCAATGTGGTTAAACCAGAGTCTTGGTCTACGATTCAAAGAGATTTGAATCAACGCTTGCCGATTTATAAGGCAAGTTTTAAACAAAGCGCATCTAAATACAATTTAGATTGGCACTTACTCGCAGCAATTGGCTATCAAGAGTCTTATCTTAAACCAAGCTCAGTTTCTCCCACTGGTGTACGTGGTTTAATGATGTTGACCAACAGCACTGCCAAAGCAATGGGGGTAAGCAATCGCTCAGATCCACTGCAAAGTATTCAAGGTGGCGCGAAATATTTTGATCTGATGTTAGATCAATTTGGCAATGTGCCTTATCCAGACCGTAACTGGTATGCCTTGGTTGCATACAATATGGGCCCTGGTGCAGTCAGCCAGATTCAGAAACGAATTCGTGCACAAGGCAAAGATCCAAATCAGTGGGTCAATTTATATGACTATTTACAGCGTAACCAAGCACGAAATGGTCGATATAAACAAGCCGTACAATATGTAACGCGTATTCGTACCTATTTAGAGCATCTCAAAACCAATAGCCGTATCGATGTCTAACTGAATAGATATAAAAAAAGCTTACCTCTGGGTAAGCTTTTTTTATTCGGAAAGAATTAAGCAGTAAGCTCAAGTACTTTCTTGAATAAATCTTTTTGCTCTTGGCTTGGCTTGGCTGTTTGTAAAGCCATAAGCTGAGACATATCGCCTTGTACTTTGATTTTACCAGTCATGAATGCTTGCATCGCAGCAGCCATATCAAACTCCAAGAATACTTTACGTAAAGTTTCAGCATCCATGTTCAAAGTTGTTTTAGCATTTGAAGATAAACCCTTTTGGATTTTACCAGCATCTAAAGCCAACTCTGTATTACCAGCTGCATCTGTTACAACCAAGTTAATCGCTAAATTCGCAAGTGCTGGCGGCAAGTTTAAATCACCTGCTTCAGCAGTAAGTTTTTCAACAGTTGCAAACCAATCATCAGTTAAAAATGCAGCCATGATTATTCCTCAAATGTATTTGTTCAATTTCTTGTGCCATCTATCCAGACGACATCTCATGAAGCAATTTGCTCGTGCCCTGTTATAGCATGTAATTTTTATTTTAGGCTATGATTTTTTGTACGCGTGATTCAATTTTTAAAATTTTTATAAAAAAAAGGTACTTAACAAGTACCTTTTCAAAAAGTTTTACACTTTACTCAGCAGCAAAACTCAGATTGACCACATCCAAGCGATTTTTCAGCTCTTCTGGGTCTTTCAAATCAAACTCACGTTGGGCATCCAACGCTTCAAAATCGAATAGCTCACGGTCCGCCAATTGTGACGGAGACACATTCTGTAAGGCACCAAAAATACTGTGTAAACGTTTTGGATGCTGCTTATCCCATTCACGCAACATGTCATTAATAATGGCACGTTGTAAGTTTTCTTGTGAGCCACACAAGTTACACGGAATGATTGGGAACTGGCGTAAATCCGCATATTTGATAATGTCTTTCTCTTCGACATAAGCCAAAGGACGAATCAGAATATTCTTTTTATCCGATGAAAGTAATTTTGGCGGCATCGCCTTCAAACTACCACCATGGAACAAGTTCAAGAAGAAAGTTGCCATAATGTCATCACGGTGATGACCTAATGCAACTTTGGTTGCACCAATTTCTTGAGCGAAGCCATACAGCGAACCACGGCGTAAACGAGAACATACTGCGCAGTAAGTTTTGCCTTCAGGTGTTAAACGTTTGGTAATGGTATAAGTATCTTTTTCAAGGATGTAATATGGAATGTTGTTCTCTTCCATATAACGCGGCAAGATATCTTCAGGGAAGCCAGGTTGCTTTTGATCCAGATTGACAGCCACAACATCAAAATTGATAGGTGCAATCCGTTTAAACTGCAACAAGATATCCAGTAAGGTATAGCTGTCTTTACCACCAGACACACAAACCATGACCTTATCACCATCTTCGATCATGTTGTAATCACGAATTGCATGCCCAACCTGACGACGAAGCTTTTTCAACAAGCGATAATACGCTGAACTTGTCGGAAGTTCTGGCTTGAAATTAAATCCTTGGTTGGATTCCACTGGCGCGTACATAGACGTGATTTACTCATAAACAAAAATACCCGCAAGATTTTATCTCATTCAGAAAAAATGCGCATCTAAAGAATTTTTCAATTTCTTCCAATCGTCATATTTGAGTTTCATACTGGTAAAATTCTGATCAAAAAAATTTAGATTCCGCTGGATTGCTTATATTTCAAACTTTTCCACAGTTGTCCACAAAAGCTGTGGATAAATTTGTGGATTTCTTCGCTATTGACAAACTCTTTTTATCTTAGAATAAGGCTTCTGATTAAATTGATCATTTTTTAACCAATGATTTTATAAAAACAAAATCAATGACTTACATAAGTCAAGACTTAGTTTTTAAAAAAAATATTTTAATTTTTTTTGCTGAACATTCGAACAAAAAGACTTGATTTTTGTCTGACAGCCGAAAATAAAAAAATTGTAGCGAAAGTTCTTTTTTTACTTTTTTTTGTTACACTGCTGTGAAGAACTTATGCTCATCCTTTCGTGAATATTATAACGATGAACAAAACAACTTATTTTTTTGCCCTTTACTTGGGGACAATCGGTTTTTTAAATGGCGTAACGTCAAGTTATGCTGGGCAGACTATTTACCAATTTAAAGACAATAATGGGACGACTCTCCTTACCAATAAGAAAAAAGCAGAGTACAGCCATTTAAAAGTCGTCAAAGCAACCTATTACCCTGACAGTAATATCCATAGCTATAGTAACTGGGGGGCAAGTGAAGCTTCTGTGCTACCAAGCTACAATCGTAATAAAAATGCATTCGACCACCTAATTCGCCAAGCAGCACAACAGCACGGTGTTTCAGAAGGTCTGATTAAAGCAGTGATGCATACTGAATCAGGCTTTAATATTAATGCACGTTCTCCTGTCGGCGCTCAGGGTCTAATGCAACTCATGCCTGCAACTGCACGTCGTTTCAACGTCAGTAATGCCTACGATCCTCAACAGAACATTTTTGCAGGTGCACGTTATTTAAGTTGGTTAATCAAACGTTTTAATGGCAATACCCAATTAGCAATCGCTGCCTATAATGCAGGTGAAGGTAATGTCGACAAGTATGGTGGCATCCCTCCATTTCGTGAAACTCAAGATTATGTACGTCGTGTCACCAGTCGTTATCAAAATCTTTATGCTTCAAGCTTAGGAACATCACCAAATACCTCAGTAAATACCCCTTCTAACGGGCAAATCGTGGCTCAATCGGAAAATTACACTGCACCAGTAAATGACACTGTTGCGGCACCTACTGTATCAAAACAATATAACCGTCAAATTATTACCCTTGCCGATGGTACCTTTACCGATGCACCTTCTGGGACCTATACCACCACGAATGCCACTGCTTCTGCTCGAATCCGTCTGAGTGACTAAGCGTTAAGACCATCAATTCTCACAGAATGATTTTTGTGTAATATTTTATACAAAATTGCTTTTAAGTCCCTGTTTCACAGCCAATTCATCGTTTTATAGGCTAAATGTATCTACGCCTATTTTTTGCTTGAATTTTTAGGGTTCGCCCTGCATATTAGCGTTATGATTTATAATTTATAAATCAGATCACTTTATCTTTATAAGAGGATTTTCTCAATGATGCGGATTGGTTTGTTCTTGCTAACCAACCTCGCGGTACTGGTTGTAGCTGGCATTATCTTGTCACTCTTCGGTGTCGGTAGTTACCATGGCGCAGGGGGCTTGAATCTAGGCAACCTTTTAGTCGTCTGTTTTGTCTTTGGTATGGTGGGTTCTATTATTTCCCTGTTCATGTCGAAGTGGATGGCTAAAAAAACCACTGGGACTGAATTAATTGACCCAAATGCACCCCGTAGTCAAGCAGAAGCTTGGTTATTACAAGAAGTGGCGCAATTATCTCAACGTGCAGGTATTAACATGCCTGAAGTGGGTATTTTCCCTTCTTACCAATCCAATGCATTTGCGACAGGTTGGAATAAAAATGACGCATTAGTAGCTGTTTCTACAGGGCTATTAGAGCGTATGAACAAAGATGAACTTCGTGCAGTACTCGCGCACGAAATCGGTCACGTTGCCAATGGTGACATGGTTACCCTTGCACTGATCCAAGGTGTAGTCAACGCGTTCGTGATGTTCTTTGCACGTATTGCGGGTGACTTCATTGACCGTAATGTATTTGGTCGTGAAGATGGTGAAGCACCAGGACTTGCTTATTTTGCCATTACCATCGTACTCGACATCGTATTCGGTATTATGGCCTCTGCCATCGTGATGTGGTTCTCTCGTCAACGTGAATATCGCGCAGACGAAGCTGGTGCACGTTTAGCAGGTAAACAAGCGATGATCTCTGCTCTACTTCGTTTACAAGCAGAATCAGAAATGCCAGATCAAATGCCGAAAGAAATGAAAGCATTTGCGATTGCGGAAGGTAAGGAACAAGGCTTTAGCTTAGCTGCTTTATTCCAAACTCACCCAACAATTGAACAACGTGTTGCTGCATTACAGCAATTAAATGTTCAATAATCAGTATCAGATAAATGATAAAGCCTCCGTGATGGAGGCTTTATTTTTGCTTAAAAATCTAGGGTGCTTGGAAAGATTGATAAAACTGCCACAGATAACTGAAGCCTGCCCAAACCGCGATGCCCAATAAAATTAGAACCGCGATGCCCAATAAATCTGGGATACGCAACCAAATCCAGCTCACGATTGGATTACGCCAAAATGCTGAGGTTTTTTGCTTCTGCTCAAGCGACTCATGTAAGAATGGATGGACCACATGAATATCGCTGTGTACTTGATATTCCTCACGGATATGGTCATGTACAATTTCAAGCGTCTTACGACTCGGACGGATAAATACATCAAATAATGTGCCGACAATCGGTACAAAACCCACCAACATATCCATAATAGCCAGTCTGACCACACCCTTCAATTTATGCTGTGGTACACCTATCTCCCTCGCCTTTTTAAACGCATACAGCGTTAAAATAAAGCCAGCAATATCACCTGCAAAAGGAATGGTACTCAGTGCAGCATCGGCTCCGACCCCCTGTTTGGTGAAAGGAATACGCACCAAACTGTCCATGGTATTGGCAAATTTTGCTAAATCACGTTCGACAGCAATTGCTTGCTGCTGAGTTAATTTTTTTTGTTCTGTTGGAGCAGTCATTCACTCAACCTAAAAACCATGTTTATGCTTGAGAATAAAGCAGATTTTCCGTTTTGTCGGTACAATTATTATTACCAATCAGAATAAAATCATCGATGCGATAAATAAATACACCAGCACACCTGTCGCATCACAAATTGAGGTCACCAAGGGTGCCGATGCGCTGGCAGGATCAAGTCCCGCTTTATTTAAAATGAAAGGTAAACTCATTCCAATCAAACAGCCCATGAGTACAATACCCATCATGCTCAGCGCCAATACCAAAGCCACCATTTCATCACCACGGAAATAACCCAATAGTGATACAGCGATAGCCATGGTTCCACCTAGGCATAAAGCCACCAGACTTTCTCGTCCTAACAGATGAAACCAGTCTTTAAATTGTACATCTCCCGTTGCTAAAGCACGTACCATAAGCGTTGATGATTGTGAACCTGCATTCCCTCCACTTCCCACCAATAACGGTAAGAAGAATACCAACACCAGATTTTTTGCAATCACATCTTCATAGTGGGCAATACCTATCCCTGACAACAAGCTGCCGAACACCAAGAAAACTAGCCAAAAAACACGCTTCTGATAAAGTTGCAAAATGGGTGCAGACTTAATACTCAGTTTAGATGAGGCATTCACCGCACCGACTTTTAAGAAGTCTTCGGTTGCTTCTTCGCTGGCCACATCCATCGCGTCATCGTAGGTGACAATGCCGACCATCATCTGGTGATGATCAATAATCGGCAAGGCAAGCAAGTCATAACGTGCAATGGTTTTTGCTACTTCATCTTGGTCTGTATCCACATAAGCGGTTAAAACATTGGTTTCCATCAGCTCATTAATATTCTGCTCTTCAGGTGCAAGAATTAGCTGCTTTAAAGATAAGACCCCAAGAATTTTACGTGCTTCGTCGAGCACATAAGCAAAATAGATCATTTCGGTATCTGGTGCTTCAAGACGTAGCATTTTGATCGCGTCATTGACCATCATATTTGGTTTTAAAGTCGCATATTCTGAACTCATGATCGCACCAGCCGTCCCTTCTAAATAAGACGACAGTTGGCGGATATCTTCGCGTTCCGCCTGTGCCAAGGCTGGTAACAATGCATTTTGTTGTTCTTCATCGAGACACTTAAAAACGTCAGCACGTTTGTCCGATGACATTTCCCCTATCATTTCGGCCAAAATATTTCTAGGCATGGCTTGAGCCAGTTTGACTTGTTCACTTGGTGGAAGATATGAAAATACATAGGCCCGATCGGGTAAATGCGTGAGCAGCAATTGACTTTGTTCAGCCGAGAGCTGTGTCAATAGATCTGCGATATCGACTGCTTGAAATGTTTCAACTGATGCAAGCGCCAGTTCAATATGATTATTTTTAAGTGCGTCGCTTAATAAATATAAAAAGTTGTTGTAGCTCATATTCGCCTCTTCACTACAAAATATCTGCAATGAAGAACTAAACACGGCGTATTATTTTACGGTCGAATAGAGAACTTCATTCAGATTTTGATCAATATAAAAATGTGTAATTTGGAATAAACTACAACTCTGCGTGTCCATTTAGGGAATCAAACCTCATTAGGCCGCTTATACGGCACGGCAATACTACAAATATTTTTTTATATTCTCAACTTAGACAACAAAAATGAACAATTCGAACCTTTATTAGAGGAACCAATGATTCATTTCTGCTGCTGATTTTAACCAACTCTAAGTAGCTTCAACTGTTGTCTTCGGTTTAAATGTGGTTCTTACCAGTACATACATGAATGGAATAAAAATAAGTACCAAAATGGTGCCGAAAACAACGCCACCAAACACACTATAGCCAATCGCTTGTCGGCTTAATGCGCCAGCGCCACTAGAGAACATCAATGGAATCACGCCTGCACCAAATGCAATTGAAGTCATTAAAATTGGTCTGAGTCGAAGCCCAGCTGCCTCTAAAGCAGCTTGCAATGCGCTACGACCTTGTTGTTGCAGACTCGCAGCAAACTCGACCATTAAAATCGCATTTTTACAAGACAGACCAATGGTTGTGAGTAGCGCAATCTGGAAGTAGATATCATTGGCAAAACCAAACCAATAACTAAACAGAATCGTACCTCCAATCCCGAGCGGAATGGCCGACATGACCACAGAGGGAATCGACCAACTTTCATACAGTGCTGCAAGGCATAGGAAAATAAAGGCAACCGAAATTAGATATAACCAAATCGCCTGATTACTTGACTCCTGTTCCTGATAAGACAAACCACTCCATGCCAGACCAACATCAGGCATTTTATCCACCAGACCACGAATTGCCTGCATGCCCTGACCACTACTGAAGCCAGTAGCTGCATCTGCTTCCAGACTAATAGCAGGATAGCCCATAAAACGCTCCAACATCGGAGGAGCACCTTGCCAATTAATCTGACTAAACTGCGAGAATGGTACCATTTGCCCATTGGCATTTTTGACATACCAATAATTCAGATCTTCTGGCTTAGAACGATAAGGTGCATCACCTTGTAAGTAGACACGTTTAATTCGTCCACGATCAATAAAATCATTGATATAGCTACCACTCCATGCAGTCGATAAAGTGCGGTTAATTTCACTCACATTCAGCCCATGAATCATGGCAGCTTTATGATCAATCTTGATATTCAGCACAGCCTGATCATCATTGCCTTTTTTATCGAGATTCTCAACCGAATCTAAAGCGTTGCCCTGTTGCTGTAGGCTCCTGAAAGAGTTCAACAAACTTTCTCGCCCTACGCCTTTGGTATCCTGTAGCCAAAACTCCATTTTATCTGAATTCCCAAGGCCACGAATTACCGAAGGCATCAACACCATAATCCGAGCTTGATTATTCTTTGAAAAATACTTCATTGCTCGCGCACGAATTTCTTGCGCACTATTTTCCTTACCTTTGCGATCATTCCAATGTTTCAATGAAACAAAGGCCTGACCCAAATTTTGTCCTGTTCCTGAGAAGTTACGCCCATGAATGACCATTACACCATTCAAATTGGCCTGTTCATGTTCAAGGAAATAATCTGAAATTTGCTTTCCAACCTCTTCAGTCTTGCTCATCGGCGTGCCTTCTGGCAAACGGAATTGCACGCCTAATATCCCTTGATCTTCTTGTGGTAAAAAACTGGTTGGTAGATCACGATAAATCCAGATAAAGCTGCCGATCAGCAACACAATACCCAACAGTGAAATGGTCTTTAAATTAATCACTTTTTGTGAAACATTGAGATAGCGGGTTTTAATATAGTCCAATCCCTGATTGAACCTGACCGCCCAACGCGCCTGTTTCTGTTGAGGCTTTAACAAAATCGCACATAAGGCTGGTGTTAAAATCAATGCGACCAATAAAGACAACCCCATTGCGACTACAAGGGTAATGGAGAACTGACGGTAAATAATACCCGTTGCACCACTAAAGAAGGACATTGGAATAAAAACAGCCGTAAGCACCAAGGTAATCCCGACCAAGGCGCCACTGATTTCATGCATCGATTGAATCGCGGCTTGCTTGGCACTGAGTTGCTGCTCATGCATCAACCGTTCAACGTTCTCGACTACCACAATCGCATCATCGACCAACAAACCAATCGCCAGCACCATTGCAAACAAAGTTAGGGTGTTGATGCTCATCCCTAGCACAGCGAGAACAGCAAAAGTCCCTAAGATCACCACAGGAACGGTAACTGCTGGAATTAATGTGGCCCGCCAATTTTGTAGAAAGATAAACATTACCAAGACAACCAGACCAATCGCTTCAATCAAGGTGGAAACCACTTGCGACATCGACTCTTTCACGAAAGGCGTATCATCTCGTGGGTAGACCACAAAATAGCCCTCTGGTAAGTCTTTCTCTAAACGCGCCACTTCCTTATATACTGCATCGGCCACCTGCATCACATTGGCCCCTACAGTCAAGGACAGTGAAAGCCCTGATGCTGGATAGCCATTTAAACGGTTGAAGACTTGATAATTTTCTGCACCGACCTCAACCCGTGCCACATCTTTTAAGTAGACAAAGCTGCCATCTGTATTGGCTTTGACAATGATATTTTCAAACTGTTCAGGTGTTCGTAATAAAGAGCCCGAAGTAACCTTAGCGTTGAGATACTGTTGATCAGTTGTCGGTAGATCACCAATCGCACCTGCCGCAACTTGAGTATTTTGATTTTCAATTGCTGAACGAACATCACTGACTTGTAATTGATAACGCTCTAGACGCTGTGGATCAAGCCAAATACGCATGGCATATTGTGACCCAAATACACTAACCTCACCAATCCCTTCGATTCGACTTAGATTCAATTCAAAATTGTTGGTCAAATAGTCTGAAATATCTAAATTGGTTGAACGCCCAGACTTATCTCCAAGACCAATCACCATAAACGAATCACTTAAAGATTTCCGTACATTTACACCCTGTCGCTGTACATCTTCAGGTAAGCGATTGATCGCACCATTAATCGCATTTTGTACCTGCACCTGTGCTTGATCTGGATCTGTACCCTGATCAAAGAACAGGCTGATTCGGCTATTACCACTGGCATCACTGCTTGAGTTGAAATACAGCAGATGGTCAATACCCTTAATTTGTTGTTCTAAAACTTGGGTAACACTATCTTCAACTGCCTGTGCATCTGCCCCACTATAATTTGCAGCGACAGTAATTCGCGGTGGTGCGATATCTGGATAACGCTCTACCGGTAAATTTAAAATTGAAAACAGACCAACAGCCATGACAATGATTGCCAGTACACCAGCAAAGATCGGGCGATGAATAAAAAACTTAGATAACATGGCTGTTCATTCCATTCGTGAAACAGTCAATTTTTCAAAAAGATAGGTGAGATACGGCTACGATCACCCTATGATCATTACCGAGCTTTCAGGCAAACACCATCCCTATTAACATATCATTTCAAAAAGTGGTAATTGAGGAGAAATAATGGATTTCGGCCGTACTTGAACATAAATTAATGCAATATCTTGGCAACGACCAAACTATTTAGCGCTACTAATCAATTTTATTCACTGTGCAATCAAATACTTCTTAATTTGGAATTGACACATCCCCTACTAAAAACGATATTAGCACGCTCGGTTACTCTCCCCCCATTGTATTAGGCATATATGAAGGCCAGCTTAAAAAACTTTAATATCTTGCTGCTTATTCTGCTTCCAGCGTTCATTACTGGAGGTTTGCTGATTAGCGCTGGTAATTTGTCTGATGGTTTAAGGCTCGGCTTTTTATCTTTACCTGGTGTTGTTTTTATCTATCTCGCAATCACGCGACAAAAAATATATTGGTATGTTCTCACAATTACTTGGTGGTTCATCGCATGGCTCGATGCCCTACTCCGTTCGAGTACATGGTTTTTATTCAATAGTGATAATGAAGCCTATTTTATTATCGAAGCAATTGCCAATACCAATCAACAAGAAACCTGGGGATTTATCCAGCTTCATCTAGTCACGATTGCTGCTGTGGTATTTGGTTTACTCAGTACACTAAGCCTCTATAGTTTTGCTGTGTTTAAACTGGTTAAACCGATTCATTTCAGTCAACTTTGGCAAAGCCGTGTTTATCGTAGTTGCATTATTTTACTGATCTTGTTAACCGCCACCAGCTATTTAATGAAACCATCTCGAAAGGTACATCCTGTTATATTTTGGTCTGAGTTCCAAACTAAAATTCAAGATTTTAAAGATAGAATCAAGCAGCATAAAGATGTGCATCATCAGTGGGATTTAAGTGCAAAAAATAATTTAGTGCTGACTGACCAAGCCAAAGGAAAACAGACTCATATCTTGGTTCTCTCAGAAAGTCTCACCAGTCTAAACTTAGGTGTATGCGATTATCCGAGAGATACCACACCAGAAATGAAAAAGCGGCTCGGTGAAATTAAAGTCTTCTGTAATGCTTTTTCTCCAGCACCGTCTACCATCAATGCGCTGCGTGTTTTATTGACTGAAAGTCCAGCAGCAGAACATGATAAGTATTCATCCGAAAGTGTGTTGGCCTATGCACGTGCTGCTGGTTATAAGATTTATTGGCTCAGCAATCAAGATGATACCTATTTATCGTCTCTATTTGGTTCCTATGCCGATAAAGCCGTGTATAAAAATACCCGTTCTGGGCGCAGTAGTACGTCTTTGGATGAAAGCTTAATCCCTGATTATCAACAGGCACTGGCAGACCCAGAGCCAAAAAAATTAATTATTCTTCATCTAATTGGTGCACATCCAAATTATAAAGAGCGTTACCCAGATACATTCAATAAATTTACCAGCACCAGTAATGACCAGGTCGAACTTGAACTTAAAAAACGAGATATTGACCCATGGATTCGCTCATTGCGTAATGATTATGATAATGCGGTTTTATACGAGGACTCTTTACTGGCCAAGTTTCTAGATGATTTAAGATCGGATGCCGTGCCAGACTTCAGATCATTCACAGTTGTTTCAGATCACGGTAATGAAGTTGGACATGAAATTGACTATGCAGGACATAGTCCAAATACCAAAGCTGGTTATCAAGTTCCGGTAATTATGTGGTCTGATAAAATGCGGACAACTGGGGTGAACAAAGACAAGACCTTAAATACAGCCGAACTCGATAACAATCTCATGCATATTATGGGGCTTAAAGATAAATCCTCGCCAAAACAATCTTATTGGGAAGATGAAAATTATCAATTCACACCAGAGATCAATTGGCCGTATTGGAAACATAAGTCTTAACGATAAAAGAACTTCAATTGAGCACCTTCATCTAAACTGGAGTTCTTACTTATCACGGCGCAACTTTAGAATTCTTCATATTTTCATAAAAGCATCATACAACTGTCATCGGTTTGATAACTTTAGCTTCCAAACTAGCCGCTTAGATAAAAACTGATGAGTTTGTTCATGTTTAAAAAAGCTGCGCTTTGTCTCTGCCTGATCAGTCTTGCAGGCTGTAATGATGACAATAATAATCAAACTAATACCACGCAACCTGAATATCAACTGCCAAAAATTTTAGTGATCGGACATCGTGGCGCCAGTGCTTTGCGCCCAGAACATACGCTTGCGTCTTATCAAAAAGCCATTGATGATGGTGCTGACTTCATCGAACCAGATTTAGTTTCAACTAAAGATGGTGTTTTGGTCGCTCGACATGAAAATGAAATTGGGGGTACCACCAATGTTTCGACCCTACCCCAATTTGCGGATCGTAAAAAAACTAAAGTGATTGATGGTATGACTTTGGAAGGATGGTTTACTGAAGACTTTACTTTAAACGAATTACAACAACTGAAAGCACGTGAACGTATTCCGCAATTCCGACCAGACAATCAAAAATACAATGATCTCTATCCTGTTCCGACGTTAGAGCAGATCATTGAACTTGCTGATGCGCATTATAAAAAAACCGGCAAGATTATTGGCTTGTATATTGAAACTAAACATCCGACCTATTTCCAAAAACAAAATTTGGCGATGGAAGACACGCTACTTAAAACGCTGTCTAAATATCAATACACTCGCGATATTGCACCAATTTATCTACAATCTTTCGAAGTTGGCAATTTAAAATATTTGAAAAACCAACTGGACTTACACAAGAGTGTTAAGCATGCACAATTGATTCAGCTCTATGATGCGCCAGAAGCAAGACCAGCAGATTATGTTGCGCAAAACAACCCTAAAACCTATGCGGATCTGGCAACGGCACAGGGTCTCAAAGACGTTTCAAGCTATGCCAATGGCGTCGGTCCATGGAAAGTCTATGTCTTTAAAGATGCCGCAATGACACAGACCACCTCTTTTATTGCGGATGCGCATAAAGTCAATTTAAAGGTACATCCGTATACCTTCCGCCCTGAGAATAACTTCCTGCCAGCCACCTTAAAATGTAGTATTGATTCAAGTAAAGCAGCTGAACGTTGCCCTACAGGATCGCTCAAAGAAATGCAGCTCTATCTCAAAGCTGGAATTGATGGTCTGTTTACCGATGATCCCGCTTTAGGCCGTCAAGCCGTACAAAATTATCAGGCCACAACTCAATAATCATTGAGCCGTAACAAACAAGGGCAGCTTAGCTGCCCTTGTTTATGAATGTGCCATTTGTTTCTGCTTGACCTGTTCCCATTGCCACCAGCCATATGCAGCCAGCCCCACAAAAGCAGCATATAAGCCAGCTGTGAGGAAAACCTCTTTATAACTGAACATCCCCACGTAGATGATATTGACAAAAATCCAGAGGATCCATGTCGCAATATGCTTACGACTGGTCCAGTAAGTCGCAAGTAGACTAAATGCCACTAACTGTGAATCCAGCATGGGTACAGCAGCATCGGTAAAATGCTTAAGAATCAGACCAAAGATCAGACCAAATACCACGGCCAAACACATTTGTGCGAGTACAACAGTCTTGGCAATTGGTTCAATTCGGATCTCATGGTCTTGGCGTTTACCTTTGAGCCAATAATAAAATCCATAAACATTCATCACGATAAAGAAAAATTGCAAAATCGTTTCACCATACAATTTTATGGTAAAGAAAAAATAAGCGTATAAAGCACAAGCAATAAAGTTGAATCCCCAACACCACATATTGCGTCGGATGGTTAAGGTCACACCAATCAGGCTAATAATCACTGCAACGATTTCTAAAGCAGACAAGAGCAAACTTCTTTCAGAATTTGATGGCACCATTATGGAAAAATCTGCAATTTAAGCAATGCTAAATTACTTATTCCACTTACTAATATTTTTATCTTAATTTGAGAAAACGACTACTTTTCACTCAAACCTTATGCTATAAAAAACCAATCCTATTTAGATTTTTTGATATGTTGATCCCCAAAGCTCCTTTTACACGTCTAATTACCATTTCGCATTGCATTTCCGTCAATGCTGCATGGCGACGTGTCTGCATCTTCATGCGAGGAGACTTTAAACATATTCATCCGATGACAAATTAAAAACATCATATGAAAAAAAGGTCGCCTCAACAGCGACCTTTTTTATTGTCCAAATTTATAGATTCGAAAACCCTACCGTTGTTATAACAGGAGCTACCCCATGACACAGTTACCAGAAAAGAATTTCATCCCCAGCACACAGATCCAACCGACTGTAGCCCCTCATCCCCCTCGCCTTGCTACAGTCGGTCAATTCATCGCAGTCGTGCTGATTTGGTCATTCACTCCTTTAGCAGCTGTTTTGACTGTGCATGAGATTCATTGGGCGTGGGGATTATTTTTTCGATTCAGTATTGCTATTCCTTTAGCATTTATTTGTCTATTTTATTTTAGGCAAAAGCTCATTTTGACTCGTCAAGCCCTTATCAGTTATGCCTCAGGCGCAGTGGGCTTATTTGGCTCCATGACCTTCTGTTATATGGGGGCAACACGTGTCTCATCAGGTATGATTTCCATTATTTATGGAACAGCGCCTTTATGGTCTGGTCTCATCGCGGTTTTTATTTTAAAACGTGAACACTTTTTAAAACGCCAATGGTATGGACTAATAGTCGCATTTTTTGGCTTGTCACTGACCATGGGGCTTGCTACTAATCATATTCAGGTAGATTTACTGGGAATAATATATGAAGTGATTGCTGTGCTACTTTATGTGCTGTCAATGTTTAGCGTTGCAAAAGTAGGCGCAGACATTCATCCCATTATCCAAACTACGGGCTCAACCATCGTTTCATGGTTAGGTTATCTATGCTTATTACCCTTCTTTTTATCTGATCTACCAACACAATTACCAAGCCTGCAAACCAGTTTGGCACTGCTCTATAGTGCATTATTTTCATCTGTGCTGGCCATGATTTTTTATTTTCACCTGATTCAGAAACTGAACCCGACAACGGTCATGCTGATTACCATTTTAACCCCTGTCTTTGCCACCTGCTGGGGCTTTTTGTTCAATCATGAGCCTCTCAGCTCACATCTGGTCATTGGTTTAATGTTACTGTGTTTAGGCCTATTTCTTTATACCTACCGAAAAAACCGGCGTCTGTTATAACCATGAAAACTGATAGGTCAAACAACATGACCTATCAGTGATGGTATCTAGGAATCAGCTCAAGTAAACTGAAGCAACGCTCCGCGTGACTTCTCAAAGATTTGTTCAAGGATGAAATAATCGATGCGTTCTTACGTCTTATGGCTCTGCTTCAGTCTAATGTTTGTATTACAGGGCTGTGTACATGCAACCATCCAGCCGAGTTCAACTATTTCAAAGACAGTCGAACTCAAACAACGTTATTATCAAGCCAAAACTACAGCTCCAGATGGAACTGTTCTCGCCTTTACGGTTTATCAACCGCATCTAACAGCCAATCAAACTGCGCCATTAATTTTACATACGCATGGCTTTGGTCTGTCTCGAATGAAACGACCCGAACTCAGTTTATATGGATTCTTATTACCCACAGGGCAAGTGGTGAAAACAGCTTGGCAGAATGGCTATTGGGTGATTAGTTATGACCAACGTGGGCATGGTAATAGCCAAGGTAAAATTAGGCTAACCGATCCAGAGAAGGAAGCCCAAGATGTCATTACCATCATGAATTGGGCTGAAAAAAACTTGCCGCAACTGGCAAAAAATCAACATGGTGTTCGTACTGGAATGATTGGTGAATCTTATGCAGGAGGCGTGCAATATCTTGCTTCTGCTTTAGATCCACGTTTACAAGCGATTGTACCAATTACCACATGGTATGACATTGTGCATAGTCTCGCACCGAATGGCATCCCTAAAAGTAACTGGATTGGTTTCCTCAATCTGATTGGTGACTGGTGGAATTGGAATAAGTTTGATCCTGAGTTGAAACAGGCTTATTTAGATACACAACAAGGTCTGCTAAAACAATCGACTTATGATTTCCTCAAAACCCATCAAGCTAGCTGGTTTTGTAGCCACAACCAAGCTCCACGGGCAGATGCCTTAATTATTCAGGGCTTCAGAGATGTATTATTCCCTTTTAATGAAGGGGTTAGTGCAGCACAATGTATCCAACAAGCACAACATGAAGTACATTTAATCGGGGTGCAAGGTGGTCATTTACAACCTTTTACCCAGCATTCACCCTTAGGAAGTACACCATTTTGGTATATTGGTAAATCAGTTCGCTGTGGTAATCAACAACAGTACAATCTACAAAAAACCATTTTGACCTGGTTTGAGCAGAAGTTAAAAGATCGGCCCTCTACTACATCATTACCTGAGTTATGTGTTGATCAAAGCCCGGTCAATCAGTTTTCTGATCTTAAACCAGTCACTAGCTACGATTTGAAGAAAACATGGATTGCACCTACGGCAAGCCAAGCGGTGTTTGTACCGATTTATACAGCGCAGCAATCAACATCAATTACAGGCTCGCCACTTGTTTCGTTAAACATGCAAACGACCTCTGAATTTGAAAATGCAACTTTGTTTATTTCAGTCGCAGTCAAATCAAAGTTGACAGGAAAATATACCGTGTTAAATGATCAGACTACACCGTTTAATCCTGCGAAGAAAACAAGTTATGATCAGATTAGATCGGGATTAGCCAATCAGTATGGAGAAGATCAAATGATCGAACTAGCCAGTGTGCACGGGCAGTTAAACAAAGGTGATACTTTAGGTTTATTGATCAATAGTGAAAGTCCCTACTATCAAAGTACGAAACAACCTAAAGTTGAAACTTGGATTTCAGGAAAAATTGTTTTACCGAAGCTTTGGGATAAGACTGACTCAAAATAGTCTTACCTATTTTCAGACCAACCGAGAGTGTATTTTACCACTCTCGATTCGCAATCAATTCTTCCATTTCGATCTCTAGATAACCAACATCTTGCACCACCATCATCATCGCTTCAGCAATATAATCTGCTGCAGTATCATCTAAACTTGATTCTAAATCTTCAAACTGCGGCTTCATTTCGTTAATTTCAATCATGGTTTGATGTGCATAACGATAAATTTCTGTCTCAGATAAGTCGGTACGACTGACCTTTTTTGAAAACCGCTGGATATGTTGTTTCACTTCAGCAACGAGAATATCGGGATAATATTCATCGTCAAACATTGGGAGGAGTAAATCTTCAAACATAAAAAATAATATGCCAATAAAACGCCATGCTTATAACATAATCCAGCCCAAATCACGATATTTAGCCATAAAAAAAGCGGTTTTTCCGACCGCATTTTAGAAATTAGTTAGTCCATCTACGCTCTGTTAAATACGAGTTATCAGAAAGGTTCTGATACATAACCAATGATCTAACTCCTGACGGGTTCAGCAAATTGCTGGGCATATTTTGAAAGCTGTTCAAAGCTAATCGAGGCACCACCACAGACAATGACCAATACATCATCGTCTGGTTTAAACGTGATTTTTTTATCATACAAAATAGATAAAGTTGCCCCACATGCAGGTTCCACCAAGCTGCGATGGTCATCTAAAAACTTTAAACACGCGCTTACTGTATCTGCATCAGAAACCGTTATTCCATGAACATTTTGCTGTTGAGCGATCTTAAATGCTTGCTCACATACTCGTTTTGCTGCAAGTGTGGTTGCAATACCTGTGACATGGTCTAAGCTAATATGCTGCCCAAGTTGCATTGAGGTATTTAAAGATGCTGTACCTTCTGTTTCGATTGCATAAATAGGAATGTCCAGCTGATGCGTTTGCAAACCTTGGGCAATACCTGAAAGTAGGCTGCCACCGCCAACAGATAAAACCACTGCCGAAGGACGAATTCCCTCTGCAATCACTTCGTCAATAATACAAGCGACGCCATCCCACAGATATTGGTCATCAAAAGGATGAATATATATGGCTTCCTCACTCACAAAAGACAGCGCAAGTTCATTTGCTTCGATCCATGAATCACCATGCACAATCACTTCAGCCCTTTCATGCCGCATTAAGTTAATCGCTTGTTGCGAAGTTGTTTTAGGCACGACCACTATTACTGGAATCCCTAACAGCTTGCCCGTATATGCAACAGAAATCCCAGCATTACCACCAGAAGAGCTCACAAATTTCTTTGCGCCTTTTTCAGCATATTTTAAACAGGCATTACCAATACTACGCTGTTTAAAAGAACCTGTAGGCTGAGCAGATTCCATTTTCAACCAAACATTGCAATTATTTAGTTCACTTAACTGACTTGATCGAATTAGTGGTGTTTTCATCTTAATTATCATTTCTTCTGTTATTGAAATCAGTCTTGTCTAATGGTCGGCAACATTATGCTTTCCGACCATTTCTTAAAACAATATTTAATCTTTTTTTGCGCTCAAGCTTTTGGCAATCTTCGCCAGCTCAACAAATTCCTCTCGCATTTGATAAGGATCTGGTTTTGCTGATTGTTGTGCCAATTGGATAATTTGGTCCCAGCCCATGGCACCATTATATTGCCCATCTTTTAGTTGCTGGGCATAAGATGCTACTGCTATCGCAAAACGGGTATCGTTATTAGCCTGTGCAAGAGTTTTACTTTCAGCTTTCACCGCTTGATTCAGCAAAATACTTTTTTCTTGATTTGGTAATTTATAGCGTAAATTTACAAAGGCATATTCAGACTTTTTCGCTGTATCTAACTTTGTTGAGGCTTGATATCGTGAATCATTAAGCCAACCCTGTTGACCAACTGGAATGATTTCATAAATTGCAGTGACGTTATGTCCTGCTCCAATATCTCCTGCATCTACCTTGTCATTATTGAAATCTTCTTGCTTCAACATCCGATTTTCATAACCCACTAAGCGATATTCTTTCACCGTAGCAGGGTTAAACTCGACTTGAATTTTGACATCTTGAGCAACGGTTGCCAATGTCGAGGAAAGCTGACGTTGTACCACTTTTTTTGCTTCATTTTTATTGTCGATATAGCTGTAATTGCCATCGCCTGCATCTGCCAGTTGTTCCATCAACTGCTCATTGTAGTTGCCTGTGCCAAAACCTAAAGTCGTTAACGAGATCCCACTTTTTCGTTTCTCAGCAACCATGCCTTTTAAGGTATTAAAATCGGTGATGCCTACATTAAAGTCACCGTCCGTCGCCAGTAAAATTCGGTTAATGCCATTTTTCATCAAGGCTTTTTCGGCTTGCTTATAAGCCAGTTGAATTGCTTGTTCCCCTGCTGTCGCACCACTTGCTTGCAAAGCATTAATCACCGCCAAAATCTTATCTTTTTCATTTCCAGATGTTGGCTCTAAAACCAGTTTTTCACCGCTGGCATAAGTGATAATGGTGACTTTGTCTTGAGGACGTAATTGCTCGGTGAGCAAACGCAGCGTTTGTTTGACTAAAGGTAACTTATCGGGTGCATCCATACTACCTGAGACATCCACCAAAAATACCAGATTAGCTGGAGGTAATTGTTTGGTGGTGAGATCTTTGGCCTGAATGCCAATCTTAATCAGCTTGGCATTTTCCTTCCAAGGCGAATCTACGGTTTCTGTGCTAACTGAAAATGGATGAATACTATTCGGCTGAGGATATTGATAATCAAAATAATTAATCATCTCTTCGGCACGAACAGCATCGACAGGCGGCAAACGACCATCATTCAAAAAACGGCGGGTATTGGTATAACTACCCGTATCCACATCTATACTAAAGGTTGAAACAGCTTGATCCGCAACACGATGAACTGGATTCACCTCATTTTTTTGATACTTTTCAGTATTCTGTTCTAAACGTGGTCTTTCTATGGCTGTCATCGGCATTACTGCAATATAAGCTGCTGGCGCAATCATTTTACGCGTCTGTGCCAACCCTTGGTTTGACGTAATCGGTGCAGGCATTACCATTGTCGTTTCAACCGCAACACGATCTTGCTCTTTGACTGGATTGCTACAGGCCATGATCATACAACTGAGCAAACTCAGTGTTAATATTTTTGTTGATTGATGCATTATTAAATTCCCAAATTCTATTTTGTCTTTTCAAATGAAAGCGATATCTAAAGATTGTATGAAAAAAAAGAAAGATACATCGTATTTGTATGTATCTTTCTCACATTGCTTATTCATGATTTAAAGCAACAGTTCTACTCAATCGCATAATTGATGGTGACCACCACACGGGCAATTTTATTAATAGTAGCCTTATCATAAGCACCACCATAATCACTGTCATCATCCGAGCCGCTTTCTGGCAAGATATAAAATGCACCTTGGCTAGCTGAGCGCATCATCCCGACCTTTACCCCACCGACTTTAGCAAACTCATTGGCTCGGCTATATGCATTCTTAGTGGCATTGGCAATCAAGGACATTTTGATTTCTTCTAAATTCGACACTAGGTATTCAGGTTTCTGTTCAATCGCGATACCTTTTTCATCCAGTAAATAAGCATCTTTTGCCGCCTGTTCAATTCTCTTGATATCTCGGCTGCTGATAACCAAAGACTGCAAGGCGATATAGCCTTTAAACTCCCGCTTGGTACGCCCTTCACCTGTATCGACTTCCTCATAATAAGATTCAGAACGCTTATTCCCGAGTTGCATATCCGCTGCCTTAAAGCCATGTTCAACAAAGAAGGCCTGTAATGCTTTCATTTGCTGATCAAGTAATTGATAGGCTTCTGGAATCGTGTCAGAAATGTGGTTAGTTTGTAAGTTGATTTCCCAACGTCCAGAATCTGCTTGAATCGGCTTTTCAGCTAATCCTTTGACTGTAATCGAGTTTTTGGTGCTATTAAACTGTTTAAGTGCATAGCCCATGACGCCTGCAGAAATAATAAAACCGAGACTCAGAATAAGGGCAAACACCCACAAACTTTTATATGTGATTGTTTTATTTTCCATTTTTAATATCACTCATCTTCATTATGCATTTGTTATATTTAATCTTATTTAGCAAGTCAATAGAGCCTTAAAGCTCTACCGACCCATACAACGTTAGCCCTTTAGCATCATTTTCCAGACTTTAATTGCGTCACTAGTCGCTTTAACATCATGTGCTCGCACAATACTGGCGCCCTGCTGAATACTCAACAGATGCCCCATTACGCTCCCCACAGCACGTTCCTGCGCAGCTACGCCATTTAAGGCTTCACCAATAAAACGTTTACGTGACAAGCCTGATAAAATTGGATAGCCCATTCGATTAAGCTTCCAGAACTCATTCAATAACTGAAAGTTTTGTTGAGCATTTTTGGCAAATCCAAAACCAGGATCGATGATAATATTTTCGGATTTAACACCCACTGCAATCGCTTGGTCCAGACGTTGTTGTAACTCATGAATCACATCTTCAGTCACATCATTATATTGATCAAGCTGATTCATATTGGTCGGTTCACCGCGCATATGCATGAGTATCACAGGAATATTCAACTCAGCAGCGGTTTCTAAGGCCTTTGGGCGAGTTAATGCACGGACATCATTCCAGATATGTGCCCCGGCTTGTACCGCAGCACGCATCAGCTCTGGCTGACTCGTATCAATCGACATAATCACATCATATGTTGATAATGCTTCGACCACAGGAATCACTCGACGAATTTCTTCTGCTAATTCAACAGATGAAGCATTTGGACGGGTAGATTCACCGCCAATATCAATAATGGTTGCGCCATCTTCAACCATCTGTAAAGCATGTTTGATTGCTTGGTCTTTTTGGTGGTGCTGTCCGCCATCACTAAAAGAATCAGGTGTGACATTCAAAATGCCCATCACATGAGGCTGAGAGAGATCTAACTTAAAACGACCACACTGTAACTGATTTTGTGGTAATGGCATTAACTGCATGATCAAAACTGTTCCTACTTTAACAGGCTTATTTTAACAAGACTGCTTCTAGAACGTTGATGATTTATTTTCAGTTTGGACTAAAATCAAGACAAAAAAAGAGCGACCGAAGTCGCTCTTTTGTTTTATCTTTGCTTAGCCCATTGCTGGTAATGGTGGTGGTGTCGATGGACCATCTTTCGGTGGTTCAAATGCAGCCACTGGATTATCAGCAACATAAACTTTAGGTGGTTGCGGTTCACGACCTTCCATGATGTCACGGATCTGATCGCGATCGATTGTTTCCCAATCCATCAACGCTTTCACCATTGCATGAGCGATATCTTTGTTATTTTCTAAGATATCACGTGCAACTTTATATTGTTCATCCAAGATACGACGTACTTCTTCATCAACTTTTTGTTGAGTTGCTTCAGAAATCGTACGACTACCCACATTACCGAAGAAACCATTTTGGTTTTCATCTTCATAAACCATTACGCCAAGCGCATCAGACATACCATATTTGGTCACCATTGCACGTGCCATTTTAGTTGCACGTTCAAAGTCGTTAGATGCACCTGTCGACATTTGGTTAATAAACACTTCTTCTGCAATACGACCACCAAATAAGATTGAAAGTTCATTCAACATCTTATCTTTGTAGTGGCTAGTCTGATCTTGTTCTGGCAACTGCCAAGTCACACCCAACGCCCAACCACGCGGCATGATTGTTACTTTATGCACAGGGTCTGTACCTGGCAAAATTTCAGCAACGATGGCATGACCAGCTTCATGGTAAGCCGTTGCACGACGTTCTTCTTCACGAATCACCATCGATTTACGTTCTGGACCCATGTAGATCTTGTCTTTTGCATCTTCAAAGTCATGCATATCAACCGTATTTTTATTACGGCGAGCAGCAAACAATGCAGCTTCGTTGACCAAGTTTGCAAGTTGCGCACCTGAGAATCCTGGTGTACCGCGTGCAAGAACCTTAAGATCCACACCAGTTACCGAAGGAAGTTTTTTCAAGTGAACATTCAAAATTTGCTCACGACCACGGATGTCTGGTAAACCCACCATCACTTGACGGTCAAAACGACCTGGACGAAGTAAAGCTTTATCCAGTACGTCTACACGGTTAGTTGCAGCAATAACGATCACGCCTTCATTGCCTTCAAAACCATCCATTTCAACAAGCATCTGGTTCAGGGTTTGTTCACGCTCATCATGACCACCGCCTGTACCCGAACCACGATGACGACCGACTGCATCAATCTCATCAATAAAGATGATACATGGCGCATGGCGTTTTGCTTGTTCAAACATGTCACGGACACGAGACGCACCAACACCGACAAACATTTCAACGAAGTCAGAACCCGAGATACTAAAGAATGGAACCTTAGCTTCTCCAGCAATAGCTTTCGCCAATAATGTTTTACCAGTACCTGGAGGACCAACCATGAGTACACCACGCGGAATGGTTGCACCAAGGCGTTTGAATTTAGCAGGGTCTTTTAAGAAATCAACGATTTCAACCACTTCTTGTTTTGCTTCGTCACAGCCTGCAACATCACTAAATGTTAACTTAATTTGATCTTCAGATAACATTTTTGCTTTTGACTTACCAAAACTCATAGGACCGTTTTTGCCACCAGCACCACCACCCATATTACGCATGAAGAACATGAATAATAAGATAATGAGCAATACTGGGAAACTCGCAATGAGAAGTTGCATCAAAATGCCTTGACGTTGTGGCGCTGTGCCTTCAACCACTACATTTTGTTTATTCAAGCTTGGTAGCAACTCAGTGTCTTCCACTTGAGGACGAACCGTCTCAAAGGCAGAACCATTGGTTTTTTCACCATTAATATTTAAACCGTCAATTGTGACTTGTTTAATTTGCCCAGCATTCACCGCTGCAACGAAATCAGAATATTTCATCGCTGCAGGCTTATTGCGGTCACTGACGTTGCTAAAAATCAAAATCAGAACACCGAGTATGATGAGCCACAATACGGCATTCTTGAAGTAATCGCTCAAGGCTTTATTCCCATATCAATCTAATTTGATCATACCTAATCTTGGCTGACCTTCACAAAAACAGCAATGAATTTGCGTTGCAAAAAACTTAAAAGGTACAAAATGCACAATTTTTAACAACTTGGCAAGTACACTTTTATTGCAATGCCTTTTTACGACCTTGGCCAATCAAAAAAACTTCTTTCGATCGAGCACGTGATGCCGCAGGTTTGGCTGTTTTTAATACATCAAAACTATCGACCACCTGTTTTCTGAATTCATCAAATCCTGAACCTTGGAACACTTTAACAATAAACTGTCCGTTTGGTCCGAGTACTTTCTGAGCAAAATCCAAAGCCAATTCACATAAGTAAATTTGACGCGGTTGATCAACAGCCCTATTACCTGATGTATTGGGGGCCATATCTGAAATTACAACGTCTACTTGACGTCCATTTAAAATATTTAACAATTTTTCGAAAACTTCTTCCTCACGGAAGTCACCTTGCAAGAACGTCACATCTGGAAGAGCATCCATTGCCAGAATATCTGAAGCAATCACCAAGCCCTTTGATCCAACCAGTTTACCTGCAATTTGCGACCAACTACCTGGTGCCGCACCTAAATCAACCACGGTCATCCCAGGTTTGATCATTTTATATTTTTCTTGGATTTCAAGTAGCTTATATGCGGCACGTGCGCGATAGCCTTCCTTTTGTGCTTTCTTCACAAAATGGTCATCTAAGTGCTCTCGCATCCACACACGACTGCTTTTAGACAATTTTTGATTGGTAATGCGTGTCGCCATAACTCACTAAATTTCAAAAAACTTCTGATGTATCATTGTACGTGAAAATTACTCTCATTACAGTACGGATGTACTTCATTCACACGAACTTTTACAGATTTTTTTCGATCGTCATCATTGGATATTTCAGCAATTTTTCACATATTTGTTTCAAGTGCTTGTCTTCTGAATCTATCTTAGAATCGGGATGCAAGTTATACTAGGTCGTTTTTCCAATCAGGTATTTTTAATGGCGGCTTTATCTATCCATGAACGTAAACGTTTACGTCAAATTGGTCATGCACTTAACCCAGTGGTAATGGTTGGTGGCCAAGGTCTTACAGAAAACGTCATTGAAGAAACAAATCGTGCGCTGAATGATCATGAACTCATCAAAGTGAAAATTGCAGGTGAAGATCGTGATGCACGTGCAGCAGTGATTGACGCGATTGTTGAAGCAACTGGTGCAGAATCTGTACAGAAAATTGGTAAAATTGTTTTGCTTTATAAAAAAGCAGCAAAACAAAACCAGCACCTCTCTAACTTAGTTCGTTTTGCTCATTTAAATAATAAGTAATTACGATGGCAAGTTATGAACTGTCTGCCTTTGATCGCTTTAGTGCCATTACGGTCGTTGGAGCGATTGAGCAACAAACGCCAGCCACCTTGAATGTTGGTTTTTGGGTTCGTGACCCAAATCAATTTCTGATTTACCCAAATCAAGTCTCAGTACATCCACGTCAGGACTTTTTATGGGAACACACTTGCTTTGAAATTTTTGTAGGCGTGAAAGATCAAGATTTCTATCGTGAAATTAATCTTTCCCCTTCTCAGGCTTGGCAAGTTTACCAATTTGAAGAATACCGCTTTCCTGAAAATATGCCGCCAATCGCTGCTTATGACATTGAATTGAATCATTTACAGCGCACCCATTATGGCTTAAATGTCAGTTTAGATTTATCACAGTTTATGCGTGAACATGAATTGAAATGGGCTGACGTATATCTTGGCTTAACTGCTGTCCTAGAAACGACACAAGGTATGCAGTATTTTGCGATGCAACACAGTAGTCCTCAAGCTGACTTTCATAACAAACGTGATTGGTTACATCAATTTTAAATAAAAAAAAGCGAGAAAAATTCTCGCTTTTTTTATAGCTAGGATGAATTAGCTAGCACGTACTTTATTCCAAGCTTCAACAGCCTGTTCTTTAGTACGTTTAAAACTACCCACCAACGTATCTTTGTGCTTCACTGAAATTTGGCTAATGTCATCTTTCAGTTCTTTGCTCACTTTGGTCAAGTCTTCAATTAATGCATTTAATTCAGTTTTCAATGCATTTTTAAGTTCAAGCAAATTACCTTGAGATGAATTAAGTTGAGTCTTAATCACTTCAATACGTTCTAGTAAATCTTGCTTGATTTGAGTCAACTGGTTTTGAATATTTTGATTCAATTCTTTCGCTTCCGCCTCAATTTTTTCTTGAGTTTCAGCCAAAGCTTCTTTTACCTGACCTTGAGTTTCAGCGATTACTTCTTTCGCCTGCTCTTGAGTTTCAGCAATCACTTCTTTTGCCTTTGCTGTTTTTTCTGCAACAACTTCTTTTGCTTTTGCAGTTTTCTCAGCAACCACTTCTTTGACTTCAGCAGTTTTTTCAGCAACAGCTTCTTTCGCTTTCGTGGTTTTTTCTACCACAACATCTTTCACTTCTTCAGCAGTTGCAGCAGGTGTAGTTTGATTCTCAGCCATTTTGATTCCCCTCATTATTGATTGTTAATTTTGGCTGTAGATAGGATAAAACGGTCACTTCTTAAACACCAAAAAAATTGTTAGACAATTTGCATAATATCTCATGATAACGATATAAAGATGACTGATTTTGCAATAGACACTGCTGTACTTATACTTATAAAAGAAATTGGGGAATTCTGACTTTAATAAATAAAACACATAGACTTTTCACGCACTCATGCGTATAATGCGCTGTTAAGTTACAAGCGAGCAGACTGGAAGGAGGGGCATGTTTTTTTAAAGACGGCCTGCCTTTTTTTATGTCTACTCGCTTTTTTACAGCCCTATTTTTGTGGTCTTAGTTCAGGAGCTTTGGTTTGAGCACCCCCGCCATTTTAGCCCTCGCAGATGGAACGATCTTTAAAGGAACGTCTATCGGTGCATCGGGTAGTACGACTGGTGAAGTCGTTTTTAATACTGCCATGACTGGTTATCAAGAAATTTTGACCGACCCAAGCTACGCACAACAAATTGTGACGTTGACTTATCCTCATATTGGAAATACTGGCTGTAATAGTGAAGACGTTGAATCAGGTCGCATCCATAAAGTATGGGCGAATGGTTTAATTATTCGTGATCTTCCTTTATTACACAGTAATTTCCGTGCTGAACAATCTCTCAGTGAATACTTGGAACAACATAATGTTGTTGCGATTGCTGATATTGATACGCGTAAATTGACTCGTATTCTACGTGACAAAGGTGCCCAAAATGGTTGCATCCTTGCTGGAGAGAATATTACAGAAGAAGAAGCAATTGCGAAAGCACGTGCATTTGGCGGCTTAAATGGTTTAGATCTTGCAAAAGAGTGCTGTGATCCTGAAGGTTTTGAATGGACTGAAGGCTCTTGGACTCTAGGTCAGGGTTTCACTCAACCAGAATTTAAATTTCATGTTGTTGCATATGATTATGGTGTCAAAACCAACATCTTACGTATGCTCGCAGACCGTGGTTGTAAATTAACAGTTGTTCCTGCGCAAACCCCTGCCGAAAAAGTACTCGCATTGAATCCAGATGGCGTGTTCTTGTCAAATGGCCCTGGTGACCCAGCTGCATGTGATTATGCGATTGAAGCAGTGAAAACAATTGTTGAAACCACAACATTACCTGTATTTGGTATTTGTTTAGGTCATCAAATTTTAGCGCTTGCTTCGGGTGCGAAAACCATGAAAATGAATCATGGTCACCACGGCGCCAACCATCCTGTACAAAATCTTGAGAATGGTACAGTGATGATTACTTCTCAAAACCACGGCTTTGCTGTCGATGAAAGTACTTTACCTGCAAACTTGAAAGTGACACATCGTTCACTGTTTGATGGTACAAACCAAGGTATTCATCGCACTGACAAACCAGCATTCAGCTTCCAGGGTCACCCTGAAGCCAGCCCTGGTCCACATGACTGTGCTCCATTGTTCGATCATTTCATCGAACTTATTGAAGCCGCTAAGAAGTAATTAAGGAGCGAATAATGCCTAAACGTACGGATATTAAAAGCATCTTAATTATTGGTGCTGGTCCTATTGTCATCGGTCAAGCCTGTGAGTTTGACTATTCAGGTGCACAAGCTTGTAAAGCGCTTCGTGAAGAAGGTTACCGCGTTATTTTGGTAAACTCTAACCCAGCGACCATTATGACCGACCCTGCAATGGCGGATGCGACTTATATCGAGCCAATCACTTGGCAGACTGTTGCACAAATCATTGAAAAAGAACGTCCAGATGCAGTCCTTCCAACCATGGGTGGTCAAACTGCATTGAACTGTGCCCTTGCTTTAGATGAGCACGGTGTTCTTGAAAAATATAATGTAGAACTGATTGGCGCATCAAAAGAAGCGATTGAAAAAGCAGAAGATCGTAAACTGTTTGATATCGCAATGCGTAAAATTGGTTTGGAATGTCCAAAAGCTGCCATTGCTGAAACAATGGAAGAAGCTTTGGCAATTCAAGCGGGCTTCGGTTTCCCAGTTATCATCCGTCCATC
The DNA here is from genome assembly GCF_011753255.1 of Acinetobacter sp. Tr-809. Taxonomy (NCBI): domain Bacteria; kingdom Pseudomonadati; phylum Pseudomonadota; class Gammaproteobacteria; order Moraxellales; family Moraxellaceae; genus Acinetobacter; species Acinetobacter sp. Tr-809. Next base: position 188,465 of record NZ_VWVZ01000007.1, read on the forward strand.
ATTCACAATGGGTGGTTCAGGTGGTGGTATCGCGTATAACCGCGAAGAATTCCTTGAAATCTGTGAACGTGGTTTCGACCTCTCTCCTACTCACCAGTTATTGATTGATGAATCACTCATTGGTTGGAAAGAATACGAGATGGAAGTTGTTCGTGACAAAAACGACAACTGTATTATCGTCTGTGCGATCGAAAACTTTGACCCAATGGGCGTACACACAGGTGACTCAATCACTGTTGCACCTGCGCAAACATTGACAGACAAAGAATATCAATTGATGCGTAATGCATCTGTTGCGGTTCTACGTGAGATTGGTGTAGAGACAGGCGGTTCGAACGTTCAATTCGGCATTAACCCGAAAGACGGTCGTATGGTTGTGATCGAGATGAACCCACGTGTATCACGTTCATCTGCGCTTGCGTCTAAAGCAACAGGTTTCCCGATTGCGAAAATCGCAGCGAAACTTGCGGTCGGTTATACCCTTGATGAATTGAAAAATGACATCACTGGCGGCGTAACGCCAGCATCTTTCGAACCTTCGATTGACTATGTTGTAACTAAGATTCCTCGCTTTAACTTCGAAAAATTCCCACAAGCTGAGCCTGTCTTAACAACTCAGATGAAATCTGTGGGCGAAGTCATGGCAATTGGCCGTAACTTCCAAGAATCTGTACAAAAAGCTCTTCGTGGTCTTGAAGTGGGTGTATGTGGCTTTGATGAAAAAGTTGAAGCAGGCACTGCCAATGCTAAAGACATCATCTTAAAAGAGCTTAAAGTTCCTGGCCCTGAGCGTATCTGGTATGTTGCCGATGCATTCCGCCACGGTTTCTCTTTAGATGACGTATTTGAAGCAACAAAAATCGACCGTTGGTTCTTGATCCAAATCGAAGACATCATCAAAACTGAAGCGCAAGTGAAAACTTTAGGCTTCGGTGATTTGAATGCTGACAATATCCGTTCGTTCAAACGCAAAGGTTTATCTGACCTGCGTATTGCCAACTTAATGGGTATTTCACAAAAGCAATTCCGTAAACATCGTTGGAACTTGGGTGTATATCCAGTTTACAAACGTGTTGATACTTGTGCAGCCGAGTTTGAATCGGGTACTGCCTACATGTATTCAACTTACGATGAAGAATGTGAAGCAAATCCATCAAACCGTGACAAAATCATGGTCATTGGTGGTGGTCCAAACCGTATTGGTCAAGGGATCGAGTTTGACTACTGTTGTGTACACGCTGCACTTGCAATGCGTGATGACGGTTATGAAACCATCATGGTGAACTGTAACCCTGAAACGGTTTCAACTGACTATGACACTTCTGATCGCCTCTACTTCGAACCAGTAACGCTTGAAGATGTACTTGAAATTGTACGTACCGAGAAGCCTAAAGGCGTAATCGTACAGTACGGTGGTCAAACACCTTTGAAATTGGCACGTGCTTTGGAAGAAGCAGGTACACCAATCATTGGTACATCTCCTGATGCAATTGACCGTGCAGAAGACCGTGAACGTTTCCAGCAAATGATTCAACGTCTACAGCTTCGTCAACCGAACAACAGCATCGTAAAATCGGCTGAAGAAGGTATTTCAGAAGCGGCTAAAGTTGGTTATCCACTGGTTGTTCGTCCATCTTATGTATTGGGTGGTCGTGCAATGGAAATCGTGTACAACGAAGATGAACTTAAACGTTACCTTCGTGAAGCAGTACAGGCTTCAAATGAAGCACCTGTCCTACTTGACCGTTTCTTGGATGATGCAACAGAAGTTGACGTGGACTGCGTATCTGACGGTAAAGACGTTGTGATCGGTGGTATCATGCAGCACATTGAACAAGCAGGTATTCACTCAGGTGACTCAGCATGTTCAATCCCTCCTTACTCGCTTTCGCAAGAAGTACAGGATGAAATGCGTCGTCAAACTGTTGCAATGGCAAAAGAACTTGGCGTTATCGGTTTGATGAACGTTCAGTTTGCTGTTAAAGGCAACGACATTTATGTACTTGAAGTGAACCCACGTGCATCACGTACTGTTCCTTTCGTGTCTAAATGTATTGGTGACTCTTTAGCAAAAGTTGCTGCTCGCTGTATGGCTGGTCAATCTTTGGAATCACAAGGTTTCACCAAAGAAATCATTCCAACGCATTTTGCAGTTAAAGAAGCGGTGTTCCCATTTGCCAAATTCCCTGGCGTAGACCCAATGCTTGGACCTGAGATGAAATCTACAGGTGAAGTGATGGGCGTTGGTAAAACATTTGGTGAAGCATTCTATAAAGCAGTTCTTGGTTCTAACGAACGTTTACCAGGTTTACCAACTGAAGGCGAAGTGAAACATGCATTCTTATCTGTTCGTGAATCAGATAAGAAATACATTGCCAACATCGCTAAACAGTTGATCGACTATGGCTTCAAACTTGTTGCAACCAACGGTACACATCGTGTACTGAAAGAAGCTGGTATTGAATGTGAAGCAGTCAATAAAGTGACCGAAGGTCGCCCACATATTGTTGACCGCTTGAAAAATGGTGAAATTCATCTTATTGTCAACACAACTGAAGGCAAACAAGCTCAGTATGACTCTGCCATGATTCGTCGTGCTGCCCTGCAAGGCAAGGTGTACTACACCACGACAATTAACGGTGCAGAAGCAGTTTGCCAAGCATTTGCTGTGAAATTGCCAATGGATGTATACCGCTTGCAAGATTTACAAACTGTAGGTTAATTCTCTACCGATAAAGTCCCGTCACCTTATCGGTGGCGGGCTTTTTCTTTTTTTAATCCTGTATTTTCCCAACCAATTTAGAGGGGACCAGAATGCAACGTTATCCTATGACTCCCGAAGGCAAGGTTGCCTTAGAGAAAGAATTACAACAGCTCAAAACAGTAGAACGCCCACGTATTATTCAGGCGATTGCTGAAGCACGTGAGCACGGTGATTTAAAGGAAAATGCTGAATATCACGCTGCGCGTGAACAGCAAGGTTTCTGCGAAGGCCGTATTCAGGATATCGAAGGTAAACTCGGTGCCGTTCAAGAAATTGATGTCAAAACACTTGAGAAAAATGGTCGTGTTGTATTTGGTGTAACTGTCACCATTGAAAACTTGGATACTGAAGAACGTAAGACTTATAAAATTGTAGGCGACGACGAAGCAGATTTTAAAATCAATAAAATCTCAGTGAACTCACCGATTGCACGTGGTCTTTTAGGTAAAAACGAAGGCGATGAAGCGAAAATTCAAACACCACAAGGTGAAGTTGAATACGAAATCGTGAGTGTGGAATATATCTAATTCATCCACTCGATTAAGCCATTAAAGAGCTCTTCATCAATTGAAGAGTTCTTTTGTTTCAGGCATCCTGTATCTAAAAAAAAGAGATAAAGAGATGCAAGATCGACTCATGAGTGCATTGATCTATGCGATTGCAGGAATTGTTCTTGGTATTGCAGTTGCTATTACATGGGCATTTCATGTGAATTCTTCGACCAGCTCTATAGCCATTATTTTTAATACCACCCTGCTCTGTGCCGTTCTAGGTTTTGTATTTCCCAAGCAAATTCAGCGTTTGTTTACTTGGCTTTGGAAATTTTTTTCGAATTGATATTTGTGTTTTTAAAGCATCGATAACCACTGATCATAAAAATTAAAATTCAGTTAAGAATTATTTGATAACGCTATTGATTATAATTATCATTAACAAAAATAAACATTATGCATATTTAATAGGTATTCCCTTATGCAGCAGACTGTAAAATTGACCAAACATCCTCTCTCCCGTGCCCTACAGTTGATCGCAGGACGCACTAAAGTCGCTTTACCTATGCTGGTGTTATGTGTGCAAGCCACACAGGTGATGGCTGAACCGATCATCTCGAATGCTGAAAACATGATCAATGGACAAGTCACAGCAAATACCTTACCGACCATCAAAGTCGCTGCAGAAAAAGAGCAGTCAACTTCGTACACAACTAAAAAAATTGCAATCGGCAAAACCGCACAATCGCTAAAAGAAACACCACAGTCAGTCTCTGTGGTTACTCGTCAGCGGCTGGATGATCAAAATATCTCGACCATTGAAAATGCCATGAAATATGTCACAGGCCTGACGGTGGTACGCTACGATGCAGCTGGAAACTACAATGATTTTAATGCGCGTGGTTATGGCAGCGATACTTATCAAATGGATGGTACGACCTTAAGAACCGACAGCAATGGAACTTATCTGGATCTGTCTGTGTTTGACCGTATTGAAGTATTACGTGGTGCTTCTGGCATGTTCAGTGGCGCCGGTGAACCGGGCGTTTCGATTAATTTAGTACGTAAACGCGCATTAGCTGATTTTGCTTTAACAGGGAAAGTAAGTGCTGGTTCATGGGATAACTATCGTGGTGAGGCTGATATTACCGGTAAGCTCACACAAGACGGCGCATTACGTGGCAGGCTTGTCACCGCTGTACAAGATTACGACACCTTTATGAATGGGATTGATGGTAATAAAAAACTGGTATATGGCACATTGGAATATGATCTTCAGGACAATACTACACTATCACTCGGTGCGACCTATCAAGATATTAATACCGTTTTATCACGTGGTTTACCCTATGGTCCCGATGGAAAGCTGCTCAATATTTCGCGTAAAACAAGCTTTGTACAGGACTGGAACAAGCAGGATTTAACCAATAAAGAATTTTTTGCTGAACTGGAACATCATTTAAATAATGATGGGTTGATTAAAGCTAAGGTTCGCCAAAGTATCCGTGACAATCACGCCAAATATAGTGACCCCTCTTTACCTGATGCACAGGGTGACATGTCTGAATTTAGTGCGCTCGCCTTTAAACGAGAAGATAAAGACTTCAGTGCGGATTTATTTTTCAATACCCCGTTCTTGTTTTCTGGGCAGACACATAATTTCTTGATTGGTGCTGATTACCTAAAAGGCAACTCCAAAACCAACTATTCATCTTGGGGGACACCACTGATAGGTACAATCAATATACATCATGATAATCAGCACCAATTTGCTGAACCAGATTTTGACTACGACACTAATGTCAGCAAAGAAAAAATTGAAAACTACGGTGTCTATAGCCAACTAAGAATCAAACCACTAGAACGTTTAACCTTGGTTGGTGGTGGCCGTGTCAGTTGGTGGAAGTCTATATCAACCCCTTTGCGTGATAATGGTATAGACAGCAGCGATCCAGCAGATACACATGATGCAAAAGCAGAATTTACCCCTTATGCAGCAGTACTATTCGACCTTAATCCAAATGTGTCTGTGTACTCTAGCTATTCAGAAATCTTTAAACCACAAAATAACTTTACCTACGATCCTGTAACGGGCGGCAAAGGTAAACAACTTGACCCGCGAACTGGCACTCAGATTGAAGCGGGACTTAAAGCCTCTTTCTTCGATGAACGTTTAAATCTTTCTTCTGCGATCTATCAGTTGGAGGACAAAAATCGTGCGATTGCAGACCTTTCTGCACCTGAAGGTCTTGGTTATTCTGTGGCAGCAGGTAAAGCGCGTAGCCGTGGTTTTGAAATCGAAGCAAGTGGACAAATTACCGATAATTGGCAAATCACCACAGGCTATGCCTACACCAAAAGCAAATACCTAACAGACCCAGATCTACAGGGACAACCTGTTAACACCTTTACCCCTAAACACAATTTTAATTTATGGACGACTTATAAATTACCAGCAACAGTCATTGAAGGGGTTAATGTTGGATTTGGTTTAAGAGCCGTATCTAGCTATTACGATGGAACAGGTAATGAGCGTGTACAACAAAATGGCTATACATTGGCTTCGGCAAGCTTAGGTTATCAAATTAATCCACGTTATAAATTTGCGATTAATGTAGATAACCTATTTGATAAAAAATACTATGAAAAAGTAAACTACTGGATACGCCAAAATATGTATGGTTCACCACGTAGCGTGACCGCAAGCTTAAGCTTTAAGTATTGATCTGTTAGCAATAGATTAGATCTAGCAAACAAGATCAAAAGACGATAAGTACTTTGATCTCAATTAAACCTCATCTTGCTTAAGTATGGTGAGGTTTATATTTATTCCTTTGAACACTCGGTATAATAGACCAGCTTTTTTAATTTTTTGTCTCAGTTATGGATCCATTGATCAACTCTCCTGTTAAACATTGGTGTGAGTTTGAGTTTATTGCTAAAACGGTGAAAAATCCCAATATCCATATCAAAGGCAACTACTCTTATTATTCTGCTTACTGGGATCAGGGCTTTGAACGCTGTGTGGTGCGTTACCTACACGACAAAGCAGCTACACCTGAAAAACCGATTGATCAACTGCATATTGGCAATTTTGTCTGCTTTGGTGCGGAATGCGTAATCATGATGGGTGGTAATCAACTACATCGCCCTGACTGGATTTCAACCTTCCCTTTTGATACACGTAGCTTTCAACCTGCGGGTGATACTATCATTGCCGATGGTTGCTGGATTGGCAGTCGAGCCATGATCATGCAAGGAGTGAAACTGGGTGAAGGTGCTGTGGTGGCGACAGGTGCTGTGGTCACGCAAGACGTGCCCCCGTATGCCATTGTCGGTGGCGTGCCTGCCAAAGTCATTAAATATCGTTTTCCTGAACAAGACATTGAAAAACTGCTTGCTCTTAAACTTTATGATCTAGATGAAAAGCTAATTTTAAAAATGCGTGAACAGTTGCAAACAGATGATGTGGAAGCCCTTATCAAATACTGCGAGAAAAGTTAATCTAACTTTTTATAGATAAATCAGAGTTATACCCATATTCTGTTTTTATAGAAATTTCATGTAATTTAAATAAAATTCCTCCTTAACCATAATCCTATAAATCATAACTATCCCTATAAAAATGCTAGGTTTTATTTATTCTCCAAGAGGTTTACTATAATCATATAGCTTGTAATTTAAACAACTTTTTAAATACTAAATTCAATGCAAAATCATAAATATAAGGAGTAACCAACATGGCTTATCAAAAAATCTTAGTGGCGATTGATGACTCTGAAATAGCAGTGAATGTCATTAGAGAAGCCGCTCAACTAGCAAAAGCCCTGAATAGTGAACTTACAGTTGTCGAAGTAATGACGCTCGATCCTTATCTTGCAGATGCCTATATTCGCATGGGCCAAAGCAATGATTTGATTGAACGTGTTAGAGGTTATGTTCAAGAGAATTTAACTAAAGCCGAGCAAAAGTTTGAAGAACATGGTCTGACAGTTGCAACGCAAATTCTGGAAGGCTTTTCAGTGCATCAGGAAATTATTGGCGCTGCTCAAAACCTAGGCGTAGACCTGATCATTATGGGTTCACATGGACGCACAGGCTTTAAACAATTTGTACTGGGTAGCGTGGCGCAAAAAGTTTTAGCAGAAAGCCATATTCCAGTATTAATTGTGCGTTAAGCATTTAAAAGTCTAAGAACGTATAATTTTTCAGTAACAGATTATGCGTTCTAAACTCAACTCCTGATTACGGCTGCCAAGCAAAGATTTTTAAACTGACCTTACCATTTAATAAATACACCCCTTCTTGTTCCAACAATGTCTGTTGAACATTTTCACCTTTCTCATTGATTCGAGTCACACTGATCTTACCTTGCGAATTAATCACACGATGCCAAGGAATCTCACTGTCTTTATCTAAATGCTTGAGTACATAACCGACTAGACGGGGATGTTTGGGTAAACCTGCCAACTTGGCGATTTGCCCATAACTTGCCACTTTTCCATAAGGAATCAAGGCAATTACTTCTAAAATTTGTCGATGTAGTTCATTGGTATTTTGAACCATATAAGCTCCAAAAATCTGCTAAGATGATCAAAATCATGCAAAAAGCTAGCTTTACAATAATTAAAACGCGACCACTTGAGAGAACAAAAAATGCGGTTAAAAATCACTGCCCTGACACTATTATGTCTGATCTTCAGTGCATCGTGTACGACCCAAAAAGCACCGGTGAAAATGCCTCCTTATAAATATCCATTGGATGCCAATGATTTACCTGTGGTCAATGTCAGCTTTATTGTGACCAGCAATCGACCAGAAGTAAAAGCTTTAGATCGCAAAGCACAAATGTATAAAGAACTAGCAATTTTGAACCAGTATTTTGTTGATGAGAACAATCAAAAAATCTTTAAGTTTAAAATTCATCGTTATTATTCATATCAAGATTTTAGCAAGCGCAAATGTGATCTTGCCAAGCAGTTAAGTCAACCGAAAGCCATTATTCCAGACAATCTACCAAGCGCAGTCAGAACTTGCTTCCCTCGTCGAAAAAGCAAGGAAGTGCTGTTTATTATTTATGATTCTTATGGTGAAAAATTAAAAGATGCAGACATTACCAGTTGGGGATTCCGCAATCAGGGACAACCTTTTATTTTGATTGATTGGGAACGACTGAATTATCAAACTCAGGCCGCCAGTATTCATGAAATGGGGCATGCTTTCGGCTTAGGTCATGTGTGTTCTCCCAAAGCCACTAAAACCACACCGACCAATATTATGAGCAGCTATGACTGTCGTTTAGGTAGTGGTGGCCTACGCAATCTGGGATTCAATAAAGAACAGCTGAATATCATGCTCAACAATTACAACCAATATCCTTAAAAGCTGAGCTGGAGATAATGGCCTAAATCATCCTGCCCAATCATGTAATTTGCTGAGTCGAGTTGACGTGTCAAAAGGGTTTTCGCTTGCTCAAATTGCACCTCATCGACAGGACGAGGTTGCCAAAAAGTTTCACGATTATGAGTATAAATTGGATAAAACTTTAATCGATTTTGACTTAAATTAAGACGAATAATCCCCCCATAAGGAAGGGCCTGATATTTTTCAAAATTGCCATTACTGTTAAATACCCCATTACCAATACCCAAAATGACAGGCTTTTGATGAATAGATCGAATTGGCTGAATCGTATGTGCACCATGCCCAATCACGAGATCAGCCCCAATCTGGGTCAATATCTTGGCAAGTTTTTCTTGCTCTGGATGGATCGATTTAAAATCAACACCCCAATGACAAATGACAATGATCTTATGCTGCGGATGCTTGACGCGATATTGCATGATTTGCTCAAACAAAACCGCATTAATACAAGCCACTCCTGAACTCTTGCCAAGCGCGTAAAAATCATAATCTTGATAAGCTGCTGTTCGATGCCAATAGCCATTAAAAATAGCCACCTTCTGCGCGTCGCTGAGAATTTCCAAGCATTGATGTGCTTGCTGCTGGTCAGTCCCAGCCCCGATAAAATCAATCTCGGCTTGCTCAAGCAGCTCCAAAGTGTGTTTAAGACTTGCGTCACCATAGTCTTTTAAATGATTATTGGCCAAGCACGCTGTATTGATATGAATGCGTTTAAATTCTGCCAAGGTTGGCTCAGACTGCGCACCAAGGATATAGTCTTTTCTTCCCGCTAAAATTGAGTTTTCTTCGAGATTAAAAACCGCTTCTAGATTGGCAATATTAATATCATCTGGGCCAAAAAAATGTTTGATCGCTTCAAAGGAATGGCTGTAACCGTAACGTTGCAAAGCATCATCGATACCTTTATTTTTTCGTTTCTCTGTATAAAATTCACCAAAATAAGTATCGCCGATGATATTGACCCACTCACTTTTGGCTTGAATCTGTTTTACAGGCAATAACCCCTGTTGAAAAGAATGATAATACGGCACTAAATGATCAATACGATGCACATGATCCAATAAGTGAAAAATACCAAGGCTCTGATTGGCATGTCGATAAGACAAGTAATAATCTTGCGCTTGATCCGTCAGGTAAAGAACAGCATCCAACTGTCTACATGTCCATAATGAACGGATTGGAGCAACCTCCTGTCCATTCATATTGAACGTTTTTACAAAGACTTGATTCAATAATTCAATCGGTAGATTAAAGATGGATTCAGCCAAACCATAGAGTTTTTGCAGGGTATTTTTGGTAGCATCATGTTTATGCTGAATATTCAATCCAAACTGCCCTGCTTTAGTGTTGATTTCAATTTGTGCCTGTTGCCAATTTCCAAATAAATGGCAGCCAAGAAGCTGTTGAATTTCCTGAGTTTGGGTAAAGGTTAAGGCTTGCAATAATTTCAGAATCGAATAGTGATCTTCAAAGACAGGAATTGATCCCTTGCTTGCTTGAATATGATGACTCACCACATCATCGAGTTGCAACGATCCATCGACAATACGTTCTAAACTAAGAAGTACTAAAATCCAATACGAACAATCCCCTGCTATTTCAGTTTGCCAAATGGGATGCTGAAAGTTTTGATTGCCGATCTGGCTGATGATTTTGATTTCTTGAGGTGTACTCATTGCTTCCCCCCTCAAGCTTCATTTTCAAAGTGTTGCACATAAGCAACGTAGCCGGAAAGATTATGTTCTTGGTCATCAATCCGCACACGAAAACGATCATGCCGTACATAAAAGGCATTTAAAACTTTATCTGGTCGAGCCATATACATCGCTACTTCTGGATAGAAAAAGCCTGTCCGTTGAAACTCAGCCCGAAACTCAATGAGCTTTTTTAGATCATCAAAGTGCGCCTTTTCGAACAATTGATCCAAACCGAGCGCTCGAATCCGAACAACCATTTGATATGCAGCCATCATCATTTCTAACAAAGTGGCATAGGCTGTTTTTCTGTTACGGATAAAAACCATATGTTTTAAATAATTATTTAATCCAAACTGGAAGTACTTTTCTTCTGGACAAATTTTTGTCAGTTCATTGGTACAGTAACTGAGCCAATGATCATGATAGCGATCATATTTTTGCGTGATAAATCGTTCAAACATCTGTTTGACTGTTTGCAGTAATTTTTCGTCTGTGTGAAGTTGATAAAAACGTAATAAGGCTAAAGCGGCTTCACCATCATAATAAATAATTCTGAATTTCTCTTTTATCTCATAGCTTGGGTAATGCAGCACATGTGTAGTTTCACCTGTCTCATTGACCATCGACAAAATACCGTTGGCTAAACGCTGAGCATAAGCAAGATAGCGATTATCTCCTGTCATTTCTTGATATTTGCTAAGCATTAAAATCGCTGCGGCATTAGCACCTAGCTTAATTTCATCTAGACCCGTAGCCTCATTACCATCCAGCATATACGCCAATTCCGTTTGTTTCTCGATATAAAAATGCTGTAAGGCATAATCAATGGCAGACTGAATTTTTTCGATACAAGCTTGATGTGATTGGATCGCTAAAGTTTCGAGCAAAGCATAGACCGACGTACAATGCCGAACCGTGTTATAGCTGCGGATTTCACGATCATAGGCAGGAAAAAAACCATACGCGAATCGACCATCACTTTGAATGTGCTGATAGAGAAATTTAGCATTTGCCTCGATCATTTTTTTGAAATGTTGTTTTTTCGGCTCAAGTTGATAACGCATGCCATTTTCAGTGAACTGACTGTGCAAAGGAATCAACTGTCGATCCTCATAGATTACGGCTAGGGTATCAAAGGTCCATAGCTGTTGAAGGTCTGCAATTTTGATGCTGCGTTGCTGATTCGGATATTTTCTTAAGAGACCGTTATTTAAATTTTTCTCATCAACAAAGTTAGGCGTGTTATAGCTCAGCGCACGAATAATTGCCTTGCCATAAAGCTCTTGCTCCAAGAAACAAATGTTGAAATCCGCATCAAAGCTCATCCCTTTACGGTAATGATTATTATGGAATTGGTTCTTTAAAGTCTGTTCAATATCTTGCCAATTTTCCTGTTGGATATTAAAAGCAACATCAAATTTCAGAAATGTTGGCAGTTTTTCAGTTATAGCGAATTGATGTTCCAGAAAGTCAACTAATTGCTGTTGAATATCATCAAAATATGAACATGATGAATTCCAGACTTGGCAACGTTGTGTCTGCTCTCCATAAGAACAGAAAACAACCGATTTAGAGACATCAATATGCGGCTGAAGCTGTTTGAAAAATTGCTCACTGAGCTGGTTTGCCAATTGCTCATATGCTGAAATCGTTGTAATGCTCATATATGTTCAGTTTTTAGAATTTTTAAGTGTTTTAAACACCATACCATATATTCTTATGATCTTCTCAAAATGAAAAAGAGAACCCGAAGGTTCTCTTTTTTAAAGTGAAAGATTTGAATTAGTATAGAATTTGATGGTTATTTAATAAGGTCGTTAAGTTTGTTGTAACCCCATCTAAGGTAATAAGATCAATATAATTACTTCCTATAATTGGAGTTGCGCCATTACGGTCAATTCCAATCACCGTATTACCGCCAACGTTGGTCACACGCAGATACTCACCAATATTACCATCTGTTTGATCTCCATCTAAAAGATGACGAATATCAATTTTATCTGCTTGATCATTATAGTTAACAGCATGTGTATCCGTGTTTCCGACAACGAAACCAGTCCAATGATCAACACCATTACCACCTGTATTTGCACCATTACCCGCAGTTGCCAAAGTACCATTCAGTATTTGATAAATTAAGGTATCTGAGCCGCTACCAACAATCGCACTGGTAAATGTATCGTTGCCACTGGTACTTGTATAAAGCAAGTTGTAATCAGGATGTGTCAAGTTAATATTCAGAGTTGAAGTTGATTCAACACCAGTTGCCGAAATGATTTTGTAATCAATACTGTCTGTAGATGTTAAATGTGAAGTTACATTGACATCATTTGGACGATACTCATACTCACCATTGGACTGCATGATTAACACACCATTACCTGTATTAATCGACTGACCTACAGCATCTACATATGAACCTGATACACTGTTCCATACTTGAAGTTTATAACCTTCATGAGATAACAATCCTGTATCCGCAACACCACCAATCGTATCTCCAAGCAGTACATTACCGTTGATCCAATCTGAACTATATTGATTCAAATGAACCGCTGTGGTTGTAACACTGGTATCTAACGTTGTGGTTCCAACAGAGACACCTTGTAAACCATAATGGACTCGGTATAAACCTGCTGCAAGATTTTCTACAGTATCTTGGAACGCAACACTTCCGAGCTGAATCGTAGCCAAACTTCCTAAAGCTGTTTGAGATCCTTTATAAACTGTGTCAACCCATTGATTTGTTGTTGTATTCCATATTTGGATCACATAACTAATCGTTGGTAGAACACCGAGAAGAGGTTGAACCTTATAAACTGCTGCTAGATCGATACTACCCACTGTTCCAGCTGCGATAGTGAAGCTATTAGAATCGACTGATGTAAAGCCAAGACCACTAATCGTAATATCAGGACTAGTTACATCAACAGCAGCATCTTTAGTATTTGAGAAGTCCGTCGCTGCAGTTACATTATCAGCATTAGCAACAATCTCGATGGTGCCATCGTTTGCTGGGTTGGCTGTATCCCAAACCACTTTCACATCTGGTGAACCCACTTGGATATGTAGTTTCGCTGTATCGGTTGCACCAGTCAGAACGTCACGCACCGTATAGGTAAATGTATCCACTTTACCAATTGCACTTAAATCACTCGTGTTTGGCGTGTAGCTATATTGACCATTTGCCGAAATTACCAGCGTACCGTAAGCACCTACAATCGTTGTACTTGTACCAACTGTTTGGACTGGAGCTCCCACAATTTCCGAAGTCACTGTGGATACGTGCGTTGTCAATGTGATTGAGTCATCGGTCAACACATTACCCGTTGCAACAACCGCTGTATTGGTTGGAGCAACTGTGTAATCAAAGTCATCTTTAACCACACTCATGGTACCCAAGATACCGACACCAACACCGGTATAGACCATGAAGGCACGGTATTCACCTTGACCTAAGTCAGGCACTGTTACACCAATACCACCACTACCTAACAATCCAATGTTCAATATTCCAGTACTTGAACCACCGCTGAGATTATGCCAAGTACCATCTGCCGCTTTCTCTTGTAGAACCACTTTGTAGTCATTAAATAGTGACAGTGAAACAGTTGGAGCGTAAGAGAATGTCACATCCGCACCATGTCCAGCTGCAATATTAAATTTCACACTTGGTGTACCTAGTAATGAAAGGTTTAGATTTTCGGTTAATCCGACCAGTAACAAGTAACTTGCAGAACCCACCGCTACACCAAGTTGACCTTGTGGAACAATATCAATGCCCGCAGAAACCACATCATCCAGTGCATCTACAGGTGTCACTGTAATGTCAGCAGGTTGTGAAGGATCCGTTGGGTTCCAGGTCATATCGACAGCATCACTATCAATATGGAAGTACAGGGTCGCTTGCGAACTATTCAAACCATCAGTCAATGTATAAGTGAATTGATCAACTTGTCCTAAGCCACTTGCATTGGCTGTTGGTTGATAACTGTAGTTACCATTTGCGTAAATCGATAATGTACCGTGATCACCCACAATCGTTGTAACGCCGGTAGCATTTACAGTATGGCTAACACCATTGAAGATCACACTTGTAATGCTACTGAAGCCTGATGCAGTATCAGCATGTCCATTCAAACCAATGTCATGGATCACATTACCTTCTGCAGCTTGGACACTGTATCCAGTAATATTGGTCGCATCGAACACATCTTTTTGAACAGAAAGCGTACCAAGTAAGCTGACACCGATACCACCACCAGCATAGGTCATAAAGGCTCTGTATTGCCCTGCACCCAAGCCATCTAATGTAACGGTATTACCACCAAAGGCTGCGAGGCTGAGTAAATCTGCATCGCCTGTGCCATGTACAGCTACCCATTGATTCGTCGCAGTATCAAATTTTTGAACCACGAGCACATAGTCAGCAAGTAGGCTGGCACTAATCAATGCACTGTAGTTAAACGTTACATCGTTCAGTGTGCTGTCAGTCAGTGTGAAATTCACACCTGCTGAACCTAGTTGGAAATCAAAATTGTTGGTTAATGATACCAATGCGAGATAACCATGACTGCCTACTGCAATATCATTGCCGATTTGTAGATATTCAGGATTGATTTCCGCAACCGCAAGATCATCTACCGCAATCACTGGCGCACTATTGCCAATTGTGAAGTCAAGGTTGGCACTTGCAAGGTTGCCGCCAAGTGGATCCGATAAGGTATAAGTGAAGTGATCAACCAAACCGATATTTGCATTGGTGTTATTCGGTGTATAGATATAATCACCATTTGCAAATATTTTCAGTGTTCCGTATTGACCCACAATGGTTGCGCCATTGGTGAGATCGATCGGAGTGGTTACACCATTGAATGTTACCGAACCAACCACGGTATAACCTGTGACCGAATCAGCATGTGTACCAACACCTAAACCAGTAATCACGTTTCCTTCTGTTGCAACACCGGTGTAGTCCACTAGTGTTGGGTCATAGACATCCATCGTACCTGACAATGTGCCTAAGATACTCTTACCGTATAGACCGTTATAGGTCATAAATGCACGGTATTGACCTTCTTCCAGACCTTCAATCACAACCCCAGGTGTAGCATTCAAGCCTATACCTAAGATACTAAGATTGAGTAAGGATGCCTCACTACTACCCGTAACTGACTCCCAACGACCTGTGACCGTATTGAATTTTTGGAGCACAAGTTGGTAATCACCCAGTGCACCTTCATTGATTAAACTGCTGTATTTGAAGGTTGCTGTTCCTTGTTCACCCGCAGCCACATTGAAACTCACTGTGCTGTTCACGAATGGTAAAGGTGCTTGTAAGTTAATACCTGCCAATGAAAGCAATGCAAGATAAGTTGCACTACCCAATGCTCGATCATCATCAATGAGATGAGGTTGAGCGGTGATTCCAGCATTGACCGCATCGTCTGCAGCAATGATGCTGACAGTTGCAGGTTGTGATGGATCAGCAGGCCAATTCATATCGACAACTTTACTATCAAGATGAACATAGAATGTTGCTTGTGAAGTTGTACCAGATGCTGGATCTCTTAAGGTATAAGTGAACTCATCCACTTGCCCTAAACCAGCACTTGCAGGGTTCGGTGTATAAGTATAGTCACCATTTGGATAGATCACTAAGGTACCGTAAACACCTGTCACCGTGGTTGGAGAACCCGTGATGGCAACTCCATTGATTTCACTGATGACACTGTTCGGCGTAGCGATATCAATTGCGCCATTGGTATTTGGATCAGAGATCAAATTACCATGTGCTGCAACAACATCGTATCCAGTCACAACAGCAGGGTTATAAAGTTTGACTTCGCCATTTAAGGTTACGCCAATTGCACCACCTACTGCACCATTGAAGGATAAGAACGCTCTATATTCACCTTCTGTCAATCCAGCAATTTGAGCTGTTGGAGTTGAACCCAATAAGGTAAGGTTGAGTAATGAACGATCACCTGTACCATTCACCGCTTCCCACTGTCCTGTTACTTCATTGTATTTTTGCAGTACAACATTGTAGTTGCCGAGTGCCGATGCACCAATCAAGCTGTTGAAGCTAAATGTTGCAACCCCCTCTTGGCCAGCAGAGACATTAAAGTCGACTGTGTTCACCGTGAGAAGTTGTAAATCAACCAGATTTCCAACATTCAGCAACACACCATAGAACGCTGAATCAGTTTCAGTGCCCACCAATTGATATTGAGGGTTAATTTCCACTTCAACCAAGTTATCCGCAGCTCGGATGGAATCAAACACAATGGTCAAATTCGCCTGTGTTGTCGCGCCAGTGGCTGAATCAGTTAGGGTATAAGTGAACACATCGTTATGACCGACACCTGAACCATTCGAGAATGGTACATAGGTATAACTACCATCTTGATGGAAAGTAATTGTTCCATAAGTTCCCGTGAAGGTTTCTCCATCAGCATCAATCGGATGACCATTCACTGAAGAAACATAAGTGTTTGGTGTGATTTGATCGACTTGACCTGTTGGATCTGGATCAAGAATGACGTTACCTTCGGCATTCCCTACTTCGTATCCACCTGGGATGGTCAGATCATAATCATCCATGGTTGCAGATAGCGTACCGAGAACACCAAGTCCTAATAAACCATCGTAAGTCAGGAATCCACGGTATTGACCAGCATCTAAGCCTTCAAGTACCACACCTGGCACATTTCCGATACCAAGGCCAAGTAAATGTAAGCTGAGAAGTGATGCATCGCTATCACCATGGATAGATTCCCATTGATTCGTTGTTGTATTAAATTTCTGTACTACCAATTTGTAGTCAGACAATAAACCAACATCGATTAAACCACTATATTGGAATGTCACGGTACCTTCATGATTAGTCGCGACATTGAAGCCAATTGAATTCCCACCAAGCTGTAGATCAATTCCAGCTAATGAAGTCAATAACAGATATGATGCACTGCCTAAACTCACATCATCTTGAACCAAGGCTGGTTGTGGGCTAAGAACAGCATGTCCAATGTTGTCATACGCGATGATGGTATTTAAATTTACGCTGTATAGTTGCGTATCAGTCACATTGCTACTGTTACCCGCTGCATCGGTGAAGGTCGCTGTGGCATCTATGGTTTTATCACCATCCGCCAACAGGTCACTGCCTGCAACCACCGCACTCCAGGTACCTGCTGCTGCATTCACAATCGCGGTATAGCTCACACCATTGATTAGCAAGGTCACAACTGTGGTTGCTGCATCTACTGGAATACCCGTTAAGGTACCTGTGACGGTCACATTGCCTGCACCCTCAGTTGCATTGATCACATTGTCCGCAGTCACTGAGTCGATGTTCAACACGGCTGTTGCCGGGTTCGGTGGTGTGAGATCTACGGTATACACTTGGGTATCAATAATGTTGCTACTGTTACCCGCTGTATCGGTAAAGGTTGCTGTTGCTTCAATGGTTTTATCACCATCTGCCAACAGGTCACTGCCTGCAACCACCGCACTCCACGTGCCTGCTGCTGCATTCACAATTGCGGTATAGGTCACACCATTGATCACTAAGGTTACAACTGTGGTTGCTGCATCTACTGGAACACCCGTTAAGGTACCTGTGACGGTTACATTGCCTGCACCCTCTGCTGCATTAACCACATTGTCTGCTGTTACTGCATCAATATTGATCACTGCACCTGCTGGATTCGGTGGTGTGATATCTACTGTATACACTTGCGTATCAGTGATGCTGCTGCTGTTACCCGCTGTATCTGTAAATATTGCTGTGGCATCAATAGTGTGATCACTATCTATCAACAAGTCGCTGCCTGCAACGCTTGCCGTCCAGTTGCCTGTTAATGGATCAACTGTCGCTGTATAGGTCACACCATTGATCAGCAAGGTCACAACTGTGGTCGCTGCATCCACTGGAACACCCGTTAAGGTACCTGTGACGGTTACATTGCCTGCACCCTCTGCTGCATTAACCACGTTGTCCGCAGTCACTGAGTTGATATTCAACACGGCTGTTGCTGGGTTCGGTGGTGTGAGATCTACGGTATACACTTGGGTATCAGTCACATTGCTGCTGTTACCCGCTGCATCGGTGAAGGTCGCTGTGGCATCTATGGTTTTATCACCATCGGCCAACAGGTCACTGCCCGCAACGCTTGCCGTCCAGTTGCCTGTTAATGGATCAACTGTCGCTGTGTACGTCACACCATTGATCAGCAAGGTCACAACTGTGGTCGCTGCATCCACTGGAACACCCGTTAAGGTACCTGTGACGGTTACATTGCCTGCACCCTCTGCTGCATTAACCACATTGTCCGCAGTCACTGTTCCGATCGTTAATACCGCACCCGCTGGGTTCGGTGGTGTGGTATCTACTGTATACACTTGGGTATCAGTGATGTTGCTGCTGTTACCCGCTGTATCTGTAAATGTTGCTGTGGCATCAATGGTTTTATCACCATCAGCCAACAGATCACTGCCCGCAACACTTGCCGTCCAGTTGCCTGTTAATGGATCAACTGTCGCTGTATAGGTCACACCATTGATCAGCAAGGTCACAACTGTGGTTGCTGCATCCGCTGGAACACCCGTTAAGGTACCTGTGACGGTTACATTGCCTGCACCCTCTGCTGCATTAACCACGTTGTCCGCAGTCACTGCATTGACGTTCAGTACCGTACCTGTCGTATCTGGTGGCAAGCTATCTACCACTTCACTGCCCGGTAATGATGGGTTACCCGCTGGGTCAGTCGCGACCGCAGTCACTGTACTGCCGTTTGGTAAGTTACCTGGATTTGGT
>NZ_VWVZ01000008.1:0-163104 GCF_011753255.1 Acinetobacter sp. Tr-809
TTTAGCAAACTTATCAATCAAACCAAGAATCCAACCTTTCTAGCCAAATCCTTGTTTCTCAACAAGTTTTTATCTGCATCACCGCCGATGGATGTGCATTCTACAGCATTTCAGGGCAGGTGCAAGCACTTTTAAAAATTAAATTATTCGGTTGTTTTATTTTTAAACTTTAACTTATCTAATTCACTGATTTATATAATTTAAAATTTATTAATTATCTTAAAAGTGAATTTAAATAAAGTAAGTCACTGTAATTTAATCATTTTTTATTAAATTTGTTTTAATTATCAGCGGAAAAACAACTTAATCTTTATATTTAGCTTTTATTTTAGCCTCCTCACTTCACTAAAAAGTCTTTCCAGCATCCTCTTCATGCTTAAAATACAATCATCCAAATAAAAACAACGGCTTTGATAAGCTCAAAACCGTTGTTTTCAATATTGCAGTCAGAATTTTTGATTAAGAACTTGTGCCTCTCACAATATTCAAGAAATAAAGATGGCGTTCATATTGATCAATAATATCTTGGATTAAATCTTCCTGGGTCCAATCCATCACATCATAATTTTGACCACCTTCTCTTAAGAACACTTCTGCCTGAAAGTAATTGGCCTCATCTTCATCTGCACGCCCTAACATAAAGCTAGGTGGGACAGTGGCATGAGAAACCACTTTATACGTAAAGTTAATTTCATGATGATGATCGACATGCAGTTGCAAGCCATTTTCTATCTCACGAATATCCACTTCTAAATGACGGCGTTTAAATTCACGTTGAATGCTTTCAAAAGCCTTTCGAACTTGCGTATCGATGTATTGCTGAACTTCTTCCTCTGTATGCGGATAATGCATGATCAGCCCCAAACGTTGCTGCCAACTTCTTGGGTTATTAATCGCTCGCGGTGTAATTCGTGCTTCCTGAATCGCTTTCATCTTGGTCACATCAAGTTTCAAGGCTTTCAATAAGCCCCAACTCATTAGCAACATAATAAAAGTAAAAGGCAATGCGCTCATAATGATGGAGGATTGCAATGCAGATAGACCACCGACCAACAATAGAATAATAGCCAATGCTGCCATTAATACCGTCCAAAATAGTCTTTGCCATGTCGGTGAATTTTCGGTTTTAGCAGTCAGGTAGTCCGTTACCAATGCCCCAGAGTCGGCAGATGTGACGAAGAATAACATCACCAATACTGTCGCGAGTAAACTCATCCCCCCTGAAAAAGGCAAATGATTCAAAAATTCAAATAACGCAACAGATGAATCACTTTGTACGGCATGAATCAAACTCACATTATGCTCTTGCATAATATTGAACAGTGCAGCATTCCCTAAAAAGCCCATCCAGATAATGGTAAAACCAGTCGGGATGAGTAATACACCGACAATAAATTCACGGATGGTTCGGCCACGCGATACACGTGCAATAAACATCCCAACAAATGGCGACCATGAAATCCACCATGCCCAATACATAATGGTCCAACCACCAATCCAGCCATTCGGTTGATAAGCATAGAGATTAAAGGTCATACCAAATAGGTTCGACATATACGAACCCATGTTCTGAATGGTCGTTTGTAGTAGATAGATACTTGGGCCCGCAATAAATACAAAGGCTAAAAGTACCAAAGCCAAGACCAGATTCAGCTCAGAAAGACGTTTTACGCCTTTATCCAAACCGAGAAATACTGACATTGAAGCGAGAATACTTACAAAGACAATCAAACCCACTTGGACTTGACTACTTTGCTCCACCCCAAATAAATAATGTAAGCCAGAATTAATCTGAGTAACACCAAAACCCAGAGAGGTTGCTACCCCAAAGACCGTACCAATGGTGGCAAAGGTATCAATACCATCGCCCCAAGGACCATAAATCTTCTTTCCTATAATCGGATATAAAGCTGAACGCGTTTTTAAAGGCAGATTATGACGATAAGCAAAATAGGCTAAAGCCAATCCAACCACGGCGTAAATTGCCCACGCATGTAGACCCCAATGGAAAAAAGTAATGCGTAAAGCTTGCTGTGCAGAGGCTACACTCTCAGGGTCACCACTTGGTGGGGTGACATAGTGCATCACTGGCTCCGCCACACCAAAGAACATTAATCCGATCCCCATTCCTGCAGTAAATAGCATGGCAAACCATGAGCCATTGCTATATTCAGGCTGACTATGATCAGGCCCTAATTTGATTTTTCCACTGGCCGAACAGGCAATATAAATCAATAGAATCAGGAAGACCGCAACAGACAATACATAGAACCAGCTAAATGAGTCTGTGATCCACTGCTTTAATTGTTGAGTCAAAAATTCAAATGAACTCGGTGCGATAATGACGATTGCCAGAAAAATCGCAATAATAATTACCGTGCTTAAAAACACGTTTGGATTGACATTCGCAAAATGCGAAGATGGCTTGGAAGGCATAATTCCCCCACGTTATTCTAATGATAATGGACAGGCCATAATGGCCAAAGAAGACATTCACAATGTGATTAAAAGCGAGCTTAAAGCATGTAAAACTCGAGACTAATTATAAAAAATGTGAAAAATAAAGCAGTTGTAATGCTGTAACAAAGATAATGTTTAACCACTGCACTCTTTTATCAAATACAGATTTAAAGCAATCTAAACGTTAAAAATAAATTTCAGGCATTTTTACAAATGCCCGATGACACCGAGTTCAGTTAAATGTACTAAGTTTTCTGCTGAGCAATATTTTGCCAAAATTTGATGGGTATGCTCTCCCAAACGTGGTGGTGCAAGACGGTATTCCACAGGTGTTGCAGACAACTTCAACGGTGACGCAATCATTTTAAAATGACGATATTGGGGATGTGGGATCTCGACCACCATTTCCCGTACTTGTACTTGGGGTTCTTGTAATGCCTCATCCACATTATTGATCATGCCGACAGGCACTTTGACTGCATGAATCCGTTCTACCCAATATTGTGCAGCTTGGCTAAGAAAATGCTGATCCATTAAAGTGGTCAACTCTCCACGATGTGCAAGTCGATCCTGATTGAATCTAAACTTGGGATGCTCAGCCCATTCAGCTTGACCGATAGCCTGACACAGGGCTTTAAACTGGGCATCATTACCACAAGCAATAATAAAGTCCTTATCTTTTGCCTTAAAAGTTTGATAAGGCACAATATTGGCATGTGCATTGCCCCAGCGCTTCGGTGCCTGCCCTGTAATCAAGTAGTTCATCCCATGATTGGCTAAACCTGCGACCTGTACATCGAGCAAAGACAAATCAATATGCTGTCCTTTCCCCGTGGTTTGACGCGACCAAAGTGCAGCCTGAATCGCAATCGTGGCATACAAACCTGTTTGCAAATCGGTAACGGCAACCCCAACTTTTTGTGGGCCACCACCTGCTAAATCATCACGTTCACCCGTAATACTCATCAATCCCGCCATACCCTGAATGACAAAATCATAACCAGGTTCAGATGCACGTGGTCCCGTTTGCCCAAAACCCGTAATTGAGCAATAGACCAGCCCCGGATTGATTTCGCTTAAACTGGCATAGTCCAGCCCATATTTACGCAATGAACCGACTTTATAATTTTCAATCAGGACATCACTGTCTTTGACCATCTCCCTGAGCAAAGTCTGGCCTTCATTTGACGCTATATCAATCGCAACCGAATATTTATTCCGATTCGCAGATTGATAATATCCCGCCTCTCGTGTGCTTTGTCCCGTATCGTCTTTCATCCATGGTGGTCCCCACATACGAGTATCATCACCCGTTTTAGGACGTTCAATCTTAATGACTTCAGCCCCTAAATCAGCCAGAATCTGACTGCACCAAGGCCCTGCCAAAACCCGACTTAGATCTAGTACACGCAAACCTGTCAATGCACCCATAATGATCCCTCCTGATTATGCTTTTTGTGGATCGTATTGACGATCACGAATAAATAACCCTGGTAACACCCCTGCAATAAAATAGGCTGCTCCCATGATAATAAATGCCATGGTAAAGGTTCCGCCAGAAGCTAAAAAACCGATGGTTGCTGGTGCGATTGCTGCACCCACACGACCGATGTTATAAGCCCCACCAATCGCAGTGCCACGCACATCAGTTGAAAAAGATTCCGCCATATAGGTTGCATTGACGCCATATGGAATCCCATAAAGAAAGCCAAAGGTAATTAATAAATACAGAATATTGTCAGGCGTATTAAAGAAAATAATGATTGGTAAAAAGATTGCACTGGCCAAAGTTCCAAACACAAAAATGGCACGGCGATTGAATTTATCCGCCAAATAACCAGCCAGAATCTTTCCTAAAATCATTGCAGTATAAGAACCAACCATATAACTGGTGAGCGACTTAAAGTTCATATTCACTTCAGTTTCCAGATAACTTGGCATCCAGTTGTTAATACCGTAATAACCGAACTGCAAAAAGAAGGCTGTACTCATCCACAACAGGAACATTTTCCGATGCTTTAGATTGGCAAAAATTTGCTTATAAATACTTTGGCTTTTCGGTTGTTCTTGGGGCGTAACAACGTCCTGCATTTGAGGGGACAAGCTTTTAATTTTTGAGAGCTGCCAAGATTTAGGTTCAGGCACAAAGCGCTGCAAAATGATATTAATTACTGCAGGAATCACGGTAATGAAGAATAGAATACGCCAGCCATGTTCTGGAATGATGGCACCTGCAAGTAAGGTTGCGACGATATAGCCAACGGTTTGACCCGTTTGTAAAGTGCCCAGTACTGTGGTGCGATAAGAAGTTGGAACATATTCAGCCATTAAGGTATTGCAAGCCATATACAGGGCACCTATCCCTAATGCTCCGATAAAACGTAGTGACATAAATTGTTCAAAGCTTTGGGTAAAGCCCAACAAACAGGTCGCAACTGAAAAGAAAGTCACGGAGTGGGCAATGGTTCTGACCCGCCCAAATTTATCACAGGCCCAACCACCCAAAATACCGCCAATCCCCATCCCAGCTAAAGATGCACTACCAAGTGCACCCGCCTGAAAGGTAGATAATCCAAATTCCGTTTTTAAGCTGGTCAGACTATAGGACAGCAACATAATATCGACACCATCCACCACCATGGCGAAGTAGGCAAACAACAAGGCAAATTTCCATGTGTGTGGAGTAATCCGCTCATAGGTTCCCAAATTGGATGGCCATTTGCTCATATTAGGACTTGCTACCGCTTGAACATCATTGTTCATTTGACACCTCATTTTCTCAAATGGGTCTGGTCTTTCATCAATCATTAATGTGATGAATACTTTGCTACAGTGCTATTTATTGTTTTTAGCAAAGTGTCATTTTTCACCTAAAATGCGCTTGATGAATCCTTGACGATTTTAATTGGTATAGGTCAATTTTTTTAGGCGTGAATTTGCCCTAAGATACGCCCGAAAGCGTATCTTTCAATTCAACTAGGTGATGAAACTTTAGTTAGAAAATGCAGCGATACCTGTTTGCGCACGCCCGAGAATCAAGGCATGTACATCATGGGTGCCTTCATAGGTATTCACCACTTCCAGATTGACTAGATGCCGTGCCACGCCAAACTCATCACTAATCCCATTACCGCCCATCATGTCACGCGCCAAACGGGCAATTTCCAGCGCTTTACCACAGTTATTGCGTTTGATCAGCGAAGTCCCCTCTACTGAAGCAATACCTGCATCTTTCATTTGTCCAAAACGTAATGCGATTTGCAGGCCCAAAGCAATTTCGGTTTGCATATCCGCCAGCTTTTTCTGAATCAGCTGATTGGCGGCCAAAGGTCGACCAAACTGTTTACGATCCATGGTGTATTGATGCGCGGTATGCCAACAGAATTCCGCAGCGCCCATTGCTCCCCATGCAATACCATAACGAGCACTGTTCAGGCAAGTAAATGGTCCTTTCAGACCGCGCACTTCAGGGAACGCATTTTCTTCTGGCACAAAGACCTGATCCATCACGATTTCACCGGTAATCGATGCACGAAGTCCGACCTTGCCGTGTATTGCAGGCGCAGACAGTCCTTCCCAGCCTTTTTCCAAAATAAAACCGCGAATTTCCCCGACATTGCCTGTCTCAGAAACTTCTTTGGCC
This sequence comes from Acinetobacter sp. Tr-809, assembly GCF_011753255.1. Classification (NCBI taxonomy): domain Bacteria; kingdom Pseudomonadati; phylum Pseudomonadota; class Gammaproteobacteria; order Moraxellales; family Moraxellaceae; genus Acinetobacter; species Acinetobacter sp. Tr-809. The sequence goes on from NZ_VWVZ01000008.1 coordinate 6,104, forward strand.
CAGACTACAAATATATCTGCGATTGGACTATTGGTAATCCACATTTTGCTACCACTAAGGCGATAACCGCCTGCAACTTTTTTAGCGCGGCACAACATACTACCAGGGTCTGAACCATGATCAGGCTCAGTTAAACCGAAACAACCGATGTATTCACCTGTTGCCAGTTTAGGGAGGTATTTCTGTTTTTGTGCTTCGGTACCAAATTCATCAATCGGTACCATTACCAATGAGCTTTGTACGCTGGCCATCGAACGATAGCCTGAATCGACTCGTTCAATTTCGCGGGCAATCAAGCCATAACTGACATAATTCAGTCCTGCACCACCATATTGCTCTGAAATGGTTGGACCCAACAGTCCTAGCTCACCCATTTCCCGAAAAATAGCTGGATCAGTTTTTTCATGGCGAAATTGTTCCAATACACGTGGCATGAGCTTATCTTGACAGTAGGCCTGAGCACTGTCACGAATCATGCGCTCTTCTGAGCTGAGTTGCTGTTCAAGTAAAAATGGATCTTGCCAGTTAAAAGAGACACGCTTTCCTTGATTTGCCATGACTTTTTATCTTCCTTTTAATCGATCTTGATATAAGTTCTGCTGTTGATGCTAGGCCAGATTGCACAGTGAAGCAAACGATGTTTTTTCATACAGCTATGCAGAAAACGCATAGCTCAATTGAAATCACTGCTGCTGTTCTGCTAAAAAGAGGGTTCAGGATAAGGTAAAAATTTGAACGATCTTCAGGTCATCACTCTTTTTCGCAATTAATTCAAGGATGCTGTTATGCGACGTATGATTCCCTCATTACAGTCACTAATTTGCTTTGAAGCGGCTGCCAAACATAAAACCTATACCCATGCAGCACAGGAACTCAGCATGACACAAAGTGCGATTTCTAGGCAGATTCAACAATTAGAAGAATTTCTCAATCTGCAATTGTTTCACAGAGTAAGGCATGGCGTAGAGCTCACAAGTGCTGGTGAGCAATACCTCAAGAATATCAAGACACATCTGTTGGGACTGGAGCACAGCACCCTTGATCTAATGTCGCATCAAGGACTGGGCGGTACACTCAAACTGGGCGTGGTTCCAACCTTTGCAACACGTTGGTTATTGCCACGTTTGCATCATTTTAATGAAAGCTACCCTGAAATTACCATTCACCTTGAAACCAGTACCAAGCCTTTTCTGTTTAGTGAACAAATTTTTGATGCCGCAATTTATGCAGGCACACCTGCTCAAGTGGAAAACTGGCCTGGCACCACAGCACATTTTTTAATGCCTGAGGAGGTTGTTGCCGTTTGCTCGCCAGCCTTGATCAAGAAATTTTATCCAGCATCGATTGAATACGACCCACCTGCCACCCTTGATCTAAGTGCTGAACAACTCTCGAAGCTCCCACTATTACAGCAAACCACTCGCCCAGCAATTTGGAAGGAATGGTTTGAGAGTCTAAATTACAATGCGCCATATGCCATGGAAGGCCAGCGTCATGAGCTTTTTTCCATGTTGGCTGTTGCTGCCACACATCATCTAGGTGTGGCATTAATTCCGCAAATGCTGATTGAAAAAGAATTGAACCAAGGCGAACTCATCATCGTGTCATCACATAAATTGACTGGTTCACGTTGCTATTATTTTGTATATGCCGAACAGCCAGACAACCCTATCATGCTGAAATTCATCGAATGGCTGCAACAAGAGACCGCTGTACCGACAATCTCAACATATGCATCAAATTAATTATTTTTAGGCTGATGACTAATATATTGCAATGCAATCAAGCGAGATACCACTACAGCCAGATACATCACCCCACCAAACATTTGCAACATTGCCAGTACTCTTGCAGCTGGGCTAATCGGGATCAAATCAGATAAACCTGTTGCCGACTGTAGGCTGAAACTGAGAAATAAAAGATCCAACCAATGTTGTAATGCCTGCGGTTGATTTGAATTTTGAAAACTGTTCGGTAGCAACAACTGACAGATACTATATAGAAAGGCAAATGCCCAAGCGATGAGGGTAAATACCGCCCCTGCCGCAAACAATTCATCTTTGGTGAGATAACGATCCGCAAACATATAGCGCAACAAACCATATGCTGCATAGAAATAAGCCAACGCTTCAAAACTATGTGCGATGATCTGAATCATCAAATTGCTATAGCCAATAAAAATCAGGATCGAAAATAAAAAAGCACCACTGACAAAAACCAGTCCCCAAAAGGTAAATACAGGGGTTTGACGAATCACTTTAGCGATGATCAGTAAGGCCAATACGCCCAATGACCAAGTTAAGGCACGAAATTCGCTATCGCCATAAGTGAGCATCGCCAAAATTAACAAAGCCAATTGAACCAGCAATAACCATGCAGATGGAAGTAAACGAAAGCCTTGCCAAAATTGTTTTAAGGTTTGCATGTTGTTTTCCTGAATCTTGTTATGGTTTTCATTTTTGTTGAGTGCATCATACTGCATCTAAAAAAGAAACAATCATTTTCGAGAGTTCTTGTTGCAGTCGTTGTTCTTCAATGAGAAAAGTATTTTTACTGGCATAACGCATCATGGTAAATAAGGTACTGTTAATAATCACAAAAGACTTATGTTTTAAGGTCTCAAAATCCCAGTTCGGATAATAACGTCCGAATAAATACATGCCGACTTCTAAAAAATGCTGCTCTAAAACTTGTGCCGCTTCCGAGTCACTATAGGCATGCCAGTTTTTTAAGATTTCGATAAAAAAACCTTGATCGGATTTCAAAGATTCAAAGCCAAAAGCAATACTTAATGTGATGATGTCTTGAATAGAGCTTTGCTGTTGTAGCATCACCAACTGTTTTACCGCTTGCCCCAAGCTTTCACTTTTACGCAATAATAGTTCTGCGATGATTTGTTCTTTATTTTCAAAATACTGATAAATCGATCCAACACTGACGCCTGATTTTTCAGAGATTTTAGGTGTAGTCACCTGTAACACCCCATATTCAGAAATACATTTCTGCGCCCCTTCCAAAATGCTTTCGACAATCATTTTGGCACGTTGCTGCTGTGGTCGTTTTCTCATAAACAGACTCGTCTAGAATGCGAATTGAATGCGAACAATTATTCATATTAAGCTTTGATTAAATAACAATCAGAGGCTTTATGCAATGCAAAACATTGTTAAACCCAAACGCTTGGCCGCGTTTGAAGACATGAGTCAATCCAATATCAAAACCAGAATTCTGAGTTATATGACCCATCAACAGGTTCAGCCAAGTTATGCAGAGTATCAGGCACTGAATACCGCCCTGCAAAGCGGTGATGCACTCATGGATCAACTGCTGCTATGGGTGCTTCAGAATCCGAAACAACATCGTAAATACTTTGAAACTGCCCTATATCAAGGCCTCGATAAACTGCCACATGAAATTCCTGAACTCACTACCTTCTTCCAATTCGTTGAACAAAAACCTGCTTGGTATGATCAAAACAAAATTGATGCTGCACTGAAATTTACCTATCGTTTGGGAATCAATAACGGACTGATCCTCCGAGATTTATCCCTAATGACTGGCTATATGTACCCTGGTTTTAACCAACCCTTGGTACTGACAGGCGCATTAAAAAAACAGGCAGGTACACGTTTGGCTGAAACCACCAAATGGTGGGTCGATATTACCGAACAAAATGGTTTTGAACGTTTTAGCAAAGGTTTCACCTCCACCATTTTTGTACGTTTTATTCATTCACTCGTGCGTCATCAACTGCAAAAATCAGAAAAATGGGATGCCGACACTTGGGGAATTCCGATCAATCAATATGATCAGGCGATGACCAATATCGCTTTTAGTGGTGTGGTATTGCTTGGGATACGGGCTTTAGGCATTTTTCCGAGTAAACAAGAAGTCGACAGCTTTCTACATTTTTGGAAATACGCAGGCTGGCTAATGGGCGTTGAAGAAAAATGGTTAGTCGATCATGAAGCCGATGGTTGGAAACTGATTTACTGGATGCACTTCGCACATCCTCAATCTGATGCCAGCAGCGTTTCATTGGGTTCCAGTCTTTCCAAAGAACCCTTTGAGCGAAAATATCGCTATCTACGTTCTTTCCAACAAAAACTGGCCTATAAGCAACATCTAGAGATTACTCAATTTTTTATTGGCCGTAAGAAAATGCGGAAGCTCGGTTTGGCCCCTCAATCGGCATCTTGGTTTGCGTATTATCTGATTGGTCGTAATTTAGCTTTATATACAGGCGCTAAACATATTCCAAAATTAAACAGCTTCCTTGAACAAAATGGACGGCAGGTACAACGCATTGGCTTGTCTTTATACCGCAATCAAGGGCAGCAACTGGCCAGTATGCATCAATAAGCCATAAAAAAGCCCTCAATCAATGAGGGCTTTTACTTTATGCTTGGTTTTGATTAGTGATCTGACGCGCCAGAAGCACCAATACCTGTCATTGAACGAACAAACTGAGCATCAAAGGCTTTACGTTCTTTCTCTGCACGCGCTGATTTATCAGTTACAGAGAAGAACCAGCAGCAAAGGAATGATAAAGGCATTGCAAATAATGCTGGACCATTGAATGGGTTTGGCGCAGTTTCAGAAATTGCCAAGGTATCCACCCAAACTGCTTTAGATAGAATGATCAGGCTTACCGCACCAACCAAACCAACAACGCCACCAATCACTGCACCACGTGTGGTCAAACCTTTCCAGAACATTGATAACACGAGAATTGGGAAGTTTGCACAACATGCAACTGAGAATGCTAGACCCACCATAAAAGCAACGTTTTGCTTCTCAAACAAGATACCCAAGATCATGGCAAAGATTGCTAAACCTAAAGTTGCAATTTTTGACATCTTCAATTCAGATTCAGGGGTAGTTTTGCCTTTCTTGAACACGTTGGCATACAAGTCATGTGAAATCGCTGAAGCACCTGACAAAGTCAACCCAGCTACCACCGCAAGAATTGTTGCGAATGCGACCGCTGAAATGAAGCCCATGAACAAGTCACCACCAACTGCATCACTCAAATGCACAGCAGCCATGTTGTTACCACCAACCAACTCTAATTTTCCTGTCACTGCTGCTTTTGCAACATCAAGGAACTGTGGGTTGTTCGCAACAAATAGGATTGCACCGAAACCGATAATGAAGGTGAGCAGATAGAAGTAACCAATAAAGCCTGTTGCAACCACAACTGATTTACGTGCTTCTTTCGCATCTTTTACGGTAAAGAAACGCATAAGAATATGAGGTAAACCTGCCGTACCAAACATCAACGCAAGACCAAGTGATAACGCATCAATTGGATTTGCCGCGAGTTTGCCTGGCCCCATGATTTTTGATGCTTCCTCCCAGCTCATACTATGCGCTTGGCTATACACACCAATGGCTTGGTTAAACATATTAGTGAAGCTAAAGCCAACTGCTTTCATTACCATAAAGGCCATGAAAGTCGCACCACTGAGTAACATCACCGCTTTGATGATCTGTACCCAAGTCGTTGCCAACATACCACCGAAGATCACATAAGCCATCATCAATAGACCGACGATCACAACTGCGATGTTGTAGTTCAAGCCAAATAGCAATTTGATCAACTGACCTGCACCTACCATCTGTGCAATCAGGTAGAACGCAACCACGACCAATGAGCTGAAAGCTGCCAAGGTACGGACTGGCTTTTCTTCCAAACGGAATGACACCACGTCTGACAGGTTATATTTACCCAAGTTACGTAAGCGTTCCGCAACAAGGAAAAGTACAATTGGCCAACCCACCATGAAACCAAGTGAGTAAAGTAAGCCATCAAAACCTGAACTAAAAACTAATGCTGAAATACCCAAAAATGATGCCGCTGACATATAGTCACCCGCAATCGCCAAACCATTTTGGAAACCACTGATTCCACCACCTGCCGTATAAAAGTCTTGTGCAGATTGAGTTTGCTTTGCCGCCCATTTGGTAATGAACAATGTAAAACCGACAAAGATCATAAACATAATGATTGCGTGCCAGTTGGTCGCCTGCTGTTCAGCAGCACCTAGGTCTGGACCCGCGAATGCAATACTTGAGCAGCAAAAACTTAGCAGCGTGAACAGTATCGCTTTGAATGATGTCCCTTTCATCTCAGTGCATCCCTTTTTCATGTGCAATGGCCTCAACTTCCTTGAGGGCTGCTTCATTCAGTTGGTCAAGTTTCGTATTGGCAATATAGGAATACACACCGCATAAGATAAATGACAATACGATAATGCCTAAACCAAGGGGAATTCCCCATGTGGTCACACCACCGCTAAATGAACTTGCTAAAAATTCTTTGTTATAGCCAACCAAAAGCATAAACCCAACGTAGATAAACAGCATGATTGCTGTTAATGTCCAACTTAATGTGCGCTTTTTGCTGACCATCTCTTGAAACTTTGGATTTCGTAGAATTCGATCTACCTGTGAATCATCCATAATTGACTCCTTATTTTTGTGTCCAACCGTGGACCCCTTTTTCACATGGGATTTTTCATTATCCAAAGTAACAAGATTATGCTTGACTCGTAACTTAGACTTTGGTCTCTAAATGACAATCTCTACTCCTTGCTATACCCGCACTTCGGGTATGATAAAAAATGGAATTTGATCACGTGAGCAATATGAACAGTTGGCTTATTCTTGGTGTGCTTGCCCTGTATATTGTGCTGTTATTCGGCTGCGCTTTTTTTGGTGAAAAACATGCCAGCCGTTTAAGCACTCGCGGCCGCATGCTACTGTTTAGTTTAACTTTAGGCGTCTATTGCTCATCATGGACCTTTTACGGTGCGACAGGTGCTGCGGTACGTCAGGGGGTTATTTTTCTACCGATTTATCTCGGTCCCTTGCTGTTCATCTGGTTTGGTTATGACATCTGGAAACGCTTAGGTCGAATACGTCAACATCATGCGATTTCTTCGATTGCCGATTTTGTCGCAGCGCGTTATGGCAAAAGCGGCAGCTTAGCAGCACTGGTGACCATCCTTGCCGTGATTGCAATCGTGCCTTATTTGGCTTTGCAATTGCGTGCCATTGCCCTCAGTGCATCCATCATTCTCGAGCAAAATGCGCATATCCATACCACTACCAATAGTGTGTTAGTGCTAACCGCAGTGCTGGCGATTTTGGCAATGATTTTTGGCACTCGCCATATTGCGCATACCGAACAGCACGGTGGTTTAATGCTGGCAGTGGCGTTTGAGTCCTTTGTTAAACTGTTTGCTTTGCTCTGTGTTGCTGCTTTTTTCTTATTACAGTCACCCGACAATATCAAACAGGTCAGCAGCGATGTCAGTCAGCATTTTCATGACCTACAACAACTGGGGGTGCCTGAAACTTTTTGGATTCAAACCCTACTTGCAGGCTTAGCCATGATTTGCTTGCCACGTCAATTTCATGTAGCAGTGGTTGAATTACGGGATGAAAAGCATATTCGTGGTGCACGACGCTGGTTCGCAGCCTATCTGATTCTTACTGTGATTGCGATTATTCCGATTGCCAGTTGGGCGCTACACTCTTTACCTGAATCACTTGGTACACCTGATATTGCGGTATTGGCCTTACCTTTAAGCTATCAACAAGAATGGTTGGCCTTATTGGCCTTTTTGGGTGGTTTCTCTGCATCTACAGGCATGCTGTTGGTGGCTTCAGTAGCACTGTCGATCATGCTCAGTAATGACCTGATCATGCCCGCATTATGGCGCTTTAAAATCATTTCTCGCCATGATCAGCACCTACCTCGCGTACTCAAATTGACACGTCGCATTAGTATCGTCAGTGTGATGTTACTGGGCTTCTTATTCTTCCATTTCTTTAATGATATCAATCAACTTTCAGTCTTTGGTTTATTGGCCTTTAGTGCGGTGGCACAATTTTCTCCCGCCTTGATTGGTGGGCTATATTGGCGTGGTGCAAGTCGCCAAGGCGTCTATGTCGGCCTACTCATGGGCTTTGCCATGTGGAGCTATACACTGCTGTTTCCAACAGTATTGCGCAGCCTACCAGATCACTATCAAGAATTTGCACAACATCTGTTATTGTTTGGCCCCTTCGATATCAATGGCTTACGCCCTGAAGCATTGCTTGGATTCGAATCCTTTGCTCCCCTCACCCACGGTGTGTTGTGGTCACTGGGGCTCAATGTGGTGCTGTATATCTGGGTGTCTCGTCTATATCGTCCAAGTGTGGCAGAGCAAATTCAAGCAGAAAGCTTTTTCTATTATGAAAGTAAACCTCTACCATCGGCTCAGTCCAATACAGATCTAAGCGATCTACACCTGAATGCCGCACGCCTGAAAGTCGGTGACTTATTGGCTCTGGCCAAACGGGTTACGGGTGATAAACCTACCCTTCAAGCCTTCCAACAGTTTTGTGAACAAAACCATGTCGTGTTAAATGAAAATCACGTTGCCAATGGTATGTGGTGGCGTTTCACTGAGCAGTATCTGGCAGGGATTATTGGCGCAGCTTCTGCCCGTACACTGCTCACTACTGCCATGATTAACAATGGCTTGGCACTCGGGCAAGTTGCCAATATTCTCGACCAAGCTTCACAATGGCAGCGTTTTAACCAGAACCTACTCATGACCATGATCGACCATATGACCCAAGGCGTCAGTGTGGTGGATAAAAATATGTGTCTGGTGGCATGGAACAACCAATATTTAAAGCTATTTGATTATCCTAAAGATCTGGTCTACGTCGGCTGTCCGATCGCAGATCTGATTCGCTATAACGCTGAACGCGGTGAATGTGGTCCTGGCCCAGTTGAGGAACATGTGCGTAAACGACTGCACTGGATGAAAGTGGGTAGCGCACATGAGTTTGAGCGGATTCGCAAAGATGGGTTGGTCATTCAGATGCGTGGTAATCCAATTGAAGGCGGTGGTTTCGTGACCACTTTTGCCGATATTACTGCCTTCCGTGAAAATGAAGCAGTATTGGAAGAACGTGTTAGTGATCGAACTCAGCAGCTTGCCAATGCATTGACCGAGCAACAACTCGCGCTAGAACAAGCAGATAAAGCCAATCAATCGAAAAGCCGCTTCCTTGCCGCGGCCAGTCATGATCTATTACAGCCGATGCATGCTGCCCGTTTATTTAGTACCGCATTAGAGCAGAGTGTGCATTCAACGGAAGACCAACAGACCTTGCAACAACTGGATCGTGCCTTGTATGGTGCAGAAAGCATGCTCTCTGCGCTACTGGATATTGCCCGTTTAGAAGGGGGTACGATTCAGCCAAAGCGGCAAGCTTATGCACTGCATGACCTATTAAATGATCTGGAATTACAGTTCAAATCCATTGCTGCACAGCGCAATATTCAACTGTCAGTTCACGACACCAAATTTTGGGTCGATACCGATCCACAATGGATGCGACGTATTATTCAAAACTTTGTCAGCAATGCATTGCGTTATACCGCTCAAGGTCGTGTAGTCGTTGGTGTATTACGTTCGGCACAGCGTCCAAACCATATTCGTATCGGAGTTTGGGACACAGGACCAGGTATTCATGAACAACAACGCCTAAAACTATTCCAAGAGTTTGAACGCTGTGGACATACTTCGCCTTGGGGTGAACAAGGTCTGGGCTTAGGCCTTGCCATTGTACAACGTATGACCAGCCTGCTCGATTTTCCTGTGCATGTTTATTCAGAATTGGGCAAAGGCTCTTGCTTCATGATTGAAGTACCGCTTGCCGAAGCACCAAAAATTCAAATGGCAACACCGCATGTGACAGCGCTACAACATACCGCCTATAAAGTATTGTGTCTGGACAATGACGAAACCATTTTAGAAGGCATGCGTACTTTACTGAGCAAATGGGGCTATCAGATTTTTACTGCAACAGAACCTGAGCAAGCACTACGACTGATTGAACAAGAGGACATTCAGGTCTGGCTGATCGACCAGCATTTGAACCATGATCAACGCGGTCTAGACTTCATTGAGCAACATCGACTGCCCCATATTCCAGTCGCGCTTATTACCGCAGATTCTGACCCAGAGCTCCCGCACTACTTAAAACAGCAGAATATTGTGTTGTTGAAAAAGCCGCTCAAACCTGCAGGCTTACGCGCGTGGCTATCTGGTTTAAAAATCATGCCCATGCAATAACTAGCAAAATATTTTGCAACATAGGCCAAAATGATCAAAACAATGCACTTTAGTCGATGATAAATTGACCAAAGTGCTCAAATCATTATTGGCTATGGCAAAAACGTTCACTTACATTAGTGAACGTTTGTACACTTACTTACAATTTAACAAGTGTTTGTTTTTACTGTTAAATTCAACCCTTAAAATTACATCTACAACTTTAGTCGTATTCTACTTGTTTTCTCGATACCGCATAAATTGATCAAGTTCAACGAAACCTAGACCTCGGCTTGTTGGGTTTCTCATTACAAATTGTCAAAAAGGACATTGATCATGAATAACAGCCACCCTTCAACTGACCATAGCTCACAACAGTTTTATCGCCAATACAGTGCGAATGCCCTGTTACCGGAACTGGACTGGCAAACCATCTTTGTGCACAGCAAACTGGATGAAACACATTTACGCGCACTGAATACGCTTTACCAGGCCGCTGTTCCACTGGCACTCAATGTATTTAACCAACTCAATTTTGATGTGTTTGCACCTGCTGCCTATCACCCACAAGGGCTTGGCTTATTTGAAAAACTGGCAGAGCAAGAAGAGACTTTCTTAGACGCACTCGAAGCAGAATCATCTCATCTTGATCATGAAACACGTCATCAAATCTGGAGTATGCTGTTACGTGGTGGTGCAGTATTGGTATTTAAAGCATGGTTAGGACATGTCAAAGGCGGTGAAAACCAACTGGATAAAACCCAGTTCGATGAACTTTCAGATTTACTGTTTATCAAAACGCGCCCTGAACAATTAGCCCAACGCTTAAAAGTCGATGCCAATGCTGCTTTGACGCACATTTTCTTAATGTATGAAAATGATGTGTTCTTAGACCATTTTAATGGCTTAGAAACCGCTGCTTTATTTGTTGATTTAGGCGTTTATGATGCAGCATTTTTAAGTCTGCGTGATGATCGCGTTGCAGAATATCTCAAAGCCAAAGGCTATGTGACTCAAGAACAGATCGATGACTTGCAATGTGCTTTAAATCCATTGTATTGCGATAGCTTAATGCCAAAACAAGACTGTTTGGCTTAAACTTAGGAAAAACAAGGTGGCTGAGCCACCTTGTTTTTTGTTGATTAGAACTTCATGCTCATACGCATCCAGTAGTTGCGTCCAATATTATTGAACTGCTCACTTGCCCCATAACCAAACATAGATGCGCCTGCTTTATTCAGGTGTTCGGTATAGGTTTTATCTAGCATATTATCTACGCCTACAGAAACATCAACCGCATCTGTGAGCTTATAAGTTCCATTTAAAGCTAAAGTATTAAATGCTTTGCTTTGATTCATGTCGTAGCCAACCACATTACCTTCATTCAAACTCACGCGGTTTTGCTTAGCAACAGCACGCCATAACAGACCCAAGCTGTATTTTTCTTCTACATAACGTAGGTTCACACGTCCTTCTAAGGGTGCAATTTGTGGCAAAGCACGACCATCAGAAGTGTTTTTACCCCATGCATACATAGTTGAAACATCCGCTTGCAAGTGATCTGTAAATTGATAACCGACCCCAGCTTCAGCTCCAGCAATGGTCGCATCTACATTACGCGCCAAAGGATAGCGTTGATTTGATCCACCGTATTGCAACAAGATAAAGTCTTTAATTAAACCCGCATAAGCAGAAGCCCATGTATTCCATGCGCCATGTTCCGCTTGAAAACCTACATCTAACTGCGCAGTACGTTCGTTTTTCAGGTTATCTAAGTTATCAATCATACGATAAGTCGTTTTACCCATCATATCGGTTGAACCCACACCACGATCGGTAGAGGTACTATAGAGTTCCCAAAAATCTGGGGTACGTTCAACATAACCTAAGCCTGCATAGGTTTTTAAACCATGTTCAGGTAAGGTTTTTTCGATACGGATAAAACCACTTGGGTTGGTATCGCTTCGACTTTTGCCATTTTCCAGACTATCAATTTTGACTTGATCAACACGCGCACCCGCGACCCATTTTTGATTCGCATCGGTGTTATAGGTCCATTCACTAAACGCACCATAAGACTGGAATTTCAGGTCATTGCTGAATGGTGAATTCATGCTTGGCATTGCATACATGATCATGTTGCCACCATGCTTGTTATGCTGGGTATCGACCCCAGACACCACACTGAACTTGTCCCAGTCTGTCGTCACTGCTAAACGGGTGTTTAGGGTACGGCGAGCCACTTCCATTTCCATTTTATTCGGTACAGTCATCTCCATGCCATGCATTTTCATGGTTGTCATTGGTGGTGTACGTAAACGGAAATTATCCATGATGTGATTGTTGTAGCTATAGTCAACTTGTGCTTCGACTTTCTTAATCACATCCGTCAGATTCTTCTGTTCAGCATGTAGAGCTAGGCTTTCACGTTTAAATTGTGAACCGTCCATACCACGACCGGCATAGGCAGCTTCACCATCACCTTTACCTGCACGGAGCTCCAACCAAGAATCATCCGTTGGTTTCCAGCCCAAAGCCAAATCAGCATTCCAGCGTTTCCAGTTCGAATGTACGGATTGATCATCACCGTCTTTATAATTATCCGCTTCCGAACGATTGGCATTTAAACGCGCATATTTCGTCTCATCACCAACAGCGGCTTCAACATTATGGTCAAGACGCCCATAAGAGCCCATCACCACACTTGCCTGTCCACGATACGGTTTTTCTTGCGTTAATTTTTCAGGTTCACGTTCAAAAATTACTGTTGCGGCTGAACCCGTATTGGCATATTGAACTGTTTGCGGCCCTTTGATGACGGTAATTTTGTCAAAACTTTCCGGTTGAATATATGAGGTAGGTGCATCCATTCGTGATGGACAAGCGCCAAGGTTTTCACTGCCATCCACCAACATTTTAATGCGTGAACCAAACATGCCTCGGAACGTGACATCACCATTAGTACCGCCATTTTTAATGGCATTAAAACCCATAATACTCTGTAAATAATCTGCCCCATCTGTTGCAGGTACAGGTTGAATCGGCTGTTTAGGATCAGCTTGCACCACCAAACCATTATTCTCATTCGGTTGTTGTGCAGTCACAACAATTGGCGCCAGTGAAACATGAGCATGTGAATGATCTTCTTGTACAACTGGATTTGCCCAGACCATTGCGGTATTTGAGGCAGCAAGAATCGCAACCGTGAGGGGTTGTAATAAAAATTTAGGTTGAGCCATGATCGGTCTCTCTTCAAAACATAAATAAAACAGCGCTAGAGTTCTGAAAACCCTAACGAAAATGAAGTTTTTAAGTTATGCAGAGAGTGGCGGAGCCCGCCCTTGTGGCAATAAGAACAGCCGTTGCAGTGCAAAGTAAACATGCTTGAAAGCTTGTTGATAAGCAACTAAACGGATGTGGATGCGGACCAGAACTTCTTTTACACCCAATTCAGGTGGCAATACTAAATTGGCATAGACCGTACAGTACTGACATTGATGATTGGGATCATGATGATCATGCTGCGGCATCGAGACTTGAGCGTGCTCAAGCTGATGGCTGTGATGATGTGTACTATGTGCCGAGTGACTTTGCGCTGTTTCCGCTTGAGGCAAAAGCAATGCCTTGGTAATGGTTTCACATACAGGCGCGATTTGATATTGCTTCGGAAGTAGCGGCTGCAAGAAAACCGCAATCTGTAAACAGACCGCGGTGAATGCGAGTAACAAACCACAACGAAACAAAGAAAGCATCTTTAACAGTGTTTATCGCTTAACGTTTGACGCTTACTTTTTCTTTTTCACGTTGGCGAACTACTTTTTCCACTTTTTCACGTGCACGCTGACGCTTTAATGGCGATAAATAATCGACAAAAAGTTTGCCATTTAAGTGATCCATTTCATGTTGGATACAAACAGCGAGAAGTTCGTCAGCTTCTAACACAAATGCTTGACCTTCAAGGTTAATTGCCTCGATTTTTACACGTGACGGACGCTCAACTTTATCGTATATTTGAGGCACAGAGAGACAGCCTTCTTCATAAGGCTGAGTATCTTCGGTCAGTGGAATGACTTTGGGGTTAATGAACACCATCGGTTGGTTTTTCTCTTCAGAGATGTCCATAACAATAAGCTGAATATGATGATCAACCTGAGTTGCCGCTAAACCTATACCCGGTGCCTCGTACATGGTTTCAAACATATCTGCTGCAAGCTGACGAATATCATCAGTGACTTCTTCGACTGGTTTGGCGATGGTACGAAGGCGGGGATCAGGAAAACTTAGAATAGGTAATAAGGCCATACAGTCGTCCTCACTTATGCCATTGATCAAAAAACCAACTAAAGGGAATACTTGATCAAAAAAATTGTGTGTAAAGTCGTTATTATAACGCAACTACACACATAATTTTTAGGAATTATGATAATGAAAAAGGTTTTAAACGGCATACACTCATTTCATGCCTTGGGGTTAAAAAAACAACTGATTGCCGCTGCAATTTGTGCGGGATTAGGCATGAGCATTAATTTTGCCCACGCAGCCAGCCCAAATGTCAGTCCACCTTCAGTCAAAGTCGGTGCACCGCATGTCTATGTGGTGAAAAAAGGCGATACGCTTTGGGATATTTCGGGTAAGTTTTTAAGTAAGCCTTGGCGCTGGCCCGAAATTTGGGCAAGTAATAAACATGTGAAAAATCCGCACTGGATTTATCCAGGGGATCGCTTACTACTTTGTAGTTTGAACGGTAAACCTTTAATCGGTAAAGATGAAGGTGATGGTTGTGACGGTATTATTCGTCGCTATACAGGTAATACTTCAAACTTACGTCCACAGGTTCGTGTTGAAGCGTTGAACAATAGTGTTCCCGTAATTCCTTTAGCACATATCCAACAATGGTTAGAACGCACCCTCGTTATTCCAGCAGATGCGATTGCCAATACACCTTATATCTTAGGTACAGCAGATAATCGTGTAATGGCAGGTAAGGGTCAAAGTGTTTATGTACGTGGTAAAGGACTTGAAAACGGTCAACGCTATGGCGTATTCCGTGAAGGTGAACCCTACACCGCATTAGATCAAAATGGCAAAAAACAAATCATTGGTGTTGAATTGACCCAAGTCGCTTCAGCCGTTGCGATTCGTAACGAAAATGACATCACCACAGTTGAACTGACAGATAGTTATAACGGTGAAGTTCGTCGTGGTGATCGTATCATGGCTGAACAAGATGCCATGCTACCGACTTTATTTTATCCAATTGATGCCAATCAGGTAAAAGACGGCGGTAAAATTATTCGCGTGATGGGATCAATCGGTACAGCAGCCAAAAATGGTGTTGTTACTGTAGATCGTGGCACAGCTGACGGTGTTGAAACAGGGCAAGTCTTTAGCATCTATCAAGATGGTGAAACAGTACGTGATCCAAAAACTAAAGAGAAAGTAAAACTCCCAGGGCAATACCTAGGTAGTGTTATGATCTTTAAGAGTTTTGACCGTATCAGCTATGCTTATGTACTCGAAAGTGAGTTACCAATTAAGCTTGGCTCAGATATCAGACCACCTCGTCTCGACGACTAAGTTCTCAAGCAGATGTTGAATCAACTGTCACCGCACCACTATCACACTGTGCTGGTGTGGTATTTGGTTCAACATTCGCTCTCCAGTTTTGCCAAAATTCAGCAACATTTTGGCAATTGTGAGCAAGCGACGCTGCCACATCGTTTCTCTGAATGGTCTCAACTTGGCTTACATGCCAATCATTTAAAACGTGTAGACGAATTTCAAAGCCCTCAAGGACAACAACAATTCCAACAATTGCTTGATCTTGTTTATAAACATAGTGATTTTATTTTAACGCCTGATGATATTGGCTACCCAACTCAACTATTGCCATATGTAGATCGTCCGCCCATTTTGTTTGGGCAAGGTCAGGCGCAAGCATTATTACAACCTCAAATTGCCATGGTGGGCAGTCGTAAACCCAGCCCTCATGGACGGCAGGTCGCTTATGACTTTGCTTATTATTTAAGTGAAAAAGGCTTTTATATCAGTAGCGGTCTCGCACATGGAATTGATCAGGCCGCACATCAAGGTGGACTGGCTCATCAGCGCACCATTGCAGTGACGGGTACAGGTCTAGATACGGTTTATCCATCACAACATACCCAACTGGCACAACAAATTGTTCAATCAGGTGCGATTGTCACCGAGTTTCTACCGACCACCATGCCCTTGCAACAACACTTCCCTAGACGTAATCGTATTGTCAGTGGTCTTAGCCTCGGCGTCTTAGTGGTAGAAGCCGCACTCAAAAGTGGTTCTCTCATCACCGCGAATGAGGCGGCAACACAAGGTAAAATGGTGTTCGCGATTCCTGGGCATATATACAGTGAGCATCATCAAGGCTGTCATCAACTGATTCGCGAAGGTGCGACGTTGGTCGATCATCCCGAGCAAATCATCGAAGATCTTGCATTACCAACGCAATGGCAAACCCAGCAACATCCTACTGAAGTAGCACCCATAGCCCCTGCAACGTTACCCAATCATCTGATTGCGCTTTATCAAGTTTTAGATTGGGTCGGACAAGATCTGGATCAGTTGATTCAACGCCATCCGGTCCCCATTGCAAAACTGACAGCACAATTAATGGAGTTAGAATTACTCGGTTTATGCATGCAACAAGCAGGACGCTATTTACGTTGTCGCCCAATGCATTAAACTAGTCATACTCTCTCCTGTTTTCACATACTTCCCATGATTACTTCCTCGATTTCTGAAGCAGCTCAACTTTTAAAGCAAGGACAAGTTCTGGCTTATCCGACAGAAGCAGTTTGGGGATTGGGTTGTGATCCATTCAATGAGCAAGCGTTTCAAGACATTTTAGAACTCAAACATCGTCCCGTTGAAAAAGGCGTGATTTTATTGGCAGGGCATTTAGACCAAGTTGAGCATTTGCTACCAACTTTAAATGCAGAAATCCGAGCACAAGTGATTGCAAGCTGGTCGAATCGCCTTGAGACAGAACGTGCCACAACCTGGCTGCTGCCTGCTGATCAAAGTATTCCAACATGGATCAAAGGGCAGCATCCTTTGGTCGCAGTTCGTGTGACTACCCATCCTCTATGCATGGAGCTATGCCAGCAATTTGGTGGCTTTATTGTCTCTACCAGCGCCAACCCTGCTGGCCTCTCCCCCGCACAAAGCTTAGAAGAAGCACAACACTACTTCAGCACTTCATTAAATTATCTCGAAGGTGATTTAGGCTTGAGCCGAGAGCCAAGTCGCATTTTGAATGCACTGACAGGTGAAGTTGTTCGTGCCTAATTAGGTGAATAGCGGACAAAAAAAAGCTCAGTTATATAGGGATAACTGAGCATAAAAAGGATGTGTATAATCACATCCAGAGGGTTCGCAAATTTGGTAAGCAACTTATTCATTCTAAAATGAATCATCATGCTGTGGTTGGTATTATGGGGGAATCGTCCCATTTATACAAATATATTATTTATCTAACAAAAAGTGTGAAAAGCGTACCAATTTTGTCACTTCCGTATTTTCAATAAAATTATATTTATATTTTTATTCAGCTTTTTTTTGATCATAAATTTAGTAAATCTAAAAAATATATTTGCAAATCATATAGAAAGCACAGTCATCAAAAAATATTTTTGGTGCGTTTGTTGATATTTTAAACAAACGCACCACCAATTTTCACATTTAGGATGCAGACTCAACCAGTGGAGCCGATGCTTTAACCGTTTTCTTCTGCGCCATAATGATCCCCATCAGGATCATCAGACCACCAATGGTATGATAAATCGTCCAATGCTCTGACAACCAGAAACTGGCAATAATCGCAGTGAATACCGGCATTAAATTCATGAAAATACTGGTACGATTTGGGCCAATCGCCTGTACAGCGACCATCCATAATAACGGTGCAATTAATGAAGGGAACATACCTGCATAGAGAACACTCGCTGCATTCTGTGCATTAATCCCATCTAGGCCAAACCAGAGCAAGAATGGGATGTGATATACCAACGCAAAACCAATTTGCACATACAAGCTGCTTAACAAAGGAAGCTGTAGCTGCCATTTTTTCAAGAACACGCCATAAAATGCATAGAAACCTACAGCCAATACCATGACCGCATCGCCCCAGTGCCCGCCTTGATCAAATAGGTTTGACAGGTGACCTTGACTCATCACATAAATCAAACCCGCAAAAGACAAGAGACTGCCAAAAATGGCAAAACGATTGGGTGCATCTTTTAAAATAAAATAAGAGATAAAGATGGTAAAGATCGGGACAAAGGCATTCACAATGCCCATATTGGTCGCAGTGGTATAGTGAGCAGCGGTATAAGATAAACCTTGGTACAACACCATACCAAAAGCACTGAGTACGGCTAATTTAGGAATCAATGGGCGAATTACAGCGCGTTGTCGCCATACTTTCGGCAACATAAACGGTGTCAAAATAATAAAGGCAACAAACCAGCGATAAAAACTAATACTTACAGGCGAAATATAGTCCGCCACATAGCGTGTTACAGCAATATTCAACGACCAAATCAAAACTGCAATCAAGGGCAATACGAAGGCCCATTTTTGGTACTTACTTAACTGACCCATCATTTTCTCACCATATCTCAGCAATGAGAGTATTGTGGAAGATGTCCAAAATAATTGAAATATCGTATTTCAGACATTTATATCGCAGTCACGACATCGTGGCTTAGAACAGCTCCCATGCGCGCATCGCGTGTTCAACCACCTTATGTAGTTGCTCAACCGTCGCCCCATCTCGTGCTTGAATCGTCAGCCCTTGCACAACTGTTGCATAGAAATCTGTCATTTCCTGTAAAGGCGCTGTTGCTGGCAAATCCCCATTGGCAACTCCCTGCTCTAAACGCTCAAACAGTTTTTGCTTGGTCTGCAAACGTTTTTCCAGAATATTGTGTTGCACCGCCTGCGCATTGTCGGAACAACTCATGGTCGCAACAACCAACATACAACCTGCAGGTTTATTCGGTTGAGCCAACCGTTTGACGTTGTCATATAAATAAAGCTCAAATGCAACTTTGGCAGTTTTGGCTTCTAAAAAAATAGGAACTATCGGACAAGCTTCATGTGCCAAATAATAATCAATGCATTTATAAAACAGCCCAGCTTTATCACCAAAGCTACTATATAAGCTCGGTGCAGTCAGCTCTAGCGCTTGTGTCAAATCACTGATCGATGTGGCTTCATAACCATGCTCCCAAAATAGCAACATGGCCTTTTCCAAAGCCTGTTGCTCGTCAAAGCACTTTGGACGACCGCGCTTTTTTTTCAAGCTGTCATCGCATGGTGTTGGCAGGGGATCAGGTGCATTTGTCATAACAGTCACAGGTATTTTCATAACGATCACTATCAAATTAATTGACGCAGCAACATTAATCAACTATTTTATTTTATATCGATCGTTATAAAAAATTACTATTTTTCAATTTTATTGTTATCCGACTAACAATAAAGGGAATTTTTATGGAAAATCCATCTGCAACCGACATCAGCTCGCTGGAGTCAAACCCTTCACAAGGGAACTGGCTCGCACTGCTCTCTGTTACCTTCAGCGCTTTTGCCTTAGTCACAGGTGAGTTTCTTGCGATTGGTGTACTAAATGACATCGCACGGGACTTTCAAGTCTCGGTTGGAACAGCAGGTCTAACCGTTTCATTGACCGCAATCGTCGGTATGTTTGCTGCAGTGCTAATTCCAATTTCAGCAAAGACACTGGATCGGCGTACGTTGTTACTGATGCTTACCCTGCTAATGATTGTCGCCAATCTCCTCACCGCATTTGCGCCTAACTTTATCCTGCTGTTAGTCGGACGTATCATTCTGGGTATTGCTGTTGGCGGATTCTGGGCCACTGCGGTTGCTTTAAGTGGTCGCCTTGCACCGCCCCATTTACCCATTGCCAAAGCAACGGCTTGGGTGGCTTTCGGAGTGACCTTGGCCAGTGTATTGGGGGTGCCAATGGGCACATGGTTGGCTCAGTATAATGGTTGGCAGACCTCTTTCACCGCAATTTCATTGATGGGGGTACTCTTATTTATCTTCCAGTATCTGTATCTGCCTCAACTCAAACCCGCTTCTTCGCTACGTTGGAAAGAACTCCCGATCCTGTTGCAACATCCTGCTGCACGTAAAGGCTTGATCATCTTTATTTTTATGGGTTTTGCACATTTTGCGGCTTATAGCTATTTTTCTGCCTTTTTTAAGCATCAATTGGACTTCTCTGATGGTCTGATTAGTCGCTTACTACTGGTCTATGGGATCGCAGGAATTTTTGGCAATATTTTTGCGGGCTATCTCGGTCAGAAGAATATCCGTTATACCTTTGCCGTCAGTGGTATCACCTTCTTCTTTGCCTTTCTGTGCCTGCCGTTGTCTGGTGCACATGTCGTCTCTGCAATCATATTGACTGCTTTATGGGGCTTCGCTTATGGGATTATCCCAACCGCAGTCAACATCTGGATGTTTACTCATGCACCTGAAGCCGTTGAAAAAGGCATGCCAATGGTGACATTGACCTTTTTAATTTTGATTGCGTTGGGCAGTATGTTTGGCGGCATTATCGTTGATTATTTTAATGGTACGGTCTTATTTTTCGCCATGCTGCCATTGATCCTCTGTTCTTTGGTATTGATTTTTACGTTGGCACGGGGTCTAAACAACCCTAAAATCCATTATCAAAAGCAGGAATAGATGCAGAGATCATACTGAATGCACCCAGCTGTTCTAGCTATGTCTTCTATCCACATCATAACTGTTCGCCTCTACATAACCCGTTAAGGCGACCCTATTGATTGCTTTCCACTTCAGTCACAATTGTCCTAACCATTCAAATTCCTCATAAGCCTAACAAATATTTTTATAACGATCACTATTAAATTAATTGACGACCTTGCATTTATCTACTATTTTATTTTATATCGATCGTTATAAAAACTTAATTTATTCATAAACCTTTTGTCATCTTACTGACAAATAAGGAAATTCATATGGAACAATCCACTTCCTCAGATGCACGACCCATCGAAACCACGCAAGGTAGTTGGTATGCAATTTTAGCTGTCGCGATTGGTGCTTTTGCATTGGTGACCAGCGAATTCTTGCCTGTAGGCGTACTGAATAGTGTTGCAGCGGACTTAAATATTTCCGTCGGGACTGCAGGTTTAATCATTACCTTGCCTGGTGTAATGGCTGCAATTGCTGCACCGCTATTACCCATTTGGGTCAAACAGCTTGATCGCCGTTATGTATTGATCTTACTGACTGCAATTATGGTGATTGCCAATACCATTACGGCGTTTGCCGATAACTTCAATGTGCTATTGCTCAGCCGCTTGGTACTCGGAATTTCAATTGGTGGCTTCTGGGCAACCGCAATCGCGCTCAGCGGTAAGCTTGCACCACCCCATTTACCTATCGCCAAAGCCACTGCAATTGTGATGGCAGGTGTTACTTTTGCAACTGTCCTAGGTGTTCCAATCGGGACATGGCTGAGCGAATTCTATGGTTGGCGAAGTGCATTCGGCATTACTGCGGTGATTGGACTGCTGGTTTTGGTTCTACAAGTGATTTTCTTGCCTAAACTGAAACCTGAGTCTGCCATTCATTTACGTGATCTACCTGCATTATTGCGTACCCCCAAAGCACGTAGCGGTATGTTGATCGTGTTACTGATTGGTCTTGCTCACTTCTGTGCTTATAGTTACTTGGCACCCTTCTTTAAAAATATTGCAGGTTTTAACGGAACCACCATTAGCTCATTGCTTCTGCTTTATGGTATTGCAGGTATTTTTGGTAATGCCTTTGCTGGCTATAGCGGCAATTTAAATGTGCGTTATACCCTTGCCTTTGTCGGGATCTGTTTTGCAATCGTCTTCTTTGGCTTCCCAATCTTTGCAGTTCATGAGTTTGGTGCCATTGTCCTGACCGCCTTATGGGGTTTTGCCTTCGGTGCCTTCCCTACCTCAGCCAATATCTGGATGTTTGTGCATGCCCCTCATGCCGTGGAAAAAGGGATGCCTCTGTTCGTGGGCATGTTCCAAGTCATGATTGCCACAGGTTCACTGCTCGGTGGTTATGTGGTTGATCATTTCAATGAAAATATCTTAATTTATGGTGTAATCAGTTTTGTTGCTTTGGCCTTGATTAGCATCTTTACTTTAGCCAAAGGTCTAAACAATCCTAAAGTGACTTACGAAAACTAAAATGAGACCCTCAAATGAAGCATGATGTTGCTGAACAATTTCCCTTTTTGCACGGTATAGAAGTACACGAATTTCTATATCAAAAAGATGATATTGTCACACCTCATTCTTCACTTTGGGGTGATTTCAATTTCAGTTTGAATGGAACTTTAGAGTTTGATATTGAAGGCAAATACTACCTATCACCACCGAGTTACGGATTATGGTTACCCTCACGAACCGAACATCAATCGCTTCCTGTTGAGCATGAGATTCATTATATTTGCATACGCCTGCATCCGAAGTTTGGCGATTTTTTAGGAAATACTTGTCGCTGTTTTAGTATCGAACCTTTCTTTCGGGCATTGGTACTACAAATCTTAGAGCAACAAAAACAAGCTGCTCCCCCTGAATATCTCGAACACCTGCTACAAGTGCTGTTCGATCAGCTCAAACAAGCGCCTGCTTATTCACATTACTTACCCCAAAGCAGTCATCCCATTTTATCGCCAATCCTAGAGAAGCTGTCTGATCCTGAATTATTCAATAGCAGTCTACAGCAGGTCTTGCAGAACTTTACGGTGAGCGAGCGGCATGTTTTACGCCTGAGTCAACAAGAGTTACAACTGTCGCTGTCAGAATGGCGTAATCGCGCCAAGATTATTTTTGCCATCAACCAAATCCGCCAAGGTATGACTATTAAACAGTTGGCCTTTGCTTTGGGTTATCACCACAGTTCCAGCTTTATTGAGTTCTTTAAGCGCTATACGGGACAAACCCCCATTCAACTTAAAAATGCCTCCCTCTAAAATAAAGGCTTGGTTTTTCTAATTATTTGTATGGATTCATATCAAGAGCATTGCACTCTACTGCAATAGCAGTTAAAACAAACGGGTATTGTCACAACAACAAATTAGGACGTATTCCATGAGCCAATCGGTTTATCACATTCCAGTTAAAGACATTAAAGGTCAAGAAGTCGATCTAGATCAATATCAAGGCAAAGTCCTTTTGATTGTCAACGTTGCATCAAAATGTGGTTTAACACCACAATACGAAGGTCTGGAAAAACTGTATCAAGCTAAAAAAGATCAAGGTTTAGAAATTCTTGGTTTCCCTGCGAATAATTTCTTGGAACAAGAGCCAGGATCAAATGATGAAATCCAGCAGTTCTGCTCACTGAACTATGACGTGCACTTCCCGCTTTTCGCAAAAATCTCGGTTGCAGGTGAGGACAAACATGCCTTATATCAAACCCTGACCCAAGCGATTCCAGAACGTCAAGGTGAAGGTCCATGGTGGAAAGACTTAGTCGATTATGGTTTAACGCCAAACAACCCACCAGAAGTGTTATGGAATTTTGAGAAATTCTTAGTAAATAAGAACGGTGAAATTGTAGCTCGTTTTGCACCAGATATTACTGCGGATGATGAACGCATTGTCAGCGCAATTGAAGCAGAATTAGCAAAATAAAGTGAAGAAATAAATATAAAAGAGCAGTTGATCTGTTCTTTTATATTCAAACTTAGAAAGCCCTTCATCCCTCTGCGTTGATCAAACTGTTGCTGAATTGCAAAAATCACTTCTTTCTCCACACTTTCTCATTATAGTGACCATCTTCTTATAATCTGGTGTCGTTCAGCCATGATGGAAAATCTATCTCTCAAAGCCATTCTCTCTGTATCTACACTTGCGGCGGCATTAACGCTCACTAGCTGTGACCAAGCTCCCCAAGATAATGAGCAAGCTGAAAAAACAACTACGTTTGAACAGGCAGACACAGCTTCTGAAAATGAAGAAAGTGCAACAACAGTCACTCAAGACAGCCAACCCTTAAGTCGTGGCAATATGTTGAACATCGCCCGTGATATTGCCAAGTTGCAAATCGAGACGGATGACTACGTCACGCTACTTAAGCAATCACAAAGCAACCTTGAACAGGCGATTCAAGATAAAAATGTTCAAAGCCTGCAAAAGACAACAGCTGCTTTAAACCAAGAGTTGAATGGTTTACATGATGCCTTACTGGCACTTAATTTAAAAAGTACTGAAGTAGATCAAATTCGCCAAAGTTTATTAAGTGCAAATCAACAATTACTCAATATGCCGTTATTACATGGTCAAACCGATCTTTCAAAAATTGATTTTGCCAAGATAGAAAAGCAGTTTAATACGATTCAAATGGATATGGTAAAACTGGCGACTTTAGTGCTAGGAAATAAGGCTGAATCAGAACAGACCACAAGTTAATATTATTGGTCCTTGTCGCAATGATTCAGACTTGATGCTCTATTTATTCTTTATATAAAAAAAGCCACCTTTCGGTGGCTTTCTCTTATTTCTTATCAAGTGTGATTGTTGGCTTACTGCATTTACCAGACTGTGCGAGTTGATATTCAGCCACAGCCTTTTCACCTGTTGTCGTATCGACTTGTTTTAAATTTGCCCCACCGACAAATACGCCTGGTTTAATAAATTGCTGGATAAAATAGCGCTTGCCAGCTTCGGTCTTAAGGACTAAATGGTTTGGCGAAAATTCAGATTCAGTAGAAATCGTATACTCTTGATTACCAACAACTTCTTTTAAGAAAAATGTGCCACGTGCGGTCTCCCCCAAGCACTCTCCATCCACCCAGACATCTTTCTTAATTGCCCCACCAACCACGCTATTTGAGCGATAAACATAAATCGCAGCATTTCCCTCAGCAGGATTGGATAACTGTTTTGCTTGCTGTGAAAGTTGTGGATTGGCTTTTGGAACAGAAGCACAGCCGACAAACATAGTTGAAATAATAAGTGGAAGAATCAGTTTAAATTGCATTTTAAGCTTCCTTTGATTTTACAATAATATAAATAAGCACAACAAATCTACATGATAATAAGAATCATTTAAATACAATTTAAACTTTTATTGCCATAAAAAAAGCCACCTGACGGTGGCTTTTTTCAATCCCAAATCGGCAATAATTAAAGTGCGCGATTTTTGATTTTACGAATCGTTTCAAGCTGGCCTGAGATCTCTGAAAGAGATGCCAATGCCGCAGCTGAGTCTAAGTCACTCTTTTGATTGGCTAACAATGCTTCAGCTTGTTTACGAGCTTCCATAATTGCAGCTTCATCTAAGTTGTCAGCACGGATTGCAGTATCTGCAAGCACGGTCACAACATGAGGTTGAACTTCTAACACACCGCCTGATACATACACGATTTCTTCTGTACCATTTTCCAACTGAACACGAATCGGGCCCGGTTGGAGTAAAGTTACGAGTGGCGCATGCCCTGGTAAAATACCAAGCTCACCGCCCGCACCTTTTGCGATTAACATCGTAACTTGCCCAGAGTAAATCGACTCTTTAACACTTACAACGTCACATTGCATAGTCGCCATGAGAATCTCCTTAAATTAGAGTTGCTAATTAAAGTTTCTCGGCTTTAGCAATCACTTCGTCAATACCACCAACCATATAGAACGCTTGTTCTGGGATGTGGTCGTATTCACCAGCTAATAGACCTTTAAAGCCACGAATCGTTTCTTTAAGTGGTACTAATTTACCAGGTGCACCAGTAAATACTTCAGCTACGTGGAACGGTTGAGAGAAGAAACGTTGGATTTTACGCGCGCGGTAAACAACCAATTTATCTTCTTCAGCTAACTCGTCCATACCCAAGATTGCGATGATGTCTTTAAGCTCTTTATAACGTTGCAATACGTTCTGTACAGAACGTGCAATTTCATAATGCTCAGCACCAACAACCAATGGATCTAACTGACGTGAAGTTGAGTCAAGTGGATCGATCGCTGGATAAATACCAGAAGATGCGATGTCACGGCTCAATACAACTGTAGCATCTAAGTGAGCAAACGTTGTTGCAGGCGATGGATCTGTTAAGTCATCGGCAGGTACGTATACTGCTTGGATCGATGTGATCGAACCAGATTTAGTCGACGTAATACGCTCTTGAAGAACACCCATTTCCTCTGCAAGTGTTGGTTGGTAACCTACTGCAGATGGCATACGACCTAACAATGCTGATACTTCAGTACCCGCAAGTGTATAACGGTAGATGTTGTCGACGAATAATAATACGTCACGACCTTTACCGTTTTCGTCTTTTTGATCACGGAAATATTCAGCCATGGTCAAACCAGTTAACGCTACGCGTAAACGGTTACCTGGTGGCTCGTTCATCTGACCGTAGACCATTGCTACTTTGTCAAGAACGTTAGAATCTTTCATTTCGTGATAGAAGTCGTTACCTTCACGAGTACGCTCACCAACACCAGCAAACACAGATAAACCTGAGTGAGCTTTCGCGATGTTGTTGATCAACTCCATCATGTTAACGGTTTTACCAACACCGGCACCACCGAACAGACCAACTTTACCACCTTTCGCAAACGGGCAAAGTAAGTCAATGACTTTAATACCTGTTTCTAAAAGATCTGTAGAAGCCGCTTGTTCAGCATAAGAAGGTGCTTGACGGTGAATCGGCAAACGCTCTTCAGTCGCTACAGGACCTGCTTCATCAATTGGGCGACCCAATACGTCCATAATACGACCAAGTGTCGCTGGACCTACTGGAACAGAAATCGGTGCATTTGTGCTGGTTACATTTAGGCCACGTTTAAGACCTTCTGTAGAACCCATTGCGATGGTACGAACAACACCATCGCCAAGCTGTTGCTGAACTTCTAATGTAGTTTCAGTACCGTCAACTTGGAGAGCGTCATAGATCTTAGGAACGCTATTGCGCTCAAACTCGACGTCGATAACCGCGCCGATGATCTGAATGATACGACCGCTACTCATTGCTGTCTCCTCAATTCAAACTTAATAATGTTAAACGGCAGCGGCACCGCCAACGATCTCGGAAATTTCCTGAGTAATCGCGGCTTGACGCAGCTTGTTGTAAATGAGTTGTAGGTCTTTAATCAATTGTCCTGCGTTGTCTGTCGCTGCTTTCATCGCGACCATACGAGCTGACTGCTCACATGCAACGTTTTCAATCACACCTTGATAAACCATAGACTCGATATAGCGAACCAACAAACCATTTAACAATTCTTCTGCTTCTGGTTCGTAGAGATAGTCCCAACCATAAGTACGGTTGAGGTCATCGCCTTCTTCTGCCGGTGCTAAAGGAACAAGTTGTTCAACTTTAGGCTGCTGAGTCATTGCATTGACGAAACCATTTGATACGAGGTAGATACGATCTAATTCGCCCTTATCAAATGCATCAAGCATAACCTGTACTGAGCCAGTTAACTGTTCCAAACTCGGCGCATCGCCAAGTTGGGTCGTTGCACCAAGCACTTTACCGCCGTAATTCTTAAAAAACGAAACCGCTTTTTGACCAATCAAAGCAAATTCAACTTCAATTGACTGCTCTTGCTGTGCTTTGACATGCTGCACAACTTTCTTGAACAAGTTAATGTTCAAGCCACCTGCCAAACCACGATCTGAAGACACTACGATATAGCCAACGCGCTTAACTGGGCGTTCAACCATATAACGGTGTTTATATTCAGGGTTTGCTTGTACCAAGTGAGCAATTACACGGCGCATATTATCGGCATACGGACGGCCCTGAGCCATGCGCTCTTGCGCACGACGCATTTTCGAAGCAGCTACCATTTGCATCGCGCGAGTAATCTTTTGCGTGCTCTTGATACTAGCTACTTTGGCGCGAATTTCTTTTAAATTTGCCATACGCTTAACCTAGTATTCGAAAGCTCTTGCGAGCTTCCGAAGGTTGATCCGTGAACCAAACTTAACTAAAGATTAACTTAGTAAGTTTGAGTCGCTTTGAAGCTCTCAATACCTGCTTTGAATGCTGCTTCGATGTCTTTGTTGTAATCACCAGTTTCATCGATCTGTTGCATTAACGCAGCATGTTCAGAACGGAAGTAAGAGATTAACGCAGCATCAAAGTCTACGATTTTCTTCACTTCAACGTCAGCCATGTAGCCTTCGTTAGATGCATATACAGAAACAGCTTGGTCAGCAATTGAGTATGGAGCATATTGTTTTTGCTTCATTAACTCAGTTACACGTTGACCATGCTCAAGTTGCTTACGCGTTGCTTCGTCAAGATCAGAAGCGAACTGAGCAAACGCAGCCAATTCACGGTATTGCGCTAGAGCGGTACGGATACCACCAGACAATTTTTTGATGATCTTCGTCTGAGCAGAACCACCAACACGTGATACCGAGATACCCGCGTTCACAGCAGGACGAATACCTGCGTTGAATAATGATGTTTCTAAGAAGATCTGACCGTCAGTAATCGAAATTACGTTGGTTGGTACGAATGCAGATACGTCACCAGCTTGAGTTTCAATGATCGGTAACGCAGTTAAAGAACCAGTTTGACCAGTTACTGCACCGTTCGTGAATTTCTCAACATAATCAGCTGAAACGCGCGAAGCACGTTCAAGAAGACGCGAGTGAAGATAGAATACGTCACCTGGATACGCTTCACGACCTGGTGGACGACGTAAAAGTAATGAAATTTGACGGTAAGCAACAGCTTGCTTAGACAAATCATCATAAATGATTAACGCGTCTTCACCACGATCACGGAAGTATTCGCCCATTGTACAGCCTGAGTACGGAGCTAAATACTGCATTGCTGCAGGATCAGCGGCCGCAGCTGCGACAACAGTTGTATACGCCATAGCGCCAGTTTCTTCTAGCTTACGTACAACGTTTGCAATTGTTGATTGTTTTTGACCAATCGCAACGTATACACATTTAATGCCAGAGTTTTTCTGAGCGATGATCGCATCGATCGCCATTGCTGTTTTACCAGTTTGACGGTCACCAATAATCAACTCACGCTGACCACGACCTACAGGGATCATGGTATCAACTGATTTATAACCAGTTTGAACAGGTTCGTCGACAGACTGACGCCAAATTACACCTGGTGCTACTTTTTCAACAGCATCAGTTAATTTTGCATCAATTGGGCCTTTACCATCAATTGGGTTACCCAAAGCGTCTACGACACGGCCAAGAAGTTCAGGACCAACCGGAACTTCTAATACACGACCTGTGCAACGAGCTTTTTGACCTTCTTGAAGGCTTAGGTAGTTACCTAAAACAACGGCACCCACTGAATCCTGTTCTAGGTTCAGTGCCATACCAAATAAGCCGCCGTCGAATTCGATCATTTCACCGTACATTGCATCTGCAAGACCGTGAATGCGCACGATACCGTCAGATACCATGACGATGGTACCTTCATTCTTCGCGGTCGCGCTGGTGTCCAGATCGCCGATACGCTGTTTAATGAGCGCACTGATCTCGGATGGATTCAGTTGTTGCATTGCGCTATTCCTCAATCTTTTTTAAGTTCAGTCTTTTTGCTATTACGCAAGAAGACGAGTCCGCATTTTTTCAAGCTTGTTAAGCGCAGAGTCATCTATCACTTGGTCGCCTGCACGAATCACAACACCTGCGATCAACGCTGGATTAACGTTAACAGTGACATGAACTGTTCTGTTAAAACGTTTTTCAAGCGCATGAGCTAAAATATGCTCTTGTGTCGCATCCATTGGAAAAGCAGATTCAATTTCTACTTCCAATGTGTTGTTGTTCTGCGATTTAAGTAGTTCGTATTCTGCTGCGATTTCAGGCAATAAAACTAAACGATCATTATCTGCAAGCAATGTCAAAAAGTTAGACACTGATTGAGTTTGATCTTCACCTAAAACCTTGGCAAAAAGACCTACTTGTTCCGCAGGAGTCAGCTCAGGGCGATTTAAATAAGCGGAAAATGCTTCATCTTGCACCGCAGCACTGAGCAGTTGTAACGCATTTGACCAAGCGTCAGTTGCATTCTGCTCAGATGCATAAGCAAATGCTGCTTTGGCGTACGGGCGTGCTAACGTCAAGAGTTCAGCCATATTCGCCTCGCTTAAAGTTTAGCAGCCAGCTGATTCAGCATGGCATTATGAGCTTCTGCGTCAACTTGTTGGTTCAGAATTTTTTCTGCACCAGCAACTGCCAAAGCAGCAACTTGTTGACGTAATTCTTCGCGAGCAGAATTGATGTCTTGATCAACAGTTTCTTTCGCCTGTTGACGAATACGCTCACCTTCAGCAGATGCTTGGGTACGCGCTTCTTCGATCAATTGTGCTGAACGACGGTTCGCTTGTTCGATCAATTGAGCCGCTTGTGCTTTTGCTGCGTCTAATTCTGCCTTTACTTGTGCTTGCGCATCAGCAAGGTCAGCTTTTGCTTTTTCAGCAGCGTTTAAGCCATCAGCGATTTTACGCTGACGCTCACTAATCGCATTGATTAGTGGAGGCCAAACAAACTTCATGCAGAATGCGACAAAGATCGCAAATGCAATTGCTTGGCCAATCAATGTGAGGTTGATATTCATTTCGCTATTCCTCAATATGTGGATTTAGGAATTAAGCTATTAACCTACAAATGGATTAGCGAAGATGAAGAACAAGCCAATACCAACACCGATCATAGGCACAGCATCAAGAAGACCCGCAATTAAGAACATACGAGTTTGAAGTTGTGGAGCCAATTCTGGTTGACGAGCAACAGCTTCTAAGAAGCGACCGCCTAAAAGACCAAAACCAATCGCAGTACCTAAAGCACCGAAAGCGATCAAGATAGCAGATGCAATTGCAACTAGACCTAAAGTGAGTTCCATGAAAAATTCCTCAGAGGTTAGGTTATTACCAAATTAAACTAAAATTTAAGCCTAACGATCAGGTGATAGTTAGGCAATACCATTAATGCTTTTCGCTTGCCATGCTCAAGTAAACGATGGTCAGCATCATAAAGATAAATGCTTGCAGCGTGATTACAAGAATGTGGAAAATAGCCCAAGGCACAGATAACGCCCACTGGATCCAGAACGGCAATAATGCGATCAAGATGAAGATCAACTCACCCGCATACATGTTACCGAACAGTCGTAGAGCCAACGAAACTGGACGAGCAAGGAAAGTTACTAATTCCAAAATTAAGTTCACTGGAATCAATAACGCTTTTGCAACTGGGTTACTTGGGTTGAATGGGTTAAGTGCCAATTCACCGACGAAACCGCCGATCCCTTTCTCGCGAATACTATAGAACAAGATTAAAACAAATACAGACAACGACATACCAAGGGTAATGTTCGGGTCAGTAGATGGAACAACCTTGAAGTAAACGTGGTGAGGGTCCATGCCAAATACGTTTGCACCAATCAATTGAGCTGTATACGGGATCCAGTCAACAGGGATTAAGTCCATTGCGTTCATGAGGAAAATCCACACGAAAATGGTTAATGCCAAGGGTGCAATTAAGCGTGATTTGCCGTGGAAAGTATCACGAACACTTGAGTCCACAAACTCGATAATCATTTCAATTGCTGATTGGAATTTAGTTGGAACACCTGCATTCGCAGCTCTCGCAACTGTCCAAAACAACAAACAGAAAATCACACCAAGTCCGATAGACCAACCCATTGAATCCAAGTGAATTGCAGTGAACCCCATCGAATGAGCTTCTTCAGCAGTCTCAGCCAATTTCCATGTACCATCAGGCATTTTGCCATAGGTCATATTGGTCAAGTGATGCTTGATATACTCGGTCGAAGTCAGGGCATGTTCTTCAGCAGCCATAAATCACACCTGGTCAATGTCAATCATTAAAAAGAAGTAGAAACGAATCAAGCGGATGGCAAAGATCCCGCCTCTACTTCCAAAAATCTCAAAATGTGCCTTACCCTCGTTTTTGTAGACGTGCCACCCAAAATGGCGCGACCCACGACATCGCTTGTACGAGAATAAATCCACAAAACAATGCAACCGGTGACAGCGGTTTAACATTGCTCAAAATTAATATAAAACCCACGATCACAATCGCAAACTTACCGAGCATTCCTCGGTACATATTCAGCATGACTTGTTTTGATGCTCTTGCGCCTGCCGTTCTAAACGACTGCCAAGCAAAATAACAATGTGCCAACCAACATACCAAAGCCCCAAGCGCAGCACTCAAAGCAGCAGTTTTATCTTTCATTGCCCATGCCAATAAAGCGGCAACAGGAATCATACATGCTTGTAAGAAGACCAAAGCTTTTGCTAATCGTCGGTCAATCATGCGACTAGTTTGGCTCATTTTTTACCCACTTACAGCAGAACTG
Source organism: Acinetobacter sp. Tr-809 (assembly GCF_011753255.1). Classification (NCBI taxonomy): domain Bacteria; kingdom Pseudomonadati; phylum Pseudomonadota; class Gammaproteobacteria; order Moraxellales; family Moraxellaceae; genus Acinetobacter; species Acinetobacter sp. Tr-809. Next base: position 38,639 of record NZ_VWVZ01000008.1, read on the forward strand.
CTTGACAAGTTTTAATCATGATCGTTTCGAATCGCAGGCATTATAGAGTTACACCCCTGAACATGCAATCTTTTCTCGACTTAAGTCTGCTTTTTTCGTTACCATATTTTCTGACGATGGAGTCAATTGATTTTTATTTTTTTTATCAATTTTGTGCACTTATTACGCATTTATCGGTTTTTGAAGCCAATTTTTGCCACGCTGTTACAAAATTGTCTTCGCCACGCATGCTTTCATCGACCGACTGGAAAACTACTGGGTTCATTTTTTGGTACTGACTAGCACTCGCTGTCGTTTCGGCCAATAAGCACATTTTATTTTGCGGACGATTGTCTCTTAAGTACTTAATTTGAGCAGCAGTTGGTGCAATATGCGGGTCATCCGTCAAAGCGCCTGCAAATTTCACGTTCAAAGCACGTTCTAGGTACTGGTAGGCATCATGATAAGACCAATAGTTTTTAGCTTTATTTGAGCTTTCATATTGTTGTGAGGCCTGCAGCATTTGCTGTGAGAATTCTTTCGCATTGGCCATATATTTGGCTTTATTTTCTGGATATTGCTGTGCGCGTAAAGTTGCAATAAAAAATGCAATACGCACTGCATTATTTGGATCTAACCAAACATGGCTATCCACTGTATTCGCCATGGATACACCACGTAGATTACGTTGCGGCAAGGTGGTTAAAATCCCTGAATCTAATAAAGCAATCGCTTTACGATTCTGATTCAACATTTTTTCCAACGGCGCCTCATGTGACTTACCTAGCCAAATCACCAAGGAAGCATCTTGAACTGCTTTACGATGTGCTGGCGTAAGTTGTACATCATGACCACTTTGATCTTTCAATAACAAAACAGGCTCTTCAACCCCTTCTGTTACTTGTTTGGCAATCAGATAAATAGGATGTGTTGAAACCACCAAGCTTTGTGTCCAGCCCCATGTGCTTAACATCGAAAACAAGACAAAAACAATTAGGCGAGACATCACAGCATTACTCAAAAAGCGAAGCATGTTATAATATAACAAAAGTTAAAAAATGCCTATGTCTATTTTTTGAGATTCACCACCTGAACAGACTCGGCTTTAACTATATATAGATAGTTATTCTAAATTGCGTGTTATGATAGCGAGTCTATTGGAAGGTCATAAGCCTTTATGACGCTGTAAAAGATCAATAGGTTCTACAAAAACAATGAGGTCAATCTATGAGTTCTTGTTCACATGAACATGACAATGCTTTACATGGTGTTCACGGTCATCACGATATTAAAGCGCGACTTGCTGAAGCAGAACTACTATGTACTGCGACTGGCGCTCGTCTGACACCTTTGCGTAAAGAAGTGCTTGAACTCATTTTAAATGCATCGGCACCGATGGGTGCCTATGATTTATTGGCCAAAATAAAGGGTCAAGCAGACCGCCCTGCTGCCCCTCCTACGGTATACCGCACTTTAGATTTTTTATTAGAAAAAGGTTTAATTCACAGATTAACCTCTATTAATGCCTATATTCCTTGTTGTCATCCTCGTGAAGGACATCAAGCCGCTTTTCTGATTTGCACGGAATGTCATTCTGTCAAAGAAGCATCTGCACAAGGCTTGATTCAACAGCTAGATCAACTTGCGTCCTCAGACCAGTTTTTAGCGCAACACAGCATTATTGAAATTTCTGGAAAATGTCATCAGTGCAGCACACGCCAATAAGCACTCCACTGATTCAGCTGGAGAAAATCTCAGTTCGACGTGACGAACGAGATATTTTGAGAAATGTCGATTTTGCCTTGCAAGCAAAAGAGATTGTGACGCTGATTGGTCCCAATGGCGCAGGCAAATCAACACTGATCAAAGTGCTGCTCGGCATCATGCCACCCAATAAAGGCAAGGTGCGCTTTGCAAAAAAATTAAAACTGGCCTATGTCCCGCAGAAATTTAATCCTTCTGCCAGTCTACCCTTACGTGTACAAGATCTGCTTGATCTAGAAGTTTGCGAAAAGGCTTTACGTGAAGAGATTATTCGCGACACTGGCATTCAGAAATTACAGTCATCCAAAGTACAGCAACTGTCAGGTGGTGAACGGCAACGGGTTTTACTGGCGCGTGCTTTATTACGTCAGCCTGATATTCTGGTCTTGGATGAACCGATGCAAGGTCTGGATATTCAATCCGAAGCTGAACTGTATGAATATGTACGCAGCTTACCCGAACGTTATGGCTGTGCCGTTCTGATGGTATCGCATGATTTGCAATGGGTGATGCAAGGTACGCATCGTGTGGTCTGCCTCAACAAACATATCTGTTGCAGCGGTTTGCCTGAAAGTATTCAACAGCATCCCGAATACCAAGCCATTTTTGGCACCCAACGGATGTTCTATCAACATCATCATAACCACTGTGGTCATAGTGATCATGCCGAACCATGTTCGCACGATCCTCGTCCACACATTCACCCAGAGCCAAAGGTCTAAGCCATGATGGAATGGTTACAACTTCTCCTACCTGCTTGGATCATGGGATCATTACTGGTTTTCCTGACCGCCCCACTGGGTTGCCTGATGCTGTGGCGCAGAATGTCTTTTTTTGCCGATACCATGGCACATGGCACCTTACTGGGTGTCGCGGTTGCAGGTATTCTGAATTTGCCCTTCTGGCTGGGGGTTGCCTGTCTGGCTCTGTTACTGGTTGCGTTGTTATGGGTACTGCATGATTCACGTTTGCCCAATGATGCATTACTCGCTTTAAGCTCCGCCACTCTCCTCTGTTCTGGTCTGCTCCTGATTCAGCAAGTGCCAAGTTTACGTCCTGAATTGCTCAGCTATTTATTCGGCGATTTACTCAGTATTGAATGGGCTGATTTACCGATGTTTGCCTTGGTCATCATGGCAGCCTTGATCGTACTGTATCGTGCTTGGTCAGCGCAGATTCAGATTGCGATTGATCCTGATATCGCCATGAGTGAAGGGGTCAGTGCCAATTGGCAACGCCTGATCTTTATGCTGTTATTGGCACTATTTACGGTACTGGCTTTACGTGCTGTTGGTTCATTACTCATGGGTGCTTTATTGGTGATCCCTGCATTAAGTGCACGATTGTTGGCGCACTCTCCCAAACAAATGGTGGTTTGGGCCTTTGTTTTGGCGCAATTCGGTGTCACCGTCGGTCTATGGTCAAGTGCCGCCTTAAATATTTCAACAGGTCTAAGCATTGTGCTGTGTATGGCGCTTTGTTTTGCAGCCATTTTTATCGCACAGAAATTCAAAAACCAATCTCAATCGGCCTAACAAGGTTTAGGTGGATTGCTGAATAGCACTTAATAACAGTGCTGCACAACTAAACATCACCGCAAAACCACGATTTAAATATTTTTGCTGTTTTGGGGAACGAAGCAGCCTTAATACTTTCGATGCTAGTCCAGTATATGCAGCCATCACAATAAGATCGATGGTCACCATGGTGGTCGCCATAATTAGATATTGTGGCCACTGCGGTTGAGTCAAATCCAAGAATTGCGGCAGAACAGCCAGTAAAAATACAATCGCTTTAGGATTACTCATATTCACCACAAAGCCTTTAAACACCAACACCCAAGCAGATTTATCATTTTGTTCGTGCTGAATCTCAATCGCCTGAATGGGTGCTTTCCACTGCGCATACGCCAAGTACAACAAATAGATCACCCCAAACCATTTCACCACCTGAAAGGCCCAGGGCGTTGTCGCAAACAGCACGCCAACACCTGCTGCCACAATCAAAATTTGTATCAGCAGCGCGACTTGCAAGCCAATTGCATTCCAATAACCATGTCTGAAACCATAGTTAAGCCCACTCGACATTGAGGCAATCGCACCAGCGCCTGGGGAAATACTAATCACCCAGCACGCCAACATAAAAGCAAACCAAACCTGCACAGACATAACAACAGCGTTGAACAATAAAAGATGAATTATAACGTTTTATCAACATATCGTGATGCTATTTTAGGCAATAAAATTTCACGAATAAACTACTCAGCACAAGTAACATCAGGCACAATTATCCTTTTGCCCCTTAAAAATAAATAAGGAGATTTTAGTGACTGCGCAATCTGTCATTCTTCCATTACCTTCTGACCATGCCCGCTTTATTGTTTTACGTTTAAAAGATTTAAGCCTTGCCGAATTAAAACAACAGATTGAAGCGCTACTTTCGACACGTGACCGCTTGATCACGCAACATCCGAATGACCAGATTAAAACAGCCATTGCTTTTGGTCCCGAACTTTGGGCACAACTCAATTCACAAACACCAGAAGGTTTTAAACAGCTCGATCCGCAACAGGGTGCGTTTAATATGCCTGTGGTGCCAGCTGATGTATTTATTCATCTTGCCAGCGCCCGTGCAGATATTTGTTTTGCCATGAGCCAAGCTTTTTTTAGCGGCATTCAAGACAAAGTCGAAGTCCTAGATGAGCGTGCTTGCTTCCGCTTCTTTGATGGCCGTGATATGACAGGCTTTATTGATGGAACAGAGAATCCGCAATTTCCAGATGACCGTGCAGAAGCAGCATTGCTGCCAGAAACAGCAGGTGCCTTTGCCGATGGCAGCTTTATCTTTGCGCAGCGTTATATTCACGATCTGACAAAATGGCAAATGCTGAAAGTCGATGCGCAAGAACATGTGTTTGGCCGTACCAAACTTGAGTCGATTGAACTTGATGACGATGTGAAACCACAAAATTCACATGTGGCTCGTACCGTAGTGGAAGATGAAGAAGGCGAAGAAATGGAAATTTTGCGTCATAGCTTGCCTTATGGCGATGGTAAAGGTGAGCAAGGCTTATTCTTCGTCGCTTATACCAACAACCTCAGCATTATTGATGAAATGCTAAAACGCATGTTCGGCACCACAGGTGATGGCATTCATGACCGCTTATTGCATTTCACCACCGCTATTGATGGTGCTTATTATTTTGCGCCTAGTGATGAATTATTAGAACGGGTTTTAGAAGACTAAAAGACCAAGATGCTATATCTATCAATGGTATAGCATCTTAAATAGACACATTAAAATATCGGATTCAAAAAGTTTTATTGGAATATGTTAATTCCAGATCAATCCCACTCCCCCTAAGCCAATAAATTTTGCTATATTGTTCGTTTTTCCGCGACATTTATTTTCGGTAACTATGAATACGGCAATACAAGCAGCTCTCGATCATGCGGTACAAACCCTGCAACAACAAGGTGTACTTCCTTCAGATTGGACCAACACGAGCCATTTAACCCGTACCAAAGACCGAAGTCACGGAGACTTTGCTTCAAATATCGCCATGATCGGTTCGAAAGCCGCTGGCATGAAACCACGTGATCTTGCTGAAAAAATCTTGTCAGCCCTTCCTGAAGTGGCTGACATTACCAAAGCAGAAATTGCAGGTCCGGGTTTTATTAACTTCTTTTTAAATGCAGACCAACGCTATGCAGTGCTTGATCAAATCCAAGCACAAAAAAATGACTATGGTCGTAGCCAAGCTAATGCAGCTAAAAAAATCCAAGTCGAATTTGTCTCTGCCAACCCAACCTCTAGTCTGCATGTCGGACATGGTCGTGGTGCAGCCTACGGCATGACCGTTGCGAATCTATTAGAAGCAACGGGTGCCAAAGTTGATCGCGAATACTATGTCAATGATGCAGGTCGTCAAATGGACATTCTGGCGACTTCGACTTATTTACGTTATTTAGAATTAACTGGTCAAACGCTAGTCTTCCCTAAAAATGCCTACCAAGGCGACTACGTTAAAGAAATCGCACAAGAAATTATTGATAAAGATGGCAATGCACATGTTCGTGCCGTTGCTGATATCTATAAAGATGTACCAGAAGATGTTCAATACGCTGAAGAACTCGATGCAGAAGGCAACAAAGTTGTACTTTCTGGCGATAAAGAAAAACACATCGATGGTTTGATCGCAAACTCGCAACAACACTTGGGTGCGGACTATCGTGTTTTCCATCAAGCAGCGTTACATGCCATCTTAGATGACATTAAAGATGATTTGGCTGACTTTGGTGTGACCTTTGACAAATGGTTCAGCGAAGACTCATTGACTGACAAAATTGATGAAGCACTCGAAACATTAGACCAGCGTGGTTACCTCTATGAAAAAGAGGGCAACATCTGGTTCAAATCAACTGAATTTGGTGATGAAAAAGACCGTGTGGTGAAACGTCGTAATGGTCAAACCACTTACTTTGCTTCTGACATTGCTTATCACTTGAATAAACTACAACGCGGCTATACCGACCTGATTGATATTTGGGGTTCTGACCACCACGGTTATATCTCACGTGTCAAAGCCGCGATTGATGCTATGGGTTACGACTCGAAGAAACTGACTGTGCTTTTGGTTCAGTTTGTCAGCTTGTGGCGTGGTGGCGAGATGGTGCAAATGTCATCTCGTTCGGGTCAATTCGTGACTTTACGCGATCTACGTAAAGAAGTCGGTAATGATGCGGCACGTTTCTACTATGTGATGCGTAAGTCTGAACAACATATCGACTTTGACTTAGACCTTGCTGTTTCACAAAGCAAAGACAATGCAGTGTATTACATTCAATATGCCCATGCGCGTATTTGCCGTATGTTAGAAAAAGCAGCATCTACAGAGATTAGTTTTGATATTGCATCAGCACGTGAACAAGCTAATCGCTTAGAGCTTGATGCTGAAACAGAAATCCTGTCTAAGCTTGCTGCATATCCAGATATTTTAGTACGTGCAGCAAATGCCTATGAACCACACCAAATTGGTAACTATCTTAAAGAGTTAGCTGCCCTCTTCCATGCTTGGTACAATGAGCATAAAGTTTTGGGTGATGATGTCGCACTTACACAAGCACGTTTATTGCTTTCAATCAACGTACAGCAAGTTTTGCGTAATGGCTTAGAATTACTCGGTGTATCCGCTCCTGAGACGATGTAAACAGCAAAGCAACGCTTTGCACATCGTCGCAAGACCGAAGGCTATGCCTGAGGTGGCGATGTAAGCAAGCCCTCTTTTCATCGTCGCAAGACCGAAAGCTATGCTTGAGGTGGACTGTAAAAAAGTGAAGCGAAAGCTTCACACATCGTCGCAAGACCGAAGGCTATGCCTGAGATAAACGACAATCAGTAAATCAAAGCTTAAATACATGTAAACTTAAGCCATGATTGTTTGACAATATGGTAAACAAAGCATTATTTTTAAACATAATGCTTTGTTTTTAAGCAGATTCAAGTTACAAATAACCTAATAGGATCAAGAGGAATTTCTGGTGTTTGGAAAAACGCAACGTGGTGTATCTGAACGACCAAACAAGCCTAAAAAACCACTCATTCCAAAGTGGTTGGGAATGCTTGTCGCAGTTCTCGCGATCCTGTGTGCTGCTGTAATGTTGATGCTTTGGCAACCTTGGCAACCGGTACCTGCAAAAAACCAAGTGACGTCTGAGCATTATGAAGAAGAAAATACTAATAAAGACTACCGTTTTTATGACTTACTTCCACAACAGCAGGTAACCCCAATTCCTGAACAAGCCGTGCCAGAGTCTAAACCTCAGGGCAATGTTGTGATTATCGAGTCACCAAAACCTGAAACCACAACCACAGAAGATCCAAGTGGCATCACCCCAAGTGAACAAGCTGTAGCACCAGCACATGCGACCTATATTTTACAAGTACGTAGCTATCCCGACCCAGACAGTGCTGATGCACGTCGTGCAGAAATCATCCTGAATGGTTTATCTGCAGATGTGGTGAAAAGCGTTGAAAATGGTCAGACTTGGTATCGTGTTTTCTCTGGACCTTATGATAGTCAAGAGTCTGCGCTTGCTGCTCAACAGACCTTACAACATAGCGGCATTGATTCAATTGTAATTAAACGCTAAAAATAGAGTCACAATAAAAAAGGGAACAATCAGTTCCCTTTTTTATGCTTAAAGATTTATGCGCATTGAGAATGTAGAGTTCCTTGTTCAGCACGTTGAAAAGCTGGACGCTGCTGAACACGTTGTACAAAAGCCTGAATATTTGGATACTTACCATGTAAGCGGTTCTGAATCGCAATCAGTGGAAAGGCCATTTGAATGTCAGCGAAAGAAAAATCACCTGCAAAATAATCATGTTTTGACAGATAATCCTCAAGATACAAAATGTGTTCTTTAACACGCGGGCGTACAAAGCCTGCTTTAACACCATCACTAATTTTTTCAGCAATAGGACGAATCACCCAAGGCACATGTTTGCTGACACTGTTCATCACCAGGGTCATGACGAGCAAAGGCATCAATGAGCCTTCGGCATAATGCATCCAGTACGAATACTGACGTTGATCGCTGGAGTGCTGTGGTTTAAATTTATGTTGTAGATCATATTGTTGCTGAAGGTAATCCAGAATCACGGCGGACTCTACAATTACATCTTCTCCATCTACTAAAATGGGTGCTTTACCAAGTGGATGAATCTGTTTAAGGCTTTCTGGGGCTGCGTAATTGGCTGACCTTTGATAATACTCAACTTGGCAATCCACACCAAGTTCTTCTAATGCCCACAAGATACGGAACGAGCGTGAGCATTGTAGGTAATGTAAGGTAATCATTTTTGTGCCTGCTTTTTTGCTGCGTAACTATGGTTTTAATCCCTCTCATAGTCACGCTTAGAATTATGTTTTGCCCAAGCACAATAGCACTTTAGTCTTAAAGAATCATGGTCTGAATGTCTAAACTACGTAACAAAGTTTTAGTAACAGGTGTTTTGCTACAGACATTGAGAAGTTTTTCTTGTAAGTCTTGTGAAACAGGTTGTTTAAATATTACACGACGCTCGATTCGTTCCTGCTGTTCACGATTGGTATGGAAATCCACTTCAACCGAAAACTCACCCAAATCTATTTCCTTATGCTGCGCATACATCCGCAAAGTGATCATGGTACAGGATGCCAGACTCGCAGTGAGGAAATCATAAGGTGCTGGACCTGTATCGTGTCCACCAAACTGCTCTGGCTTATCGGTGAGAAATTGATGCGTACCACTATTCACCGTCCCTTTCCAAGGTTCTGGCAAAGTTTGGACTGCTGCACTCGCGATAATACTCATTTCGATGCCCTCATTTGATCAGGTAAAACAGGTGCTTCTAAGCGTTTGCCTTGGTAATCTGGAATCTCTCCAAAACGTGCATCATGATTAATCCAGTCTTCACGCGCCTGCTTTAGATCTTCCATGGTACGACCGACAAAATTCCACCACAGTAAAATCGGTGATTCAAACGGTTCACCACCTATCAATAATAGACGATGACCTTGAGTTAACTCGACTTCAATCTCAGTTAGACCTGTTTCTAACACCACCATATTATCGGCCGTCAATTCATGCCCATTCACACGAGCCGTACCTTCCAACGCCATGAAAGCATATTCAAACTTAGGGTTAAGCGGAATACGGGTTTTAGTGTTCGCTTGCGCGGTTAAATCCACCCCCACCAAAGGTGTATGCACTTGCACAGGTGAGGTTGTATCGAGGAAATCCCCAACCAATACCGTAAATTCAACCTGATCTTTATTCACGATCGGTAATTCTGGATAGTGCTCAAACTTAGGCTCCATATTGCGCTTATCATCTGGCAAAGCAATCCAAAGCTGTGCAGCATGCATTTTTGTTTCAGTATCTGGCGCCACTTCAGTGTGTGAAATCCCATGACCTGCTGTCATCAAATTAACCTGCTTTGGGCGAATTAATTGCTTTGAACCCAAACTATCAGTATGCATCATGGTGCCTTCAATCATCCATGTAAATGTCTGCAAACCAATGTGTGGATGGGGTCCCACATCTAGACCATCACCCGCGGGGAAACTGACAGGCCCAGCATGATCAAGGAAACACCACGCCCCGACCAAGCGTTTTTGTCGGCTCGGCAAGGCTCGTTTAATCACGGTCCCCTTACCAATTTCTGCTGAACGAATAGTAAATTCTTGAATAAATTGATTGATATATGTTTCGCAGTCTTTTGAATCAGAAATATCGTAATCGTTATTATTGCTCATGATATGACTCTCTTTTACCTATGCTATTGCAATGAGTTGATAGCTTGATCTTATCAATACAATCATTCAGCAATATAGTCTTTTAGTAATACACAGAGTGTTATCAATGAGACAATCTCTCCCCTTTTTACAGATCTCCTAAATAGAAAATGCCCGAAGTTCATCAATGCGTTTTCATATCAACGATCAAACCTGTTAAACGACGTACAATGGGTAATAGAAACATGACCAATGGATAAGCAATCAACCAAGAGAACATCCATGTTGCTGACCATTTACTTAAAAACTCTGGTATGAAGCCAATGCTCATCCACATATTGGCGAATGACAAAGTACCACTCATAAAAAAGGATAAAATTAAGGGTAACACCCACGCTGCATATTTTGCAGGTAGTTTTTTCATAGACCGTTTTCTAGATATCAATTCCATATCGTTGATATTCGCCACTATTTCTTTACCTGCTGCTTTAGATTTTTCATAAATTGACCAAATTGTGGAAGAAACTCCTCAAATAAAGGATGATCTTTATTTTCCAACATCACTTCACTAAACAGCTTTAAACCAACTGCAAAAGATTTAGTGGTTTGATCATCAAAAAATTCCGCTTTCTTCAAACGTTCAACGATCTCAAAAATATCGTCATGGTTGCCTGTATAAAATTCTAAACGCTCGGTATAGGTCGAGACTTGCCCTTTCGCATCCTTTAAATGCTGTACGGTGACATGATATTGGTGTTGTTTCATAACATTCTCCACATGCTTTTTTAAGCACTTTCTTTAATTTCGACCTGCATCAAGTCAATTTGATATTGATTAAACACAACCTTCAAAGACTGTAAAAATTGTGCTTGTTTTGCTGTGGTTAAATCGGCACAGCGAATTTGTAGTAGTTGGATCTTAGACAAATTCGGAAGGTTAAATTTTGTCTCGGCACGATGAAATTGATAACTGGCAATTAGACCTGCGACCACGAGATCACTAACCACTCGATAGACTGTAGCCAGACTTAGCTGCTGTTGTTGCACATTAAGTCGTTGATAAATCTGCTTTACCGTAAGATCATCTGTCTGTTGCGCCAATATGGACAATACCGCCATACGCGGATGCGTGACTCGTAGCCCTGCCTGTTTGATTTTCTGTTGTAGCTCTAGCACCTTTACCTCCAACCTATAAACGTCCAATCGCAATGGCTGCTTGATCAATTTTTTCAGCAATTTGATGGATTTGCTCTTGTTGTAAATCCGCGATATTCAGTTTTAAACGCAGTGCTGTTTTTAAGTTTTCCATTGCACGGTGAATATCAATCAACTGATCGTTATTGTGAATTTCGCGTCTCAATCGCAGCTTTTGTAGTAATGCTGCCAGCATGTCTTGCTGCTCTTTTAAGTAAGCTTCGCCATATTCAGTCACCTGATATTGCTTACGTTCCACATCGAGTAAATTGATAAGATTCATTTCTTCCAATGCAGTCAGTGTTGGATAGATTGTTCCTGCACTTGGGGTATAACCATCACCTACAAGATCACTAATTTCTTTAATGATTTCATAACCATGTTTAGGACTCTGCTGGATCAAATGTAACACCAGTAGTTTCATACGACCTGATTCAAATAAACGACCGCGGCGGCCTGAACGGTGATGTTCTCGATGCTGGATATCACGTTCATGTTCGTGATGATCTGTTATGTGTTTCATCTTTATTTTTCTCATATTGCTTACTTTATGTATATTAAGATATATCTTAATTAATCTTATGGCAAGTAAAGATATATCTTTAAATTTTAAAATTCTGATATTGAATGAATTATTTATTTTTTGGATAGATTTTTAGAAAAAGTTAAGTAATAAAAAAGAGCGCCTAAGCGCTCTTACAGTTCTTTTAATCCTATAATTATCTCAAGATTTTTAGAGCCGATATGATTTGTACTGGGGCAGGCTCTTCTAAATTTAGTTGTGATAAAAACTCAACCATCGCATCAAAACTACTTTCATTACCCAAAACAATTTCATCGATACCCAATAAATCACCATTAATACGTTTTCTTTCTAAGCGTGTGGCCTCTTCTTTATCCATCGTTACTAAAAAGCACCTAGCCTTACGATGTACATATTTTAGAGAAACTGATTCCAAATCAGCCTGCTTATATCGCTCCCTTAAAGAGGTTTTTGCAGATATGGAAATCGGGCCAAACTCTTTACTATATACAATAAAATCAAAGTTTACATTTGGGACAAAGACAACTTTGGCTTGAACAAAAATAGGAGATACCCCATTTTTCAACATTATTGTAGCTAAAATTGCTTCAAATAACTTTCCATTTAAATTATTTTCACGTTGTGAATAGTGTTGACAATAAACATTCCAGAGCTTAGATACTTGTTGACTGGGTAAAAGCCCTTCAAGACTTTCTGTTCTTTCCAGAACAAATTTATAAGCTTCTAAAACTTTTCCACTAGCAACAACTTTATATTGCTCAATCAAATGTGTAATGTTCTGCACTAATTTTTTCCTTAATTTTTTTATAAAACGCCTCTATAGCATCCACTGAAACGGAGTTTCCTAATTGCTTCATCGCTTCAACTTCAGATACAGGAAATTTAAAGTCTTGAGGAAATCCTTGCATTAGCTTACCTTCTTGTGAGGTTATACGCTTAATTTCACCATCTACCTTGTAAAATTCCCAATTTCGCCTATCACCATAAATAGATCCTCGCCCCCCAACACGCAAGGTAAAACCAATATCCTTTTCACAATTACCACCAAGCACATCACTCATCGTGAATTTTAAAGCTTTTTTCTCTGGTTCCTCAATTTGAGTTACCCCATCTTTAAAACCAATCATAAATAAACGTGGTCGATGCTGAGGTAAACCATAATCACTTGATTTAACAATAAAACTCTGAAATGTATAGCCCAGACTTTCTAATTTTTCCTTAATAATACTAAAAGTACGTCCATTGTCATGCTTTAATAATCCACGAACATTCTCAAGAAAATACGCTTTCGGCTGTTTAACTTCTAAAATTTTTAGAATATTAAAAAAAAGTGTTCCTCGAACATCATCAAATCCTTTTTTTTGACCTGCCTGACTAAAAGGTTGGCAAGGAAAACCCGCACAAAGAATTTCATGATCAGGAATATCTTCTGGATCAACTAAAGTAATATCCCCATACATTTCTTCTGGTTTTATATGATGATTTGCTAAATATGTTTTAACAGCATTTTCATTAATTTCAGATGCAAAAACACATTTCGCACCTTGATTTGCAAGGGCTAGATGAAAACCACCTATCCCTGCAAACAAGTCGATGAAACGAATTTGTTGCAGCTGTTCTAAAAGTTGCAACTGTTTCATTTAATCATTCCCACTCAATCGTTGCTGGTGGTTTAGATGACACATCGTAGACAACGCGTGAAACATCTTTAATTTCGTTCATGATACGGGTTGAAATTTTATCAACCAAATCATATGGTAAGTGCGCAAAACGTGCTGTCATAAAGTCAACGGTTTCCACGGCACGCAGGGCAATCACCCATGCATAACGGCGGCCATCACCAACAACACCCACTGATTTTACAGGTTGGAATACCGCAAACGCTTGAGCTGTTTTGTCGTACCAACCGCTGTCACGCAGTTCTTGCATAAAGATATCGTCAGCAAGGCGAAGAATATCAGCATATTCTTTTTTCACTTCACCCAAGATACGCACGCCCAAACCTGGACCTGGGAATGGATGACGGTAAATCATGCTATGTGGTAAGCCAATCGTTGTACCCAATTTACGCACTTCGTCTTTAAACAAATCACGTAACGGCTCAACCAATTCAAATTCTAAATCATCAGGTAAACCACCCACATTGTGGTGTGATTTAATCACGTGTGCCTTACCTTGTTTGCTTGCAGCAGATTCAATCACGTCTGGATAAATTGTACCCTGTGCCAAGAATTTCACGCCATCAAGTTTACGTGCTTCTTCTGCAAATACTTCAATAAATTCACGACCAATGATTTTACGTTTTTTCTCAGGATCAACTTCACCGGCCAATGCAGACAAGAAACGTTGTTCAGCATCCGCACGGATCACACGAATACCCATGTTTTCTGCAAACATTTGCATCACTTGATCACCTTCGTTTAAACGAAGTAAACCATTGTCTACAAATACGCACGTTAACTGGTCGCCAATTGCTTTATGCAATAACGCAGCAACAACAGATGAATCAACACCACCAGACAAACCTAACAGCACTTTTTCATCACCAATTTGTGCACGCAATTGCTCTACACGTAGGTCGATAATGTGTTCAGGCGTCCAAAGACCGCGACAACCGCAAATCTTATGTACAAAATTCGAAAGTAATTCAGCACCTTTAGCTGTGTGAGTCACTTCTGGATGGAACTGTACGCCATAGAAACGACGCGTCTCATCACTCACTGCAGCAAATGGGCAGCTTGGTGTGCTTGCAGTCACTTGGAAACCTTCTGGAATCGCACTGACTTTATCACCATGACTCATCCATACGTGCAGTTGGTTCTCGCGATCTTGCAAGTTACCAATCAAATTATCACGTACTAGAATGTCTACTTCTGCATAACCAAACTCATGTACTTTACCTGGCTCTACTTTACCGCCAAGTTGTTCAGACATGGTTTGTAAACCATAGCAAATACCCAACACTGGCACGCCTAATTCAAATACAACTTGTGGCGCGCGTGGGCTTCCTTCTTCATGTACGCTCTCAGGTCCACCTGACAAAATAATCCCGTTCGGATTAAACGCACGAATGTCTTCTTCAGACATATCGAATGCATACATTTCAGAATAGACACCCGCTTCACGTACACGACGTGCAATGAGCTGGCTATATTGAGAGCCGAAATCCAGAATAAGGATACGATCTTCAGTAATTTGAGTATTGGTCGTCATGGTTCATCTTAAAGGCAAATGAATTAAGCGCCACATTCTAACATTTTTCACGCTTTGACGCACCGCAATTCATCATCTATCTTATTTTTTAGTTGGACTGGGAAATAAGCACTGATATTTAAACTAAAATTTCACAACCATGCTGCCAATAAAGAGAGTTAAATCAACAATTCTTGCTTATTCTGCTCAACACAAAACAAAAATTGGTGCTAAGATGATGAGTCGAAATATGTATTACCATGGAAAGGTATTCATTCGACAATCTCGTTGCCTTTTTATACGATTGTGATGACCTTATTCGAAGGAAAAATAAAGGGTAACTAAAAAATTTAAAGATATTGGCACATCACCACTATCCAAAATATTTCACTATCATCATCTAGCGCTTGCCCGACCACGAGCAACAATTAGGACTTGAAGGACCAATAAAATAATGTTTCAAGAAATGATTGCGGATTTTCAACAGAATTTCTGGTTATACATCTCAATCCCGTTTATTAGTGGCTTTATTGGTTATGTGACCAAAGTCATTGCCATTCAAATGATGTTTTCACCACTTGAATTTAAAGGATTGCGATTATTTGGTCTGCCACTTGGATGGCAAGGGATTGTTCCTCGCAAAGCAGAGAAAATGGCCACCACTGCGGTGGAATTGATGACCTCTAAACTCATCAAACCTGAAGAAATTTTTGCTCGCCTCGACCCGAAACGTATTGCTCAAGAAATTGAAAAGCCGTTGATGGCAGCAGCTGAAGACATTACCCGAGAAGTTGCACAGCAATATCAGCCGGGTTTATGGGAAGGCATGCCTGAGTTTGCACGACAAAAACTGATTAAACGAGTGCAGGCGAAAGCGCCAGAAATTGTTGAACACATTATGAGTGAAGTACAGAAGGATGTGACCAAGTACTTCGACATCAAACATATGGTCGTCAACAACCTACTCAAAGATAAACGCCTCCTCAACGAAATTTTTAAGAAAGTCGGCAAACAAGAATTCAAATTTTTTAGTAATGTCGGCTTTGTTTTTGGCTTTGCGATTGGTGTTGTGCAAATGCTATGCTGGATCGTCACTCAAGGTAAATATCCTTGGATGCTACCAATGTTTGGCGGCTTTGTCGGTTTCTTTAGTGACTGGATGGCCTTACAAATGATGTTCCGCCCGTTGTATCCGAAAAAGATTATGGGCTACACATGGCAAGGTTTATTCATTAAACGTCAGAACGAAGTTGCGGCTGATTATGCAGCCCTGATCTCGAAACAGTTACTCACCTCACGCAACATGATGGAAGAACTTTTTTCAGGCACACATTCGGATAAAGTCATCGAGTTGGTCAGCCGTCAAGTCAAACAAGAAATTGATTTACAAGCAGGTATTGTCCGCCCATTAGTGGTCTATGCCATTGGCGGTGAGAAATACCAAAACCTGAAAGCCGAAGTTGCAGAACGTATTTTAAAACAACTTCCAGATACCATGCGCTACGTTGAATCTTATGCAGAAGATGCAATGAATGTGCGTAATACATTAGTTGAGCGCATGCAGAAACTCAGCCCTGAAGAGTTTGAAGGCATGCTGCGTCCAGCCTTTAAAGAAGATGAGTGGTCATTGATTATTGTCGGTGCTGTACTCGGTTTTCTGGTTGGGGAAATGCAAATTCACTTTATGCTCTAATCATTTCAATGATGAAAAAAGGAAGCTTAAGCTTCCTTTTTTTTTAATGGCATTATTTATGCGCATGCTTTTCAATTTTAATCACTTCAATATCTGTCGGTTTATAACGATGCGTATCTACTTCACCGACTAAACGCACATGATCACCGACTTTTAGCCCAGCTTGACGCCAAATATCATCATCAATTTCAATACCTATCGTGCCACTTTGATCTTTGAACTCATAATGATCACTTTGTAAATGTTTCGTGATTTGTCCTGTCAGCGTCACGCCCGTTTCATCTTTCAGTTTGGCAACTTGACTGACCGTAACCACATTCTTTGCAGCCTCTTGTACAATCACATGGTCATCTTTACCTGCCCATGTCAGTGTTGATAATCCCGTTAAGATCACAATTCCACAACTTGCGATGATTTTTTTCATTTCATGTCCTATTTTATTCTCAAGTCTTTTGATCTAAACAGAAATAAGTACTGATGTCGGCTTCAGTTTGTAATCAAGCGTAATCAATGTAATGGACACATACGCTTAACCCCGCTACTTAGAGCGGGGTAATTTTCCACAATGAATTATTTTTCAATTACATGGTCTAGACTAAAACGACCGGCACCATAGAGCATTAACGCGAAGAAACCTCCAGCCATTGCAAAGTTTTTCATAAAGTTAATGGCATCCTCCGCCCCAGCATGGAAGATAAAGGCTGTAATAATACTAAAAAGCCCTAAACCCAAAGATGCAAAGCGTGTTTGGAAACCAAATAACAGCGCCAAACCACCACCAAATTCCACCAGAATCACCAATGGTAATAGAACACCCGGAACACCCATTGATTCCATATAACCAGCAGTACCCGCATAACCAACGATCTTGCCCCACCCAGCAACAAGAAAGATATAAGCCATTAATAAACGTGCAACTAAAATTACAACGTTTGATACACCAGACTGAGTTACGATATTTTTTACAACAACATTCGGATTAAACATAATTGATTCCACAGTGTGTTTGTTTTTTAACATGTAGACAGTTTATGTATCTTTAATTTTGCAATAAACACCAATTTAGTTAACATATCGTTCCTTATTTGCAACAATAAACCTATTCTGGAAAGTTACCAATTAATTTGCTTTTTATACTGACATTCTACAGATGCACTGCTAGGATTTAGTCCACATTCATAGTGTTAACACCTTCATGGAACTCATTGATTTTATTCTGCACGTTGACGAACACCTTTTAGAATTCATTACCAATTATGGCGTATGGATTTATGCCATTTTATTCTTAATTATTTTTGTTGAAACTGGTTTGGTGGTGATGCCATTTTTACCAGGTGATAGCTTGTTATTTGCTGCAGGTGCATTAGCCGCGTCCACTGGGGCAATGGATCCATGGGTACTTGGCGTTTTATTGTTTATCGCAGCAGTACTTGGCGATACCTTAAACTATCATATTGGCCGTTATGTGGGTCCACGTGTTTTTGAAACCAATTCACGATTCATTAATAAACAGCACCTGCTTAAAACCCAACAGTTCTTTCAGCGCCACGGCGGTAAGACGATTATTTTCGCCCGTTTTGTTCCTTTTGCACGTACCTTTGCACCATTCGTAGCAGGTGCTGGCAGCATGAACTATAAGTACTTCTTGACCTATAACGTGGTAGGTGCATTCTGCTGGATCGCATCGTTCATTACCCTTGGCTATTTATTCGGAAATATGCCAATCGTGAAAGATAATTTTACCCATTTAATTTTCGGTATCATTATTATCAGTATCTTACCAGGTGTGATTGGTTTTATTCGCCAGAAAATGAAAGGTGTTAAGGCATAATAAATTGAATCTTCGTTTAAAACAGACGAAAGATCATTGGTAGCATACAAATTAGTAATAACATTGCCGATCCTTTATACAAATGATCGGCTTTGAGCCCAACTAGACTCCCCGCCAATAAAGCACGTCCAAACAACATCCAGAAAATACTGACAGGAATTAGAATTAAGCTAAAGATAGCAAACACTAAAGCAGCCTGTTCCATTGAATTCCAGGTTTCACTTGGAAAAATACCAGATGCCAACAATACCGTTTTAGGGTTCTTTAAAGTCGATAAAAATAGCTGTCTTTTACGGATATGCTGATGATGTTGATCAAGCTTTTGTAAATGTGAGCCTTTCCACAGATGGAATGCCATCCAAAGCACATAGAGTAAACTGAGCGTATGCAGAATCGCCCCAATTGCTGGCCAAATCGGATCAAATAAATGAATGAAAAGCGCCCATAAACTAATACCATACATATACCCCAACCATTCAATCGGGATAAAAGTCATGGTCTTAGGTACACCGTGTTGATGTGTTGCACTGGCAAGCAAAGCATTGGTCGGACCAGGTATTAACAATACCGCCAACATCGCCAAAACAAAAAACCAACTCTCAATCATATACATACCGAACGACTATACATGGCCGCCACCTTAAACGAATTTAGGGCAAGAATACAAATTTTAAGGGGCTGCTCAAATAAAATAAATCAATCAATTAGCTCAAGTTGAAATTTTAATTATTTGATTTTTATAACTATATTTTGAAACATTTTGCTATAATTTAGTTGCTGACCGTCATCGTGAACCATAACGATCAGCACTCAAAATTTATGATTTTGGACGTTGCTTCACAATGATTGGGCAGCCTTTGAATCTCGCTGCTTGTACAATTGCATCTTGTTGTCCCAACACATTGGCAAGTTCAGTATTTTTGGTATTCATTGACTGTCCCATATTCACCGAAATCGATGGACCAAAGCCCCAGCCACCTCTACCCCAGCCACCACCAAGTCCAAGACCAACCCCGACACCAGTACGTTTTGGCGTTTGTACACCATTTTCAATGTAAAGCTGAATACGGTTGTACTCGGCTTGCAACTGTTGGCAATTCAGTGCTTGATATTGTGTAGGTGACACATAGGCGGGCTTAACCGTTGATGCACATGCACCCAATAACATAGCCGCTGCCAGAACAGGCATCCAATATAAGCGTTTCATAAGATTCTCTTATTTCTTTGATTCAATCTCATTGAACAGGGTCACATAGGCGACGGTCAATTTATGGTCAGATGCCAAATGAATCAAGGGTAAATTCTTTTGATGTGATTCTTTCATCAAGATCGATGGTGGCAACATGCTGTCGAGCACAGGTAAACCTTCATCTTTGAGTTGTTGAACCACTTCACGAGGTAATTTTGCCTGAGATTGGAACTGATTGACCACAATTCCCTCAATCTCCAAGCGATCATTATGATCATCTTGGGTTTCGAGCACATTTTCAATCAAAGTTTGTAACGCACGTTTTGAAAACACGTCACAATCAAACGGAATCAGCACGCGATCTGCTGAAATTAATGCAGATAACGTAAAGAAGTTAAACGCAGGCGGTGTATCAATAAAGATGCGGTCATAGCGCGCACTGAGAGACTGAATCGAATCACGTAATTTATAAATTTTGTGTTTACTTTCCAGCGCATGTTCTAATGCACCTAGGCTTGGGCTTGCAGGAATCACATCCAGATTGTCAAAAGAAGAACGGTGTACATAACTGTCTAAACCTTTGCCACGTGGCGCTTTCAGGATTGAGCCAATCGCATTTCCGATTAAGCCTTTTTGCTGCGTACTGCCTAGAATATCATCAAAGAAGTTTTCAATGTTTGGCTCTAATGCTGCCTTGTCGGCAGAATAGGTTGCATCTTCACCTAAAAGGTATTGGCTTGAATTCGCTTGTGGATCAAGATCAATCACCAAGGTTCTAAATCCTTGTTTCGCACTAATCGCAGCGAGATTGACTGTAATACTTGATTTCCCCACACCACCTTTTTGGTTAAACACCACACGCGTTAACATGATTTCCCTCTATAATATTTTTGTAAACTGCATGCAGTTTAACCTAGTGACAAAACAATTACTCAAACAATGTGTCAAACAATCAGGCAAAAACAGGCTTAATCATCACCAAACCGAGAATACCCACCATAGCCACCGTCCCAATGAGTAATCCTGCACGCCTTTGTTGCAATAAAATGCTGCTGTCCTTTTTATAGGTTTTGATCAAAGAAGACCACAACACAAAGAACAAAATCACTTTGGCATAGAACCACGGCTGCACCTCAAAATTGTTCATGAACAGTAAAACTGCCCCCGTCACAATAATTAAGGTCAAAGATAGATGTTGTAATCCCACCAAGCCTTTGCGTGCTTTTGGATTGGGCTGTTGGTCTTGTACACCAACAAATAGTGTTGCGCCACGTAATACAAAAGCAATGATCAATAAGCTCACTGCGGACATATGCACAATTTTAGTGAGGAAGAGATCCATCATTAATCCTTAGCTTTTTGGTGCATGTGCACATTCAGGGCTGGCAGGTGCTTGGCCTTGCCATTCGCTAGGGACATAGGCATGAATCGCAAGTGCATGGATTCTCCCAGGACTCATCAACTCCGCTGCAACAGCATAAATTTTTTGATGACGTTGTACTAAGCGTAGGCCTTGAAACTCATCACTTACCACGATGACTTTAAAGTGTGATTCTTTACCTGGGAAATATCCACCATGCCCTGCCGACTCATTAATCACTTCAAGATGGGTAGGTGCAAGCGTGTTTAAATGTTCAATCAACTGTTGTTCTAAGTTCATCAGTCACTCTGTAAGGTCAGATTGAGATAGCTCATTAGTATACATGAGCGGAATCTGAGGGAAACTTTTGTACAAAAATTTGCTTTCTCAGGCTTTTTTTGCATGAAAATGCTTTAATTTTATGCAAATAATCAATTTCTTTGCATAAAATTATTGACCCTATTTTTGCATAATGTATTATACACGGCATGCGGGAATAGCTCAGTTGGTAGAGCATAACCTTGCCAAGGTTGGGGTCGGGAGTTCGAGTCTCCTTTCCCGCTCAAATTTTTAAGTGTAAGTTTTAGTAAAAACTGCTCAATTAGCGGGAATAGCTCAGTTGGTAGAGCATAACCTTGCCAAGGTTGGGGTCGGGAGTTCGAGTCTCCTTTCCCGCTCCAGATTCAAAAAAGCCCTAATCGAAAGATTAGGGCTTTTTTCTTTGCAAATTATAATGCTCCACGTGGAACATAAAATTAAGACTGTTCTGTAATCTTGGCATCCAAATTGAGACTTTGTTTCTTCATCTCAGTTTCTACCACACCATATTTTCGATCACGTGGCATAAAGGTGGTCGAGATAATCGCAATCACCGCCATACTGCCAATATACATCATAATCAGATGAGGACTGCCGCCACCGACACTGAGTAGCTTTGTCGCAATCAGTGGCGCAAGACCGCCACCCAATACCCCAGCTAACTGCACCGAAATCGAGATCCCGCTATAGCGAATTTCTGCGGGGAACTGGCGGGCAAAAAGCTGTGCCTGTGGCGCGTACATAATCGGAAACACCACCCCGATCGCCAGTACAATTGCAGTCCAAACCAATACAGGATCTTTGGTATTAAGCATGCTAAAAAATGGATAGCTATACAGTGCCAGTACACATAGGCCAAACATAAACATGTTGCGCTGCCCCACTTTATCTGACAAATGCCCACATAATGGTGTCATCACTAAAATCACAGCTGCACCGCAAATTGTTGCAAATAAAATCTCTTGTCTTGCAATGCCAAGCTGTGTGGTGGTGTAGGCCAAAGTAAAAGTAGAAGCAATATAAAACCATGCATTCTCGGCTGCACGCGCTACGATAATGGTGATGAGTTGCTTTGGATGCTTTTTAAAGACCTGTAAAGCAGGAACTTTAATCTCTTCTTGTTGCTGTTTTACTTTTTCAAAATCTGGTGACTCTGGCACTTTGACTCGAATATACCAACCGACCGCCAGTAAAATAATGCTCGCTAGAAACGGAATCCGCCAACCCCAACTAAATAGGGCTTGCTCGGGCAATAAAGAAACTAATCCAAGTGCGATCGATGCGAGCATTAAGCCACCGCCAGTACTGGCTTGAGGAAGGCTGCCCCAAAATCCTTTTTTACCTTCTGGTGCATGTTCAACCGCCATCAGCACTGCACCGCCCCACTCACCACCCATGGCCATACCTTGGATAAATCTCAGGATCACCAAGCCAATTGCAGCCCAGTAACCAATCGTCTCATAGGTTGGCAACAAACCAATCAGTACCGTTGGAATACCCATCAACATCAGCGTGAGCAATAACATCGATTTCCGACCAATCTTGTCACCAAAATGCCCAAACACCAAACCTCCCAACGGTCGCCCGATGAATCCAACTGCATAGGTCGCAAATGCCGCAAGTACACCCGTCAGCGGATCAAGATTAGGGAAAAATAATTTATTAAAAATTAAAGCTGCTGCCGCACCGTAGATAAAAAAGTCATACCATTCAATGGTAGTCCCTACCATACTGGAGATACCCGCCAATCGATGGGATGACTTTTTAGAAGATGAACCGTTTCCATGTATTGTTTGCATCATCATGTTCCTTGCTTGGATTTTCTTGTTTTATATTTTTTGCTGATCATCAATCCTGACCATCAGCATGTCAGACTTTGTAATACTCCTGAGATTGGTCAATATGAATATTTGGATTTAGCTGAGTTTTTCTAAAATCTGTTCTAGCTCTGGATTACGTTGTTGCCATTGCGGCTGTTTGTCTTTATCTACAATTAAGGCACGCACACCCTCAATAAAATCACCATGTTCAAACCAGATATCTTGTAGGTCTCGCTCCAGTTGCATACATTGTGGCAAAGAAAGACCACGGCCCAAATGTTGTAGTTTCAAACTGGTTTGTTTGGCAATAAATGATCGCTGCTGCAAGATGCTGAGCATTTTTTCTGCCCAAGGCTGCAATTGTTCATCCTGCTCATTCGCAAGACTTTGCTCAATTTCGTCCAAATGCTGAAAACCAAAATGTTTGCGAATACCATCTGCCAACTGTTTCAGTTCACTTTCAGCAGGGCGAGTAATAAAACAAGCAACAATATGCTCAATATTCTGTTTACTCAGGTTCGATTCATTGATCAGTGCATTTTGCAAAGCATCCAACTTGTCACTGGGTACGTGATAGTCGATTAAATCTAAATAAAGGGCGTCACTACTGCTGATCTGCTCGCCCGTAATGGCCAGATAAACCCCAATATCATCTAGTCGAGACAGGAAGTGGGTCGCACCAACATCTGGGAAAAAGCCAATCGCTGTTTCAGGCATCGCAAATCGAGATTTTTCACTGCTCACCACAATATGACACGCTTGTGCTAGCCCAAAACCACCACCGAGCACATAACCATCGAGCACCACCACCACAGGCTTTGCATACTCACGTAGCAGATTCAGCATTTTATATTCGGCACTAAAATAACCTTTATAATCAGCCGTATCATTTTTATAGCTATCATATAGATAGCGAATATCCCCACCTGCACAGAAGGCTTTGGGGCTATTCGATTTAATCAGGACCGCCTGAATTGCTGCATCATAACGCCACAGTTCCAGTTGGCTACAGATGCCCTCAATCATCTCCAGTGACAAGGCATTTAAATGTTTGACCCGATCTAAGCTAATTAGACCAAGACCACCTTTTTGCTCAATCATTAACTGATTTTCGATATTCATTGTTGTTGATCTCTTATCGATTTTTAAATTTGGCCTGACGTTTTTCCACAAAAGCCTGCATACCTTCTTTTTGATCCGATGTGGCAAAAATGGAGTGGAACATACGTCGTTCAAAACGCAATCCTTCGGTGAGATTCACTTCAAAGGCGCGATTAATGGTTTCTTTTAACATCATGTTGGCTGTTAAAGAACGTGCAGCGATTTTTTCTGCGGCTTGTAGGGTTTGTTCAAGTAATTGTTCTTTACTAAACACACGTGCCACCAGCCCACTTTGCTCAGCTTCAACTGCACCCATTTGTCGTGCGGTAAAGCACATTTCCATGGCTTTGGCTTTGCCAATCGCATGAGTTAAACGTTGTGTGCCACCAATCCCTGGAATCACACCCAAAGTCACTTCAGGTAAACCAAACTTGGCATTTTCGGCACAATAGATAAAGTCAC
Source organism: Acinetobacter sp. Tr-809 (assembly GCF_011753255.1). NCBI lineage: Bacteria > Pseudomonadati > Pseudomonadota > Gammaproteobacteria > Moraxellales > Moraxellaceae > Acinetobacter > Acinetobacter sp. Tr-809. The sequence goes on from NZ_VWVZ01000008.1 coordinate 63,366, forward strand.
ACATCAGTGCCAATTCACAACCACCACCCAAAGCATAGCCACTAACTGCTGCAATGAGCGGTTTACGGCGTTGCGCAATACGATCGGCAAGATGGAAAAAATCATCAAAATAAATGTCAGGAAAGTTCAGATCGGCCATTTCCTTAATATCGGCACCTGCGGCAAAGGCCTTTTCTGAACCTGCCAACACCATACAACCAATCTCGCGATCTTTTTCTAATTCATCTAAAGCCTGATTCACCTCACTAATCAATTCACTATTCAGCGCATTCAAGGCTTGCGGGCGATTCAGAGTAATCAACCCTACGCCATTGCGTTTTTCTAATAAAATGGTTTGCCACTGCATCATCGATTCCTTGTTCTCTTGTTATAAGCTACGGGCGATCACTAAACGTTGAATATCACTGGTGCCTTCATAAATCTGACAAATGCGCGCATCACGATAGATGCGTTCAATCGGAAAATCTTTAAGATAACCATAACCACCAAACACCTGTAATGCGGCTGAACAGACGCGCTCAGTCATTTCCGAGGCAAATAGCTTAGCCATAGAAGCCTCATTTAGACAGGGTTGCCCTGCTTCTTTAAGACGTGCAGCGTAGTGCACCAGTTGTCGAGCCGCTTCAATCTCGGTCGCCATACTAGCAAGTCGGAATGCGAGTGCCTGATGTTCAAAAATTGGTTTACCAAAGGTCAGACGCTCTTTGGCATAGCGCGTGGCTTCTTCCAGTGCAGCACGCGCCAGACCCACCGCCTGTGCAGCAATACCAATACGACCACCTTCCAGATTGGCAAGCGCGATTTTTAAACCTTCACCTTCCGCACCCAACATCAGGCTTTTATGAATACGCACATCTGTGAGGGCAATCTGACAGGTATCTGACGCATGTAAACCGAGTTTTTCTTCCACTCGAATCACCTCATAACCTGCTGTATCACGTGGCACAAGGAAGGCACTAATGCCCTTTTTGCCTGCATTGGGGTTAGTCACGGCAAAGACGATAATCACGCCTGCGTTGTCGCCCGAAGTAATAAACTGCTTGGCACCATTGAGAATATAGTCATCGCCATCTTTCACAGCACGGGTTTTAATCGCTGCTGCATCTGAACCTGTATGGGGTTCAGTTAGGGCAAAAGCACCGATCATTTCACCTTGTGCCAATGGTTTTAAAAAGCGCTCTTTTTGCTCATCGCTACCAAATTTTAAAATCGGCACACAGCCCACCGAGTTATGCACACTCATGATGGTTGAAGTGGCACCATCTGCTGCGGCCACTTCCTCAAGCGCCAAGACATAAGCGAGATTACCTGTATCGGAACCGCCCCATTGCTCTGGAATCAGCATCCCCATAAAGCCGAGTTGCCCCATTTGTGCCAATGCAGCTTTCGGAAAAATGCCATGTCGGTCCCAGTCACTGGCATTGGGCTTGATTTGTTCTTGGGCGAAGCTTTTCGCCATATCTCGAATTAAGCTTTGTTCTTCAGTTAATTGCATCTTATCTTCCTTACCCTGCTTTCGCTTGCTGTTTCGCAATTTCCTGATTACGTAATAAAAAACGCTGAATTTTGCCACTTGGGGTTTTTGGCAATTCAGTGACAAACTCGACCAAACGCGGATAGGCATGGGCAGACAGGCGTTTTTTCACAAACTGACTCAATTCCTCAGCCAGTTGCTCCAAAGGCTGAATGCCTGCCGATAAAATCACAAAGGCTTTCACCACCTCAGTACGCTCTGGGTCAGGCACTCCGATCACTGCCGCTTCAACCACCGCATCATGTTCCAGCAAGGCACTTTCCACATCAAACGGTCCAATCCGATAGCCCGAAGTGGTAATCACATCATCACTGCGCCCAACAAAACTCATGCTGCCATCGGCATGCAACTCGGCAGTATCGCCTGTCAAATAGTACTGCCCAATAAAAGGCGATTTACGCGTTTCATGATAGCCACCAAACCACATCATCGGGGATTGGCTGATATCAACTGCTAAAATCCCAGGCGTATCTGCAGGCAATTCTTCGCCCTGTTCATTCACCACGGCAACACGATAGCCTGCACTGGCAAACCCTGCTGAACCAGCACGAACCTCATGGCTTAAACCATGGTGATTACACACCACCATGCCCACTTCAGTTTGCCCATAATGATCATAAATTGGTGCATCCAACACCTGTTTAAACCAGCGAATCACTTCTGGATTCAATGGCTCTCCTGCACTACTGACTACACGGAACTGACCTTTTAACCCGGCCATTTGAGCAGGGTCAGCCGCCATCATCATGCGGTAAGCTGTAGGTGCACCCGCCAGATTGGTAATCTGATAATCCTTCACAATCTGACATAGGCTGTCAGTACTAAAACCACCGTCATAGAACAAAATGGTGTGCCCTAGAAATAAGGGGCCAGTGATACCGAAGTACAGACCATATGCCCATCCTGGATCAGCAATATTCCAGAATGAATCGTCTTCCCTAAGACCAACCGCATCTTGCATATAGCGAGCAAATGCCAGTAAGGCTTTTAACGGAACTTCTAAAGGTTTTGCAGGTCCGGTGGTCCCCGACGTAAACATCAGTAAAAATGGATCTTGGATGGTTCGCATCACCAATTCACATTGATCAGACTGCTGTTTAACTTCATCCCAGAAATTAAAGTCTTCTGGATTTAACGGTGTCGCTTGCTGATCTGCAACCGTGACAATCGCTGGACAACGCTCAACTTCATCGAGTTTGCTGCGGTTACCTGTATCCGTCACCACCAGCTTACTTTGTGCCAGTTGTAGACGATGCTCGATTGCCTTCGGCCCAAATGCAGTAAACAAAGGCTGATATACCGCACCAATTCGCCAAGCGGCAAAAATCGTCACCAATAGCTCCGGTGTTCTCGGCAGTAATCCTGAAATACGATCACCAGCTTTTACACCTTGAGATTTTAAGAAATTGGCAAATTGACTCGACCATTGCTGTAACTGGCGAAAGGTGTATTGTTCTTTTCGACCATCTTTACCTTGCCAATACAACGCGATCTTGTCGTCATGCGCATGGCGATCACAACATTCATAACAGGCATTTAGTGCATCGACTGAACCTGACAGCATTTGTGTTGCTGTGCTTTGCAGATCAAAAGCCTGTACCGTCTCTTTATAATTCAACATCTGTGTTCCCTCAGTCTGCTTTGATTGTTATTCATGACAGGGTTTAATTTTTTGGTAGCCATCCTTTGGCTTGAGCTGTTATGCCTCTGGCGGCAGGTATTGCTGAATAATGCTGGAAAAATCGAGATGCGCATTGCCACGCATACACATTTGCTGATACAGCTGCTGCACCATCCCACCCAACACAATCGGTTGTTTGACCTGTCCTGCCGCTTCTACTGCAAGCCCAAGGTCTTTCAGCATCAACTGCGTGGCAAAACCATCTTGATAGCCACGCGAAGCTGGTGCATTTTCATTAATCTGTGGCCATGGATTACAGACTTCCGAACTCCAGCAACGACCACTTGAGGTGTTAATCACACCAGCCAAGGCTTTTGGATCAATGCCCAGTTTGGCACCGAGCGCCATACCTTCTGCCACGGCAGCCATAGAAATCCCGAGAATCAAGTTATTGCAGATTTTGGCAATTTGACCCGCACCCACCTCACCACAATGCACCACGTTTTTGCCCATGTGGCTGAGTACGGGTTTGACTTCATCAAAAGTCTGATCATTGGCACCCACCATAAAGGTCAAGGTACCTGCTTGTGCACCGATGGTGCCACCCGAAACAGGCGCATCACAAATATGAATATTTTTACTCTGCGCAATCGCAGCAATGTCCTTGATGGTTTTCGGGTCAATGGTACTGCTATCGATACATAAGCTACCTGCTTTCAATACCTCTAACACACCATTTTCACCGAGATAGACTTCTTTGACATGTTTTGCCGCAGGTAACATGCTGATCAGTACATCAGCTTGTTTGGCAGCCGCTTGAGGGCTATCACACACCACACCACCTGCCTCGGCAAAGTGCTGAATCGCCACTTCGCTGAGGTCATAACCATAGACTGTAAGTCCTGCTTTAAGCAGATTTTGGGCCATTCTGCCGCCCATATTGCCTAGACCGATAAAGGCGATATTCATCCGTGATCCCCTTATTAACGTAAACTGATGGTGGTATTGACACCGCCCACTTCGTGGCTGTCTTCAAACCAGCGGCTGGTGATGGTTTTGGTTTGGGTATAGAACTGTACAGCCTGTTTGCCATAAGGACCTAAATCACCAAGTTTTGAACCACGAGAGCCTGTAAAGCTAAAGAACGGTACCGGGACAGGAATAGGAATATTAATGCCGACTTGACCGATATCAATCAGGTTCTGGAAAGTACGCGCAATCGCCCCACTTTGAGTAAATAATCCCACACCATTACCAAATGGATTGGCATTGATCAGCGCAATCGCCTCTTCAAGCGTATCAACACAAATAATAGACAGCACAGGCCCAAAGATTTCTTCTTTATAAATGCGCATGTCAGTATTTACACCACTGAAAATCGTCGCTCCGACAAAGTTGCCTGCCTCATAACCTTGTACCTGAACATCACGCCCATCGAGTAACAGTTCTGCACCTTGTTCAACACCACTATTGATCAAATCCAGTACCCGCGCTTTGGCACGTTTTGAAATCACAGGACCTATATCGGTATTCGGTTCATGCCCTGCATTAACAGTTAACGTTTTGGCTTTTTCGACTAACTCTGCAATCCAGTGTTTGCTATCTCCAACCATCACCGCAACAGACAAAGCCATACAACGTTGCCCTGCTGCACCAAATGCTGCACCAACTAAAGCATTCAGCGTTTGTTCTTTATTGGCATCAGGCATTACCGCGACATGGTTTTTCGCACCCATCATCGACTGCACACGTTTGCCATGTTGTCCTGCAAGGTTATACACATGCGTGCCCACCGCAGTCGAACCGACAAATGAAATGGCTTTAATATCTGGATGCGTACACAGGCGATCGACCACCTCCTTACCACCATGCACCACATTCAACACCCCTGCTGGAATGCCTGCCTGAATCGCGAGTTCGACCAGCATCATGGTCGACAATGGGTCTTGTTCTGATGGTTTTAAAACGAAGGTATTGCCGCATACAATTGCCATTGGAAACATCCACAATGGAATCATGGCTGGGAAATTAAATGGGGTAATGCCCGCACACACGCCCAAAGGCTGCTGTAAGGTATAGGTATCTACACCACGCGCCACGCCTTCAACGTATTCACCCATCTGTAAAGTACCGACTGAACAGGCATGCTCAACCACTTCTAAACCACGTTGAATATCACCTTCGGCATCTGCCAAAGTTTTGCCTTGTTCCGCAGTCAATACCTGTGCAATCTCCTTCATATTTGCACGAATCAAATCTTGCAGTTTCAGCATGATACGCATACGTGCCTGAATCGGGGTTTGACGCCAAGACGCAAACGCTGCTTGTGCAGACTGAATTGCCGCATCGACTTCCTGTACCGTAGCAAATGGCACACGACCAATCACCTCCTGCGTTGCAGGATTAATAATGTCTTGCCATTGTTGGGTTTCAGATTCGATAAAACTGCCGTTAATGAGTAACTTGGCTGTTTCCAATTGAATATTTTGGATTGTGTTCATAACCTCTCCATAGGCCGTATTTTTATTGTGTTCAGTGTTTAGAAAATATCGATCGTCGTATTTTCTTTATTCAGGTTTTATTCGAGACTAGCAAAGAAAGCTTTGACCACCAACGCAAATTAATGCACGATCATTGTGCAAATATGCACAAGGAAGACCATAACAATGAAAGTGGATTGGGATCATCTACAGTTTTTTTTAGTGTTGGCACGTACCAAAACTCTAACCAATGCCGCCCGTATTATTGGGGTTGAGCATAGTACTGTTGCGCGACGGATTCAGGCTTTAGAACAAGCTTTAGGCATTACCTTGTTTAAACGCGAAGCCTCTGGCTATGAGCTGACTATGGAGGGTTTAGCACTGGTGCCGCGGGTTGAGCAAATGGAATACGCTTTCCTGCAAATTGAAAAACCGCATCAACCGTTGCAGGGTCGTGTGCGAATTGGCACACCTGAAGGTTTTGGTACCGCATTTTTGGCGCGCTTGTTAGCAGAGTTTTCCATACAGTATCCCTCGCTCACCATTGACCTGATTCCAGTGCCGAAAATGATCAAACTGTCGCATCGTGAAGCAGATATTGTGGTCTCGATTGAACGACCCACCTCTGGTCCCTATATCATTACGCGACTCTCGGATTATTGTTTAAAAATTTATGGCAGTAAAAAGTATCTGTCACTCAACCCACCCATCCGTGATTTACAGGATTTAACTTCGCATCGCTTTGTGAATTATATAGATGATCTGGTCTATAGCCCTGAGTTGTACTGCTTGGAACGCTTACCTTTAAAACTCAACGCTAATTTCCGTAGCAGTAGTATTTTGGCACAGCAAATTGCTGTCAGTTCTGGTGCAGGACTCGCCATCTTGCCCAAGTTTTTAGCCGATGATAAACCTGAACTTGAAACAGTATTAGAACAACAAGTGCGTTACACCCATACCTTTTGGATGCTGACTTTTGTCGATTTGCAACACGAACCCCGTATTAAACTGGTCTGGGATTATCTACGCAAACAGGCTGATCAATACCAGCACTTATTGGTGGATTAAACACCATTGCCAGACCATAAAAAACCGATCAATGGAGATCGGTTTTTTACTCAACAGATATGAATTATTATGCCAATTCGCGACCCAGTTTTTTCATGCGTGGTTTATACATCAGCTGATAAGTCACGGCCAAAATGACTACCCACAATGGACTAACATAAAGTGCTTTTAAGGTATCTGGTTCAAGTGCCAAAATCACCAAAGCAAATAACAAGAAGGCAATCACCATATAAGACATGAATACGCCACCCGGCATTTTAAACTTCGATTGTGCATGCAGTTCTGGACGTAGCTTACGGTAGCGCAGATAGCAGACCATAATCAGACTCCAGACACTGATGAATAGAATCACACACAGTGAACTCGCCAGCGTGAAAGCTTCAAGGGTATTCGGTACAAAGTATTGTAGTACCGCACCACCCATGATGAATACGCAAGAGAAAATCAAACCATTGGCAGGCACGGCACTTTTGGATAAACGACCAAAGGCATTGGGTGCCTGGCCATCTTTAGATAAACCAAACAGCATCCGGCTGGTGGAGAATACGCCACTATTCATCGAAGACATCACTGAAGACAGTACCACTAAATTCATGATGATGGCCGATGTCACAATCCCAGCATTTAAGAACAATTCGACAAATGGGCTCTTGTCTGCACGGATAATATTCCACGGTGTGACTGACATCACCACCAATAATGCCAACACATAGAACAAGATAATGCGAATCGGAATCGCATTAATGGCCTTTGGCAAATTCTTATGCGGGTCTTTGGTTTCAGCAGCGGTGGTTCCAATCAATTCTACCCCGACAAAGGCAAATACCGCGATCTGAAAACCAGCCAAGAAACCATCCAGACCTTTTGGAAACATACCACCATGCGACCAGACATTGCTAAGTGAAGCAACAGTGCCATGAGGTGCATGGAAATGGCTAAAGATCATATAGCCACCGACACCAATCAAGCCAATAATCGCCAAAATCTTGATCAGGGCAAACCAGAACTCAATTTCACCAAATAGGCGCACAGTGAGTAGGTTTAAGAACAACACAAATAGCACACAGCCTGCACTAATGGCAGCCTGTCCAATTGGAGTAAACATGGTGCCTTCAGGCAGCCAGAAGGTGAGATAATTGATCACGGCCGCCAAGTCGGCAATACCGACCAGTACCCAACCTAACCAATAAGTCCAGCCCATGTAGTAGCCAGCCCATGGGCCAATCAGGTCATGTGCCATATCAACAAAAGATTTGTAGTGCAGGTTGGCAAGCAGCAATTCACCGAGTGCTCGCATTAAGAAGAAGAACATCCCACCAATAATCATGTAAATAAACAGAATCGATGGGCCTGCCAAGGAGATGGTTTTGCCTGAGCCCATAAAGAGCCCTGTACCAATGGCACCGCCGATTGCAATCAATTGCAAATGGCGATTTGAAAGTTTTCTTTGTAAGTCTTGGGGCGATTGCTCGCCTTCTGACTGATGCTGTGTAACCGTCATCTTAAGTTCCTTTTACTCTTTCCTAAATGAGTCAGCCTTGATTTATGCGCCATACCTTAGCTGTCTTTTTAAGACTGCTGACTCATCTTCGATTGCAAGAAAATACGTATCTGACTACGTTTTATCTACTGCAAATACGTTACTTTTCTTCTTTTTTTATATTTTTAAACAAAGATAAAGCGGATCGCTTTATTTTTGTGCTGCAACAATTGCAATTTCGATCAACCATTTTGGATTGACCAAATCGGCCTGAATGGTGGCACGTGAAGGTGCAACATGACCTTTCAACCAATCAATCCAGATCGTATTCACCACAGGAAAATCTGAAAGATCTTTTAAAAATAGTTGCGCTGAGAGTAGACGAGATTTATCCGTCCCTGCTGAAGCCAAAAGTTGTTCAATGGTTGCAAGTACTTCACGGGTTTGTCCTTCAATATCTAAGTCGGCATTTTTAGGCACCTGACCAGACAAATACACCACCTTATTGAATACTGTGACTGCACTCATCACTTCATTGGTATTGAGCTTTTGAATATCTGAATGTGACATGATAAATCCTTATTCCTGAGTTATAAATGAAACGCGCGCAGTCACGCCACACATCAGTTCATAACCGATGGTGCCTGAAGTTGCTGCAACGTCGTCAATGGGTAAAACTGTTCCTGAACTAGACTGACCCCATAACACCACTTCACTGCCAACATCGGCATCGCTGATCGAACTGAGATCCACAGCCAGCATGTCCATGCTGACCCGCCCAATGGTTTGGGTCCTAATTCCATTGACCAAAACTGGCGTACCAGTGGCTGAAATCCGTTGATAACCATCGGCATAGCCACACGCCACGATACCAATACGGATTGGTTGCTCGGCCACATAGCTAGAGCCGTAGCCAACACTTTCATTGGCATTGAGTTCTTGCACGGCAATAATTTCACTGCGCAGGCTCATGCTCGGTGCAAGACCCCAATCCTGAATCGTGTGTTTAGGATAATCGGGAGAACTGCCGTACAGCATGATGCCACCACGGACATAATCTGATTGCAATTGGGTTTGATATCTTAAGATTGCAGCACTATTACTGACAGACCTTTCCCCAGGTAGACCTTGGATCGTAGCTTCGAATTGCTTGAGTTGATACTCAATTCCAGTTTGCCCAAAACGGTCACCATCAGCATCGGAGAAATGCATCATATGGGTGATACTGGCCACGTTAGGAAAACGATTTAAATGTTGCCAGTTTTTACGATACTGTTCTGGTTTAAAACCAAGTCGGTTCATACCACTGTTCATTTTTAAGAAAATATCAAATTGAGCTGGATAGATATGTTGCTGTAGCCATTCCACTTGTTGTTCACTATGTACCGTAAAGCTTAATTGGTACTGCGCACAATCAAATAAGTCTTGTGGGGAGAAAATACCTTCCAGCAATAAAATCGGGCCTGTCCAACCTAAAGCACGTAAGCATTTTGCCTCATCGATATCGAGTAAGGCAAAGCCATCTGCGCTTTTAAAAGATTCATAAACACGTTCAATCCCATGCCCATAAGCATTGGCTTTGACCACAGCAAACACTTTGCTGTCGGGTACCGACTGCCTGACCACCGCTAGGTTTTGGCTTAAGGCTTGGGTATGGATGACCGCAGTAATTGGACGAGGCATACGATACTTCCTTGTATGTTCAATTATGCGGCGTGTGAATAACGTTGAATCGACAAGCCATCAGTGCTGATGTCTGGACGATGATTCATGACCAGATCACTGATCAATTTTCCAGAACCACAAGCCATGGTCCAACCTAAAGTGCCATGACCTGTATTTAGGAACAGATTCTTATATTGCGTTGCACCGATAATAGGTGTGCTGTCAGGTGTCATCGGACGTAAACCTGTCCAGAACGATGCTTGAGCAAGATCACCACCTGGGAATAGATCTTGTGTCACCATTTCTAAGGTTGCACGACGATCTTCTTTTAGACCAAGATTGAAACCACTGAGCTCAGCCATACCACCAACACGGATACGCTGATCAAAACGTGTCAAAGCAACTTTATAAGTTTCATCCAATACCGTTGATTGCGGAGCGAATTTTGGTTCCACAATCGGGATCGTGAGTGAATAGCCTTTCACTGGATATACAGGCAAATTTAATTCCAGTGGTCTGAGGAAATCACGTGAATAGCTGCCAAAAGCCAGCACAAAACGGTCGGCTGTTAAAATCGCACCATCGACCATGACACCTTTGATTTCATCGCCTTCAACAATCAATTTTTCAACGTTTTGATCGAATTTAAATTCCACGCCCAAGTCTTGTGCCAATTTTGCCAAGGCATTGGTAAACAGATAACAATCACCCGTTTCATCATTCGGCAGATGTAAACCACCCACCAATTTATCAGTATGCGCTAAGGCAGGTTCTACAGTACCCAACTCTTGAGCGTTCAATAAATCAAAGTCCACACCACATTCTTTGAGTACCTGAATATCACGCTGCACAGCTTCAAGTTGTGCCTCGTTACGGAACACCTGTAAGGTTCCTTTCGCGCGGTTTTCGTAATTGATCCCTGTTTGTGCTCTGAGATCGCGTAAGCAGTCACGGCTGTATTCTGCCACACGCATCATGCGTTCTTTATTCACCGCATAGCTTTGTGGATTACAGTTCTTCAGCATCTGTGCCATCCACTGCAACTGCCACATACTGCCATCAATATTGATGGCTAATGGCGCGTGATGCTGGAACATCCATTTTACGGCTTTGAAAGGAATGCCAGGCGCTGCCCACGGTGTTGAATATCCTGGGGAGATTTGGCCTGCATTACCAAAACTGGTTTCTTTTGCAGGGCCTGATTGACGGTCAAGTACAGTCACTTGCGCACCTTGTTGTGCAAGATAATAGGCACTTGCCACACCAATGACGCCACTTCCTAAAACGATTACGCGCATAATAGATCCCTCACGCACACACTAGGTTATTTAACTAGTATATTTTTGGATCAATAGTTTTTTTCACTGATTTTATGACTATAATCTAGGTAATTTAATATTTTTGTCGCGAAAAAATTAAAATAAAAGGGAATCTTCTATGCGTAAATTAGACCGTATTGATCGCCTGATTTTAGATATTTTGCAGCGCGAAGGCCGAATTGCGATCAGTGAACTTGCTTCACGAGTCAACCTGTCCACAACACCTTGCTCGGAACGAGTGAAGCGTTTGGAGCGCGAAGGGATCATTGTGGGCTACTATGCTCGACTCAACCCAGCCTATGTCGATCGCAGCCTACTAGTGTTTCTGGAAATCAAACTATCTGCCAAATCTGGTGATGTATTTGATCAGGTGGCACGTGATTTGGTTGATATTCCAGAGGTATTGGAATGCCATCTCATTTCAGGTGAGTTTGATTATTTGGTAAAGGCACGTTTAAAAGAAATGAGTGCTTATCGACGCCTATTAGGTGATTTATTAAAAAAACTGCCTGCCTCTGCTTCTTCACATAGCTATATTGTGATGGAAGAAGTTAAAGAGTCTTTATATTTAGATATGGGTATATAAACTTGCCCGCAACAAAAAAGCCCTAATGGAAGGGCTTTTATTTGATCGAACTTGAGATGGTTTACTCATCTTCATCATAAATATAGCTCATACAACCCCAACCATCATATTCACCATTGAACTCTTTGGCGATCTTGGTCATCCACTCTTCCAAGTCTTCAATATCTTCATATTCCAAAATCATATTGACATGAATGTTCAGCACCCAAAGATCTGAACCATCTGAATGTACTTCTTCCTGAAAAAGTGAAATTTTTTGTTCTTGATGTAAAAGATGCAAGGCACATTTTTCTACTTGTTCTTGTTTTTCAAAAACAATCGAAAATTCGACTTCATGTGGCTCGTTGAGTTCATTACCATCTTCAACCATCTGCCATAGCACGTTGCCATTATCATTGTCTGGGAATTGGTTATAGTCGCGAGTCATATAAATATCCTTTGTTGTGTTTTGGACTTGATATTTGGCTATAGATTAACCGATTTTTATGTCATTTTTTAGACGGATTAATAGCAATATTGTAGTCAAAAAACGATCAAAGTAAACGGCCTGAGACTACGGTATCTCAGCCTAATACGATGCCAAGTACCACCTGATCAAGGCAAGCTATGCCATTTTCATAGATCGGTTCTGGGTAGTCCTTAAAAACATCTCGTTCAATATGCGACAGACGAAACCCACACTTTTGATACAGTGCCAATTGATTCAGACTGGAATTGCCTGTTTTAACCCATAAGATGTGTGTATTCAGCTGTTTGGCAGACTCGATTACATGTTGAATCAATGCTTTGGCTAGGCCTTGTCCTTGATAGCCATCCGCCACGGTCAAATTCTTAATTTCAGCTTGATCATCCGTTTCGAGTAAACAAAGTTGGGCGATGATCTGTGCTTGATCATTCAAGATCACAAAAATTTTTGAATCAAATAGATATGTTTCGATCTCCGCCCAACTCGGATCAGCCTCTAACAACAATGTTTTTAATTGATCTTGTTGTGCCTGTGCCAATAGCTTCCAGAAAACAGATTGAATTGAATACATGATCTTGCCTATTTATAGTTGTGCTTAGAACTTTACCTCAGAATGGATTTCAACTTCATGCAGCTTGAGTGGATGTTGAAATGCTAAATAGGCGGCATGCAATGCCATCCGTTTTAAATGAAATTTGGTTGGTTCAGGATGATAGAGTTTATCCCCCATAATTGGATGACCAATATGCATCATATGTACCCGCAATTGATGCGAACGACCTGTGACAGGCTCTAGACGTACACGGCTTTGATCGGTTGCTGCATCATATGCCATGCATTGAAATAAGGTTTTGGCTTGCTTACCCAATTCAAAATGTACCATCTGACGTGGACGATTTTCCCAATCGGTAATTAACGGCACTTCCACACTGCCTTCTGACTGAATTTTCCCCTGTACCAATGCCACATAGTATTTTTTGACGGTTCGTGCCTGAAACATTTTACTGACTGCGACTTCTGCATCACGATGTTTGGCAAACATAAGTAAGCCCGAAGTTGCCATATCCAGACGATGAGTGACTTTGGCAGCAGGATATTTGTCCAAAACTCGCAAATAGGCACTATCCTGATGTTCAGGTAACCGCCCCATCACAGACAATAGCCCCGCAGGTTTATTGATCACCAGCAAGTCCTCATCCTCATAAACGATGTCTAAAGGATCTTGTGGCGGAGCATAAATAAAGTTGTCATTTAAAGGCATGGAATAATAAACAAATCAAGCAAAGACAGAAGCAGCAGTGATTATAGATATTCCAAATAGTTTCGCAAACACTGATTCAGATGATGTCTTAAGGCAAATTAAGATGGTGTTTTGAGTGATTTGCCTAGATTTTCTTTGTAGCGCTGTTCTAAGCTTTCAATATCTCGATTGAGGAAGGCAATCAGGTAGTCTTTTGCCCGAGCAAGGCTGAGCTGTTTAAATGAGATGCTGTATTTGCTTTTGCGCGTAACCAAGCCAAATAGATCTTTTTTAGGAATGATGACTGGAATATCACTGTCCAGCTTAAATTCTAGTTGCTGTGACTTGGCATAGGCATCAAGGGTAATGGAAATGGTCTGTTCTGTCTGATGATCGCTGACAATAAAACTGGTATCCGCACCATTGAGTTGTAATTGACGAACCAACTGCTGACGCCAAGCCATCTCATCAAACTTGGTTAAAATCGTTGCCAAATCAAAGCGACCGACATGATCGATGTCATTATGATTCATTTGATGTGGATAGCGGACTTTAAGCTCGAACTCATTCATGATGGTACTGACCTATTACTGTGATTTTTTTGATTTATTAATATAAAACTAATTATATCACTTTGTTTTTTAATATAAAAATATCGATTTATATTCATAATATGAAGATTACAGGATTGGTTTCACACTCATTTTTAATTTTCTTGATCTAGTTTTTATTATTTTGACCGAATTATTGATGTTCTATTCAATTAAATTTTTTAGGGTATCAAGGGAAAACAGAGGTTGTTTACTTCAACACCTATGACTTTGTAAGCCATAACCTTTGCCTATAAACTTTTGATCTATAGCGTCCTAAGCCGAATCGAGACCTTTTGGGTTCGTACACACTTGCTTTATAAGCGTCGGTGCATGCTACTCTTTTCGATCCCTTTCACACCCTTGAGACATAGTTTAGGCAGATCACGGTGGGATTGTTTTCCTAAAAATAGCTATTTTCAAAGATCAATGAAATAATTTTGCATAATTTATTTTAAAAGTTAAAATATTTACCACATCCAATAAAAAACCAAGATTTTTATTCCGACAAATTCAAATTTACATGTGTATTTTTTCCAAAATACCTTCTCATCTAAGCCCAAATCACCATAATCGCTGCCACAATCACCAGCCACAGACCTAAATGATCGGTTTTAGCGAGTTTTTCTTTAAAAAAGAAAGCCGAGATTAATAGACTAAATAGAATTTCCACCTGCCCCAGTGTTTTCACTATCGCCACGGTCTGCATACTCATGGCACTAAACCAACCGACTGAAGCCAAAAAGCTACAGATACTCACTCTTAAGGTTAAGCCAACCCGTTGCCACATTTTATAAAGAGTCGGTCGGCTAAAAAATCCGAGATAGACCAGTAATACGATGCATTGAAAGCTGATCAAACTACACAGCACCCATGCAGCACGGTGTAAGAATGGCAACATGCTCAGCTCTAAACTGGCTTCACGTACCAATAAAGAAGTAATGGCAAAACAAAGCCCACTACCCAACCCAATCATCAAGGTTTTAAAGGACAGATCGGACTGTTGCTTGCCTTTACTCAGTAAGAATACTGCAAGCCCTCCAATCACTACCCCGATCCAACCCCATGTACTGAGATGTTCCTGTAAGAACAGTACACCGACCAAGGCCGCCAAGATCGCTTCACTTTTGGCGAGTCCGACACCAATGGCATAATTCTTTTGTTGAAATAGTTTCACCATCAAGGCAGTCGCATAGATTTGGCTAATACCCGCAATCACGATATACAGCCAGAATTTATCGGAAAAATGCACAGGGGCTGTGACAGGTTGATGCCAATAGAGAAAGGCTAAATAGCTAAAGGCAAAGATCGGTGAAAAGATAAAGCGCGCCAGTGTGGTGCCATAGACATCCACGCTCGTACTGAGTTGTTTTTGAAATGCATTGCGCCAAGCCTGCATAAATGCAGCCATGAGGGTGAACAGAATCCAAGTGATCATCATAAGCTTGAACGCAATATTATCAGTGCCGCTAATTTACGCGGTTCTGGCTGTTTTTTCGATAGTCGCCATGGCTTAAAAACTTAAATCATTAAAGTCTTTCACTTTGGACAGATAGATCGGCGCCTGATTGATTTTGCTCCATGTTTCTTTAAACCTTGGATCTTGTTCTGGGTCTTGGCGTAAATTGTCACGAACAACTTTTTTACCTGTTAAAAAGTTAATGCTGGTTTGGCTTTGAATCAAGGGACCATGATTGCTTGAATCATCATAGCCAATCAGGCGTAGATCATTGCCTTCCAAGCGGAATAGATAACGCCAATAGCCATAACGTCCATGCGAATAATAAACACTTAATACGTTATTTTTAATTTCCATCCATAGATCAGGCGGGAAATAGACACCACCATCTTCATTTTCTGAGCTAAAACAGTTGAGGTTGCTGACAATAGCTTTGTATTTGCCTTTTTCATTGAGTAATACAATTGCACCTCGGCGGTTGCGGTCTAAATGCCCACGATATTCATCATCCACAAAGGCTTTGGGATCCGTGGCTTTGACGATCAGTACCACATCCTTCAGACCATCTTTATTGAGATCGCCTTCAATCGCTTCAAACAGTTGATATTTTGCAGGGATATAGGCTCTATAAGTGACTTTATCTTTGCGGAGTTTCAGTTCTTCTGCCGATGGTTGTTCTTGGGCAAAGGCTGTTTGCGGAAGTATAGATAGGCTTGAGCAAGCCAAGATTAGTGCAATGAGTCGAGTCTTTATCATCTTTTTATTTCATCATTCAGGCTGTTATCGGAGTTATTGCATTTATATAGAATGGCTTACTTGCTCTTGGCGTTTTGCATGAATCCAACGTGCTGCAACAATAATAAGAATAATCACCAAGACCGTAATCACCACAGGCATGATAAAGGCCAAAATCGATAATACGACCGAGCCAATCAACTCACCTGTCGAGATCACAAAATTACCCAGTCCACCTGTGGTTGCTGTCGAAACCCCACGTGCCGCTACGGTACTCATTTGCACCACACCTGCGGTTCCACCACCAACAATCAATGCAGCGGCCCAAGTCGCAAACTGGGACATTTCGCCGCTGCTGACCGCCATTGTGGTCAGCGTACCTGCCACCACAGCCGCAGGTGTAGCGATGGTATCTAATAGGTTATCTACCCATGGCACATAGTAAGCTGCTATTTCACAAATCGTGGCAAAACCCAGTGCCATACACACCGATGGAAGTGCCAACCATTCAAAGCCTTGGGCAGGTTGATACCATCCCATAAGGGTAGCAATGCTCATCGCCAATAGCGGTACAAAGACACGAAAACCACAGGCTGCGCTGAGTCCAACGCCAATACAGAGTCCTAAAATCGTTTCCATCACGGATTACCTTTCTATGCCTATGACAGGTCTTGTTATTTAAATCTTATTTTTAAGGTAACAAAAAGCCCTATCAAGGGATAGGGCTTTTATTCAAACAGTGGGTAACTGTTTGGTATTTTGCGGCTTAGGCATTCTTACTGTTGAATTGATTGCCAAGGCATTTGGTACACGGAGGTAAACGATCAGTACCAATTTCTAAATAGGTGCGGTGTCCGCATTGAACACAAAAATAGAAGCCTGTTCCAGGTTTTTCGCCAGCAGTTACCATCTTTGTTCTCCATAGATTTTAGAAATGGTATATATACTATAGCGTGATAGTTTTGATTATTTATTGACCTTTCCGACAAGTGGTGATGGCGGAAAGGTGAAAACTATCATTTATACTCTATGAGAAGCTTTATCTCCCCCCTTCGACAAGATCTCATTATCTTGTATATATGCCATCACAAGAAATAAGATCACTCTGACTTCCTTTACTATCTACGTGATATGCAGCCGCCATAACAAGTAAATCATATTGGAAAAGAATTTCTACTCGCTGATTTCCTTCGGCAAGTAATAAGGTATTCATCACTGGATAACCATCTGTAATTTTGTCATTTTCTTGCTGATTTATTTTAACTTGATAATTGGCTTGACCACTTTTAATTGAAAGCAGATCTCCTGTCTTTTGAATTTCACAAACCTGCTTATCTTTTTGTCTTAATTTTTTAGACTTAAAATCAGGTAATAAGCCTGAAGAACAATGTGTCAATATTTTGGTACTCCCTTGATACTGCTCTCCGGCACAAGCCTGATAATTAATTTTTAAACGTGCATAATCCTCAGGTATTGCTGGAATTGCACTGAGTTGCCCTTTCGCTACTAAATCGACTAAGTCAGAGTATTTTGCAAATCTAGTTTCGCCATGAATTGCTTCTTCCAATTTACTTAATCCCGAATAATAAGAACTATTGCTCATCACATCATCTGTGATTAAATTTAGATCTTGATCAATAGCATAGTCTTTTTTAATTAATTCTTGTTTTATCGCTTCACTTGCTTTATTTAGATCCATTTTAGTAAATATAAGTTTGGAATTAAACCAATCTTCAGATTTTTGTTGAGATGCCAAAGCAACCACCAAGGTAGTTATAGGATTAATATTTACAAAGGTATCTTTATCAAAAACATAAGAATAATAAGTATCTTTTGCTGAAACAACTTTTAATTTACATGGAAGTTGTTTTTGCTCTACTTCACCTGACCATGCCCCATGAAGATCACTGATTACTGTACTCTTAAAGCCAGTATCATTTACACATTTTGCTGTGACATTCAACTTGACGTTATCCAAAACATTCCCATAAGCACGAGCATTACCTTTCAGCAGAATATATTCAGGTTTTGTCTCAGGTTTTGTCTCAGGTTTTGTCTCAGGTTTTGTCTCAGGTTTTGTCTCAGGTTTTGTCTCAGGTTTTGTCTCAGGTTTTGTCTCAGGTTGTTCAGTTGAATTGTTTGCGCTCTTATTCGAATTGTCACCACCTCCACCGCCACATGCAGTAAGAAAAATGGCAGAAAATAATGGGAATATTATTTTTCCTAACTTATTTTTTTCAAATGACATTATCTATATAACCTTAGTAGTTTATTTATTCGCGGCAGTATAATCTAGAACAGGAAGCCATTCAAAGAAACTAAAAAAAGTGTTAAATAAAACCCAAAATGACTTATAACTTAAAGTATTAAAAAATGATTAAATGCATTAAAAAAGCTCTATCAAAATGATAGAGCTTTTCCTAAATAAAGTAACAATCTCTATTTACGCCACCTGACCTTCTAAAAAGTCTTGTGCAAAACGCTGTAATACCCCACCCGCTTCATATACAGACACTTCTTCTTCTGTATCTAAGCGACAGGTCACAGGCACTTCAACAATCTCTTCCTTACCATCCGCTGTGGCACGTTCAATCACTAAAGTTAAAGTCGAACGTGGCGCAATATTACCAATCACGCTATACAGCTCAGTACCATCTAGCTTTAAGGTCTTACGGTTTACACCAGCTTTAAACTCAAGCGGTAACACACCCATACCGACTAAGTTAGTACGGTGAATACGCTCAAAACCTTCGGCAACAATCGCTTCAACACCTGCAAGACGTACACCTTTCGCTGCCCAGTCACGACTTGAACCCTGACCATAATCCGCACCCGCCACAATGATCAACGGTTGCTTACGGTTCATGTAGGTTTCAATCGCTTCCCACATACGCATCACTTCGCCTTCAGGCTCGACACGCGCTTTTGAACCCTGCTTAATGGTGCCGTCTGAGCGAACCACCATTTCATTAAACAATTTCGGGTTAGCAAATGTTGCACGTTGCGTGGTTAAGTGATCACCACGATGGGTTGCATAAGAGTTAAAGTCTTCCTCAGGCACACCCATTTTCGCCAAATATTCACCAGAAGCACTGTCTAGCACAATCGCATTCGATGGAGACAAGTGATCGGTAGTGATGTTGTCACCCAAGATCGCAAGCGGACGCATGTTGGCTAAAGTACGTGGTGCAGCCAACGCCCCTTCCCAATACGGAGGACGGCGGATATAGGTACTCATTGGACGCCAATCATACAGCGGGCTTGCTGCTTCTTCATTGACCCCCAAATCAAACATCGGAATGTAGATTTTACGGAACTGTTCAGGCTTCACTGCTTCTTTCACAAGTGCATCAATTTCAGCATCCGAAGGCCAGATATCTTTCAGGTAAATTGGATTACCGTCTTTGTCATTTCCGAGCGAATCTGTTTCGATGTCAAAACGAATGGTTCCTGCAATCGCATACGCCACTACCAGTGGCGGAGATGCCAAGAACGCTTGTTTTGCATATGGATGGATACGACCATCGAAGTTACGGTTGCCCGAAAGCACGGCAGTCGCATACAAGTCACGCTCAATGATTTCTTGTTGAATCACAGGATCAAGTGCGCCTGACATCCCATTACACGTAGTACATGCATAGGCGACGATACCAAAACCAAGTTTCTCAAGATCACCCAACACACCTGCTTCTTCAAGATACAGCGCAGCTGCCTTAGAACCCGGTGCAAATGAAGATTTCACCCAAGGTTTACGCACCAAGCCCAACTCATTCGCTTTACGTGCCAATAAACCTGCAGCAACGGTATTACGTGGGTTAGAGGTATTGGTACAAGAGGTAATTGCAGCAATAATCACCGCACCATCAGGGATTAAACCTTCAGCTTCTTGTGCCTTGGCAAGATCCAAATTCCCTGCAATGCCTTTTGCTTTCAAATCAGCAGTTGAGACACGTGCATGCGGGTTTGATGGGCCTGCAATGTTACGCGTCACTGTTGAAAGATCAAAACGAAGTACACGTGGGTACTCAGCTTGAGTCATATCCGATGCCCAAAGACCAATTTCTTTGGCATATTGCTCAACCAACGCCACTTGCGTATCTTCACGGCCTGTTAGACGTAAATAATCAATCGTGTTCTGGTCGATATAGAACATTGCCGCAGTTGCGCCATATTCAGGCGTCATATTTGAGATAGTGGCACGGTCGCCCACAGACATGCTGTCAGCACCTTCACCGAAGAACTCTAAATATGCACCGACTACACGCTCTTTACGCAAGAACTCGGTTAATGCCAACACGATATCCGTTGCAGTAATACCCGCTTGACGCTGACCAACAAACTCAACCCCGATGATGTCTGGCAGACGCATCCAAGAGGCGCGGCCGAGCATGACGTTTTCAGCTTCCAAACCACCGACACCGACTGAAATCACGCCAAGCGCATCGGTATGTGGGGTATGTGAATCGGTACCGACACAAGTATCAGGGAAAGCCAAGCCATCACGATTTTGAATCACTGGAGACATTTTCTCCAAGTTGATCTGATGCATGATGCCGTTGCCCGCAGGGATCACATCGACGTTTTTAAAGGCTGTTTTGGTCCACTCAATAAAGTGGAAACGGTCTTCGTTACGGCGATCTTCGATTGCGCGGTTTTTCTCAAATGCATCAGGGTCAAAACCACCGAATTCTACTGCCAAAGAGTGATCTACGATCAACTGCGTTGGTACCACAGGATTGACCTTGGAAGGATCACCGCCTTTATCGGCAATCGCATCACGCAGACCAGCAAGATCCACCAATGCGGTTTGACCCAAAATGTCGTGACAGACTACACGTGCGGGATACCATGGAAAATCGAGATCCTGACGGCGTTCGATCAACTGAGTTAAATAGGCCGTTAAATTCTCGGCATCCGCTTTACGCACAAGCTGTTCAGCCAGTACTTTCGAGGTGTATGGCAGCTTTTCGTATGCGCCTGGCTGAATATCTTCAACGGCTTGACGCACGTCATAGTATTCGAGCTGGGTACCTGCCAGCGGTTTACGATATTTTGTGTTCATTAACCACGCTCCGCCAATGGTTTGAATTCAAGATTTTCAGGGCCAGTATAGTTCGCGCTTGGACGAATGATTTTGCCATCCTGACGTTGTTCGATCACGTGTGCAGACCAACCCGCAGTACGTGCAATCACGAATAATGGCGTGAACATTGCCGTTGGGACACCCATCAAGTGATAGCTCACCGCACTGAACCAGTCGAGGTTCGGGAACATGTTCTTCACTTCTTTCATCACGGCTTCTAAACGTTCAGCGATCACATACATCTTGGTATTTTCTTGCGCTTCAGCAAGTTCACGCGCCACTTGCTTGATCACTTCATTACGTGGATCAGAAACGGTATAGACTGGGTGACCAAAACCGATCACCACTTCTTTTTTCTCAACACGGCTACGGATGTCGGCTTCTGCTTCATCGGCATTGTCATAACGTTGCTGAATCACAAACGCTACTTCGTTCGCGCCACCGTGTTTAGGGCCACGTAACGCACCAATACCGCCTGTGATTGCCGAGTACATGTCTGAACCTGTCCCTGCCACCACACGTGAAGTAAAGGTTGATGCATTGAACTCATGCTCTGCATACAGAATCAAAGAGGTGTGCATAGCTTGAATCCACTCTTCCGATGGCGCTTCGCCATGTAGGAGATGCAAGAAATGCGCAGCAATCGAGTCATCATTGGTTTCAACTTCGATACGACGACCGTTGTTGCTGAAGTGATACCAGTACAACAACATTGAGCCTAGGCTTGCCATCAATTTATCAGCGATGTCTTTTGCGCCTGCTTCGTTATGGTCTTCATGTTCTGGGGTTAAACAACCCAGTACAGATACGCCAGTACGCATCACATCCATTGGGTGTGCAGATGGTGGTAGTTGCTCAAGGGCGGTTTTCAATGCTGCAGGTAAGCCACGTAGTGCTTTTAATTTTGCTTTATAGGCTTTGAGTTCGGCTTTGTTTGGAAGTTTGCCGTGTACAAGAAGGTGTGCCACTTCTTCAAATTGGCTACCGACCGCAAGATCGAGAATGTCATAGCCACGGTAGTGTAAGTCGTTGCCGCTGCGGCCTACGGTACACAGCGCAGTGTTGCCTGCCACTTGTCCGCTGAGTGCAACTGATTTTTTTGGTTTGAAGCCTGTTGGAGTTTCATTACTGCTCATAAGATTGTCCTTTTTATATATCCTTAGGTTAAAACTTATAAAGTTCTTAATCTCCCTCAATCCCTCTTTCCAAAGAGGGACTTCCCACCAACCCTAGATCATCCAAGATTTAGGTGATTCCCCTCTTTTTCAAAGAGGGGTTAGGGGAGATTGTTTGACTTATTTATTCCTCGCAAAAGTTCCATCAAGATATTGTTCAAACGCATGGTAGTTAATGCGTTCATACAACTCCTGACGGGTTTGCATGGTATCGACCACATTCTTTTGTGTGCCTTCTTTACGCAGGGTCTCATAGACATTTTCTGCGGCTTTATTCATGGCACGGAATGCAGAAAGTGGATACAGCGCAATGCTGACATCGGCAGAAGCCAATTCTTCAGTGGTAAATAATGGCGTAGAACCAAATTCGGTGATATTGGCTAAAACAGGTACTTTGGTCAGATCTGCAAATTGCTTATACATAGCCAATTCAGTGATCGCTTCTGGGAATAGCATGTCCGCACCCGCTTCGATGTAAGCACCCGCACGGTCAATTGCCGCTTGTAAGCCTTCAACCGCCAGTGCATCAGTACGTGCCATAATCACAAAGCTGTCATCGGTACGTGCATCGACCGCAGCTTTAATACGATCGACCATTTCTTGTTGAGTCACGATGGCTTTATTCGGACGATGACCGCAACGCTTAGCGCCGACTTGGTCTTCGATATGCATCGCAGCAGCACCGAACTTGATCATCGACTTGGTGGTACGCGCGATATTAAAGGCAGAAGCACCGAAACCCGTGTCGACATCGACCAATAATGGCAGGTCACAGACATCAGTAATACGGCGTACATCTGTCAATACATCATCAAGGTTACTGATACCCAAATCAGGTAAGCCCAAAGAACCAGCCGCAACACCACCACCTGACAAATAGATCGCCTTGTAGCCTGCGCGTTTTGCCAATAACGCATGGTTGGCATTGATCGCACCCACTACTTGTAATGGTTTTTCATTTGCGACCGCGTCGCGGAATAGCTGACCAGCAGACTGTTTAGCCATGTTGTTGTTCTCCTTGATTTTGCAGCAATGTTTGCTCAACAATTTTGTAAGATGCATTGATGTGACGGTGCATCAGCATTTCGGCAAGTTCACCGTCACCTTCAGCAATCGCATCTAATATGCGGATATGTTCGTCCCAAGCTTTGCTTGGTCGGTCTGGGGTATTTGAAAACTGGATTCGATACATACGGATGAGGTGATACAGCTCATCGCATAACATTTTTTCTAAGGTTTTATTGCCACTGCTTTTGATAATGCAGTAATGGAAGTCGTCCTGACCTTCTTGCAGATAGTAGCCTTTACCTGCTTTAAAGTTTTCATCTTCGGCATGCATGCGCAATACATCACGCAAGGCCAGAATCTGTTTTTTATCAATATGCTGTGCTGCAAGTCTACAAGCCAAGCCTTCTAAAGAAGCACGAATTTGATAGAGTTCTTGAAACTGTTGTAGTGACAATGACACCACGCGTGCACCGACATGCGCAGTTCGCTCCACCAGTTTCTGCCCTTCCAGACGATGAATCGCTTCCCGTAACGGACCACGACTAATGCCATAAATACGTGCCAGCTCAGGTTCTGAAATCTTGCTGCCCGCAGGAATATGTCCCAATACAATCGCCGACTGAATTTGCTTAAATACGTGTTCCGTCAGGGTCATTCCCTGACTTGTGCTGAGGGCTTGAGGAACAAGGGTATCTTGCATATTGTCGACAATCTCTACAATTTTTATGATTTTATAACCAGATAAAAGAAAAAATGCAATAGGATTGTCGACAATAAATTAGACTGGTGCTTTCAATTCTACTGCATTGTGATCACTCTGTTGATTCTCAAAACACTGCCAAAAATCTTATATAAAAATAGATAAAACAATAGGTTAATAATGTTTGCAATCATCACTCAACCCTGAGCTTTTATCGGCTGAGCAGCCTTAGACTGTTAATGCTACGACCATGGTATGACAGCTTGATTGTAGACAATCTTTATAATCAGCTTGTACCGACAAATTTTGTAAGTAAATACTGCACCAAAATGTAAATAACAGCGTGCTTCATGCAGTCTTTATTGATACATTATTGGGCATCAAAGGTTCCGCTTCTGAAGCGCCAACCTCTCCAGACATCTATGCACTTTGTTGAAGAAAAGGACATTGTTAATGTTTCAACATATCCCACCTTATGCAGGCGATCCAATCCTTTCATTGATGGAACAGTTCAATGCTGATCCACGTGCTGAAAAGGTAAACCTCAGTATTGGTTTGTACTATAACGAAGACAGTATCGTTCCTCAGCTTGATACCATTATCGAAGCGCAAAAACGTATTGCACCTAAAAACACACAAACCAAGCTTTATTTACCAATGGAAGGTTTCAAACCTTACCGTGATGCAATTCAAGCCTTATTGTTTGGTGCAAATAGCCCAGCAATTCAGCAAGGTCGTGTTGCTACGATTCAAACGCTTGGTGGTTCTGGTGCATTGAAAGTCGGCGCAGACTTCTTAAAAACCTACTTCCCGAATTCAGAAGTTTGGGTCAGCCAGCCAACTTGGGATAACCATGTTGCGATCTTCAATGGTGCAGGCATCAAGAGCAACTTCTACCCGTACTTCGATGCTGAAACACGTGGCGTTGATTTTGATGGGATGTTGTCTACCCTGAAAACATTGCCAGAACAAAGCATTGTGTTATTGCACCCATGCTGCCACAACCCAACAGGTGCAGACTTGAACCCAGCCCAATGGGATCAAGTGATTGTGGTATTAAAAGAACGTAACCTGATTCCATTCCTCGACATCGCGTACCAAGGTTTTGGCGATGGTATGGAACAGGATGCCTACGCTATTCGTGCCTTAGACCAAGCGGGTCTGAACTTTATTGTCAGCAACTCGTTCTCTAAAATCTTCTCACTTTACGGTGAGCGTGTTGGCGGTTTGACTTTCGTATGTGATGATGCAGAAGCAGCAAAATGCACATTCGGTCAGTTAAAAGCAACGGTACGTCGTATTTACTCTAGCCCACCTACAACAGGTGCTTGGTTGGTTGATCAAGTGTTAAATGATGCTGATCTCAATCAACAATGGCAAGGCGAAGTCAAAGAGATGCGTGAACGTATTATCAAAATGCGTAGCATCTTGAAAGATGAGCTAACTAAAGCCCTTCCTGAGCGTGACTTTAGCTACCTTGTGAATCAAAAAGGCATGTTCAGCTATACTGGTTTAACCGCTGAGCAAGTGGATACGCTACGTGAAGAATATGCAATCTACTTGGTACGCAGTGGTCGTATCTGTGTTGCAGGCCTGAACATGAACAACGTATACAAAGTTGCCAAAGCAGTCGCTGAAGTTTTAGCAAAATCTGCTGCAACAGCTTAAGTTGTAACAGATAAAAAAGGCGCTTGAAGCGCCTTTTTTATTGCCTACTTTATTTAAATTTAGGTCTTGGACTTGCCCCAATACTTCAATTTAGAGGTCTGTCCAATCCCGACATTAAAACAATTATTCGGATCAAGCTTTTGATAGAAATTTGCCAATGCAGGCTTGGCAATATACAGATGACCGACATTATGCTCGGCAGGATATTCAGCACGGCGGGCATCCAGCAAATGCCACATCTGATGTTCCATCGCTAAAGGATCGTTGCCCTTTTTAAGAATGTAATCCTGATGAAAGACATGACAGAAAAAGTGCCCATAATAAAGTTTATGAATGATCTGCTGTTCCATTTCCACAGGCAGTTGCTCCACCCATTCACGATCATTACGACGTAAGGCGATGTCCAAGGCTACAATATCCTCGACTTCATCCCGATGGGTATCACGATAACGAATCGCTGCACCTGCCACCGCAAAACGATGCAAAAAGGCTTTACGTCCTTCCGCAGCATCACAAAGGAAGAAATTACCTGATGCATGTACCGCAAAATAGTCCTGTAAAAATTGCTCGGTCTGGGCTTTGCAATTATTTTCAACTCGCAACATCAGATGGTGTTCATAATGATCACGATATTCGGTCATTCGCTTCGGTAAATGGCTCGGTAACAATGAAGTGACCGCTTGTAGAATATGATCGGTCAGTCCTTTGATTTTAAATTTTTCTAAAAAACCATCGATCTTGTCTTTAAGAGCAAAGGCTTTCGGCACATTGGCTGTACCAAATTTTTCAATAAACAGGAAGGTATCTTTACCGTATTTTTCGCCAATATGATAAGCATTGCGGTGAATATATTCCCCTGCAATCGGCAAGCTTGGCAATGAAGTCAGTAAATAGCGACGAATCGCAGTCAGATCATCGGCATCATTTGTACCAATATAAAATACGCTGCTCTCTACCTTTTCATAAGTATCAAGACGCACTGCAAACACACAGACTTTACCTGCCGAACCCGAAGCTTCAAACAGACGCGATGGATCAGCATTAAAACGAGCCGGACTGTCAGCGTCGACTTGAGTGACATCTTGCGCATAACGTTGATCAGATGCCTGCTTTTCAGCATCATCTAAAATATCTGTGGCTTGATAGCGCTGCTGCTCTAAACGGGTCAGGATTTCTTCAGGACTTGAGCCTAAATTCACACCCAGATGATTGACCAATTCCAGCTGACCTTGGGCATTGACCTGCGCATATAGTGCCAATTCGGTATAAGCAGGTCCACGACGTACCAAGGCACCGCCTGAATTATTACAGACCCCACCCAATACCGAAGCGCCAATACAAGACGAGCCAATCACCGAATGCGGCTCTCGATCATAGCCTTTCAGTAGCTGTTCCAGATTATCCAAAGTCGCCCCCGGCAAACAAATCACCTGCCTGCCGTCATGGATGACCTGAATGCCTTTTAAACGGCGCGTACTCATCACTAATACAGGACGGTCATAATCATCACCATAGGGTGTTGAACCGCCTGTCAGTCCTGTATTGGCAGCTTGCATGATGACAATACAATCTGCTTCGATGGCGGCTTGTAGCACCTGCCATTGTTCCAGCAAGGTGCCTGGGATGACCACTGCAAAGACTTTGCCCTCACCAAAACGACGACCTTGCCGATACTGGCGAGTACTTTGATCATCACTCAGCACATGCTGACGTCCAACAATCTGCTGTAAACGATCAATCACCACTTTGGGAGAAAATATTTGCATGATGGCTCCTTTGGATCATCTATATAAAATCGAGCTATATCTTATGCACGCTAAAACTAGATCAGCACGGCAGGGTCTTACGGTATATAGGTTATGATGGAAGTAACTCATTCCGTTACTTTGGTTTTGCCCAAAGTAACCAAAGGCATTGTCACTTACAGAACCTGTTCACTGTATCCATTTTTCAAGTTGCATTGCAAAAACAATATCTTACCAATACCACGCAGGCTGTAAGTGACGTTTAGCACCAGCAACTAATTTCTTAACCTAAGTAGCTACACGTCGGTGGCAAGGATGCCGCCTGTTCCGATGCGGTAGCAAGGAAGTACCGTCATCGGAATAGCGGATTTTTGGTTACTTTTGATCCTTCAAAAGTGACAAATGCCTATACCTCAGACATAAGCATGTCACCAGACTTGGTGGCTGTGCCTACTACGAAATGACTGGCAATTCGACAAAGTGATAACCTCTTTATCTCGTGCCCACTACACTCCCCGTTTGATTGCCTCAACCAAACAATCCGCATTAATCTCTTGAATCGACTTAGCACCCGTCAACGTCATTGCCACCCGCATTTCCTTCTCAATCAGATCCAGCAAATTCGATACCCCTTGCCCACCTGCTGCTGCCAAGGCATACACAAAAGCACGTCCCAATAACACTGTATCCGCACCTAGGGCTAACATACGAACCACATCCAGGCCATTACGGATGCCTGAGTCTGCCAAAATTGCCAGATCACCCTTCACCACATCGGCAATCGCAGGCAAGGCACGCGCAGAAGACATCACCCCATCGAGCTGACGCCCACCATGATTGGATACCACGATGCCATCGGCACCAAAACGCACTGCATCTTTGGCATCTTCAGGATCTAGAATGCCCTTAATCACCATCGGGCCATCCCAAAACTCACGAATCCACTCCAGATCTTTCCATGAAATTGATGGATCGAAATTAGAGCCTAACCAGCCGATATAATCTTCAAGCCCTGTTGGTTTGCCTAAATATTTCGAGATATTGCCCAAGTCATGCGGACGCCCACACATCCCGACATTCCATGCCCAATGTGGATGCAACATCGATTGCAGATAACGACGCATCGCTGCATTTGGTCCACTCATGCCTGAATGTGCATCACGATAACGTGCACCTGGCACAGGCATATCCACAGTAAATACCAATGTTGAACAACCTGCCGCTTTAGCACGTTCCAAGGCATTGCGCATAAAGCCACGATCACGCAACACGTACAGCTGAAACCACATTGGACGTTGAATTGCAGGTGCTACTTCCTCAATCGGACAGACAGAAACCGTCGATAGGGTAAATGGAATGCCTTTTTTATCCGCTGCCACTGCTGCCTGCACTTCACCTCTACGTGCATACATACCGGTTAAACCGACTGGTGCCAAAGCGACTGGCATCGACAAAGTTTCGTTAAACAGTTTGGTTTCCAGACTGAGTGCAGACATGTCATTCAGCACTCGCTGACGTAAGGCAATTTCAGAAAGATCCTGCACATTACGTTTTAAGGTATGTTCCGAATACGCTCCACCGTCAATATAGTGAAATAAAAAGGGCGGTAAACGACGTTGTGCCGCAGCACGATAATCATTGCCAGAAGAAATAATCATTTTGAATCAACTCTAGTTAAACGTGTTGCACGTTTCTGGCGAGCTTCATCTTCGCCCAGAGCACGTACATGATTAATCACAAATTCAATATGACCGCACACCGCTTGGCGTGCAGCCTCGGGATCTTTACGATCAATCGCATCCATCACCTGAAAATGCTGCTCACTCAGCAAGTCACCATTGACAGGATCGTTATAAACTTTGTTACGCCCGAGCAAGACGTTGTATTGCAGCAAGTCAAACAGACTGCGCATCATTTGGATCAACACAATATTGTGTGAGGCTTCAGCAATCGCTAAATGAAATTCCGCATCCGAAACTGCTGCCTGAGCCGAATCTCCGGCATTTTGATGACGGCTAATCTCATCAAAATAATGATGGATTTTGGCACGATCTTCGGGGGTCGAACGCAATGCGGCATACCACGCAGTTCCGCCTTCCAGTAACAAACGCGCTTCCTGTACATCAAAACGGTACAACGGATCTTCTTCAATCAGGTTACTGATCGGATTCACAATCAACTGTTGTGACCATTGCTCAGGTAACTGATGAATATAGGTGCCATCACCGCGACGGCTACTGAGCACGCCTTGACTATTTAACTGCTGGATCGCTTCACGTAAAGAAGGACGAGACACCCCCAAACTAGTCGCAAGTTGACGCTCGGCTGGCAAACGATCACCTTTTTTCATCTGACGCTGCTCAATGAGTGCCTGTAACTTCATGACCACTTGATCGGAGATTCTCATCACATTTCCTTGATTAGAGTTATGGAATCATCCACGGTACCAGATAAGCCTGAACCGTGACGATGATGCCAACAAAGACTGTAAATATGATGCTATGTTTTACCGTGAAACGGAACAAGTCAGATTCTTTTCCAACCAAGCCCACTGCTGCACAGGCAATCGCGATCGATTGCGGGGAAATCATCTTGCCTGTCACACCACCACTGGTATTGGCTGCCACCAACAACACTTCTGGAATCCCAATTTGCTGTGCCGTAGTCGCTTGCAATGCCGAGAACAGTGCATTGGATGATGTATCTGAACCTGTTAGGAATACACCCAGCCAGCCCAAGAATGGCGAGAAGAAAGTAAAGGCATGACCCGTATGCGAGAGTGCCAGAGCCAAGGTTGCAGATAAACCTGAATAATTGGCAATAAAGGCAAAGGCCAATACCATTCCTATCGAATAAATCGGGGTTTTTAACTCATTTAATGTTTCAGCAAAGGTACTAACCGCATCACGGGTTTTCATTTTCAGAAAAATGATGGTAATAATCGCGGCAATAAAAATGGCGGTTCCTGTCGCAGAGAACCAGTCAAATTTATAGATTGCTTCATAAGCGGTACTTTCAGACACAATCGGTGGCATTTTTTCCACCAACTTATGCAGATAAGGCACTTCTATTTTAAAAATCCAGTCTGCCAACGCACCGTCTTTGGCAAAGAGTGCCTTAAACGGTTGAACACTCCAAATGGTCACCATAGCAGTCAGAATCATAAACGGCGACCATGCTTTGGCAATCTGTGCAATGCTATAACGCTGTTGTGATGAGGCCGCATGGCTTGCTGCTTGTTCATCGGTCATTTCGAAACGGAAAATATGCTTAGGTTTCCAAACGCGGAACAGCAAAGTTAGACTCACTAGAGAAGCAATCGCAGCCGTAATATCAGGCAATTCTGGTCCCAAAAAGTTCGAGGTCAGATATTGTGCAATCGCAAAAGCACTACCACCGACCAGTACCGCTGGCCAAGTTTCTTTCACGCCACGCCAGCCATCCATGATCGCCATAATCCAGAACAGCACTATGATGGTTAAAAATGGCAATTGGCGACCTACCATCTGACTGATTTCCATGGTATCGACACCCGACACCTGTCCCGCCACGATAATCGGAATCCCCATCGCACCAAAAGCCACAGGTGCCGTATTTACAATTAGACAGAGGCCCGCAGCATAGAGCGGTTTAAAGCCCAATCCAACCAACAACGCTGCAGTAATCGCAACAGGTGCACCAAAGCCAGCCGCACCTTCCAAAAAGGTACCGAAAGCAAAGCCGACCAATAACATCTGCAAACGCTGATCTTCGGTAATCGATAGAATACTGGAGCGAATCACATCAAACTGCCCTGTTTTTACCGAAATTTTATACAGAAAAACCGCCCCGATAATAATCCATGAGATTGGCCATAAACCGTAAATAAAACCATAAACAACAGAAGCAAATGCCATTTCAATAGGCATTTGATAGAAGAATAAAGCAATCAACATGGCAATAATCACGGTACAGGTTCCCGCGACACTGCCCTTCATACGAAAGACCGCCAACGCCAAAAAGAAGAAAATAATTGGGATCAACGCGACTGCACTAGATAGCCAGATATTATTTAAAGGGTCATATAGTTGTTGCCACACATTTAGCATTCTCATCTCCTTGAAATGCTGGGCGTCATTTTGTTTTTACTTCGATATTTAACGAATCTTCTTAATATTGGTATTACCAATATTAAATAAATAAGCAAAACACACTCATTTGCAATGTTTATGCATCTTAATTACATGAATTCAAAGGATCAACCCTATTCACATGATGATAATTGGTATGACCAATAATAATTAAAATAAATCAATCCTTTTGCTCTGCTCTAGTTATTCCACATTCGACTAAAGTCTTATAAAAGGTTTGTCTTTACGGCAACCCTGCGAAGTTGAACTCAACTGGAACACTCGATAAAGAACTATAAATATGACTTCTTGGTGATATCTGTATAATGTGTTCACAACTCAAATCACATCCCTATGAATTGAATAATATGACTCAACTGACTTGTTTTAAAGCCTATGATATTCGTGGCAAACTCGGCACAGAACTGAATGAAGAGATTGCTTATAACATTGGTCGTGCCTATGGACAGATCTATCAACCCAAAACCGTGGTGATCGGTTGTGATATCCGTTTAAGTAGCGAGGGCTTAAAACAGGCAACTATTCGTGGTTTGAATAATGCAGGCATCAATGTGCTTGATTTAGGTATGACAGGCACAGAAGAAGTGTATTTCGCAGCCTTCCATTTAGATGTGCAAGGCGGTATTGAAGTGACTGCCAGCCACAACCCAATGGATTACAACGGCATGAAATTGGTGCGTGAGAATGCACGCCCTATCAGTGCGGAAACAGGTTTAAAAGAAATTCAAGCACTAGCAGAATCAGGGCAATTCACTGAGGTTGTGAATAAAGGCACCACGCAAAACTATAATATTTTACCTGAGTTCATCGAGCATCTGCTCACCTATATTGATCCGCAAAAAATTAAACCACTTAAACTGGTGGTCAATGCAGGGAACGGCGCAGCAGGCCATGTGATTGATGCCATCGAACAAAAATTCCAGCAACTCAACATTCCAGTGGAATTTATTAAAATTCATCATGAAGCTGATGGCAACTTCCCAAATGGTATTCCTAACCCAATTTTAATTGAAAACCGTGACAGTACCCGTGATGCAGTACTGCAATATCAAGCAGATATGGGGATTGCTTGGGATGGCGACTTTGACCGTTGTTTCCTGTTCGATGAAAAAGGGCAATTTATCGAAGGCTATTACATCGTTGGTTTATTGGCACAGGCCTTCCTGATCAAACAATCAGGCGAGAAAATCGTGCATGATCCACGTTTAGTCTGGAATACTTTCGACATCGTCGATCAATATCAAGGCATTGCAGTACAGTCAAAATCTGGACATGCCTTCATTAAAGATGTGATGCGTGAACACAATGCTGTGTATGGCGGGGAAATGAGTGCACATCACTATTTCCGTGATTTTGCTTATTGTGACAGCGGTATGATTCCGTGGTTACTCACCATTGCACTACTTTCAGAAACAGGACAATCGCTTTCAACACTGGTTGAAAACATGATTGCCAAATTCCCATGCAGTGGCGAGATCAACTTTAAAGTGGCGGATACACAAGCCACAGTACAAAAAATCTTTGATCATTATGCCGATCAGAATCCTCAGGTAGACCGTACCGATGGCGTGAGTCTTGATTTTGGTGCATGGCGCTTAAACGTCCGTGCTTCCAATACTGAGCCATTATTACGTTTAAATATTGAAAGCCGTGCAGACCAAAATCCGCAACCGATGCAGCATTATGTAGATGAATTAACGGCTTTAATTCAGAGTTAATTTATTCCAAATAAAAAGGAGCATATCGCTCCTTTTTATTTACTTGGTATTTAGTTAAAGCCGTTTGGATTCTGCTTCTGCCAGTTCCAACTGTCAGCCAACATATCTTCTAAGGTATATTGTGGTTGCCAACCGAGTTCATCCTTAGCTCGCGAAGCATCCGCATAAAATGCTGCCAAATCTCCAGCTCTCCGCTCAGCAAATTCAGTCAAAATCTGAACCTCATTCACTTTTTCAAAAGTTTCTTTGATTTGCAGAACTGAAATTGGAGTTCCTGTACCAATATTCCAAGCTCGACACCCTTGATTGTTTAAACGATTGGTAACCGCCAGAACATGGGCTTTAGCCAAATCAACAACATGAATAAAGTCCCGT
The DNA here is from genome assembly GCF_011753255.1 of Acinetobacter sp. Tr-809. NCBI lineage: Bacteria > Pseudomonadati > Pseudomonadota > Gammaproteobacteria > Moraxellales > Moraxellaceae > Acinetobacter > Acinetobacter sp. Tr-809. The sequence continues at coordinate 97,211 of NZ_VWVZ01000008.1, forward strand.
TCGCAGGTACCATCTTTGGTTGGGTAGTCATTGCCAAAAATCGAAAGTTTTTCACGTCGCCCTACAGCCACCTGAGTGACATAAGGCATTAAATTATTAGGAATCCCTTGAGGGTCTTCCCCAATCTGTCCGCTTTTATGTGCACCGACTGGATTAAAATAACGTAATAAAGCAATCGACCATTTTGAATCTGCTAATGCTATTTTTTGCAGCATCTGCTCAATAATTAATTTGGTATAGCCATAATTATTATTGGGTAAACTTAATGGCATCTCTTCTTGATAAGGAGATGGATTCAACTCCCCATACACAGTAGCAGAGGAGCTAAAAGCCAAGGTAAATACACCAGCTTTCTCCATTGACTTGAACAATTGAACACTGCCAGCAATGTTATGATCAAAATATGCCAAAGGAATTTGCTGACTTTCCCCAACTGCTTTTAAACCTGCAAAATGTATTACCGCATCAATAGAATAGTCCTGAAAAACTTGATCTAACGCATCCTGATGACGAATATCACCTTTTACAAAAACCAAGCTTTTATTTGCGAGTTTCTGCACCCGACGCAAAGATTCTTCCGAGCTGTTTGAGAGGTTATCAAATACAATCACCTCATGGCCTGCGCTGAGCAACTCCAAACAGGTATGCGAACCAATATAACCCGCGCCACCTGTGACTAAAATCTTAGCCATCTATTTTTCCTAACAATATTTTCAATAAACCTTGCGTTGATGTATCAAAACTAGATAGATCATCTTGCTCACGGTTTAAAATCGGTAATAGCTGATTGGCAATTTCCTTACCTTTTTCTACCCCCCATTGATCAAAGGGGTTGATATTCCACAACACGGATTGCACAAATACTTTATGTTCATACATCGCAATCAGCATCCCTAAACTATAAGGATTCAGTTCTTTCAGTAAAATGGTGGAACTTGGCTGATTACCTTCATATTGTTTATAGGCAGGCAAGTCCTCTAATTCATCTGCTGCCAAAGCTTGATTACCAAAAGCCAATAAGCGCGACTGGGCCAAACAATTCGATAAGGCCAGATGGTGCTGTTCAACCAAAGCCTCTGCACTTTCAGCATAAGTAAATTGATTGGCATTGTAGCGCTTTACTGGTGCAATAAAATCACAGCTCACCGAATGTGTCCCTTGGTGCAGCAGTTGATAAAATGCATGCTGCGCATTGGGCCCCACTTCGCCCCAGACAATTGGACATGTTGCTGACTTTACTTTCTCACCATTACGCTGAATTGATTTACCATTGGACTCCATTTCAAGCTGCTGCAAATAAGCCGCGAAATATTTGAGTCGTCCGTCATAAGGCAATACCGCATGGGTCTGGATATCCAGAAAATTATTGTTCCACGCGCCTAATAAACCCATTATTACAGGAATATTCTGCTGAAAAGGTGCTGTTTGGAAATGTTGGTCAATGGCATAAGCACCTGCTAATAACTGCTTGAAACCCTCTACGCCAATGGTTAGTGCGATCGGTAAGCCGATACATGACCAAAGTGAATAACGTCCACCCACCCAGTCCCACAGCAACAGCTGCTTATCCGGTGCGATCCCCCACTCTGTCATTTTTTCGGGTTTAGTCGAGACCCCAATAAAATGATTTTTTAGAATTTCAGCATTTGTACCCAAGGCCTTTTCCAACCATTGGCGCACAGTTTGCGCATTTGAAAGCGTATCAATTGTGCCAAATGACTTGGAGGAAATAATAAATAAAGTCGTTTCAGGTCGAAGCTGATGCAGCAATTCAGACAGTTGACTGCCATCCATAGTCGAAACGAAATGCACATCTAAAGGTTTTGCCGTGGCAACCTTAAAATCAGACAAAGCATGGGTAACCATAACTGGTCCCAAATCAGATCCACCAACCCCGATGTTGACCACATCTTGAATGACTTCACCCGTTGCACCACGGTATTGACCAGCATGAATTTTATCAACCAAGGTATACATGCGTTCAAGCTGTTGATGCACAGCTTGATTAATCTCAGTAAAATTTGAATGAGATTGAGGCAGACGTAATGCCCAATGCATCGCGGCCCGATGTTCGGTATAATTAATCTGCTCAGAAGAAAATAATGTTTTGATCCATTGTTTTAAATCTTGTGCCTGAGCCAAGTCGACCAAACTATTTAAAATATTCTGATCAAGGCGATGCTTACTAAAATCTAAAACAATTTGGTCACATTCAACTGAAAAATGTTTAAAGCGTGCAGGATCAGCCGCAAATAATTCTTTGAGGTGGATATCTTTAATTTGCTTTTGCAAAGATGATAACTGCTCAAGCACTGACGCTGGCTCCTTAACAGTAAAGGGCTGAATCTGTTTTATCATCATTAACGCCCCACTCCCATATATGCAAAGCCTTGTAATTTTACATAGTCTGGATCATAAATATTGCGACCATCCAAAATTAAAGGATGCGCCATAAGCTGTTCAAGCTGTTTGAACTCTGGGCTCCAGTATTGTTTCCATGCAGTTAATACACATAGACCATGCACATTTTTCACTGCATCATACTGATCTTGATAAAGGATCAGATCATCACGTTGCCCATACATCTGTTTAATTTCATCCAGAGCTTGCGGATCATGTAGATGAACCGTTACACCTTGTGCCCAAAGTGCTGCAAGCATTTGGTGAATAGGTGATTGCTGAATGCTCGAGGTATTTTCTTTAAAAGAGGCCCCCCAGATCGCTATTGATTTACCCTGTAAATCCCCATGATAGTAATTCCAGAACTTGCGGAATAGAATTTCTTTTTGTTGCTCATTGATGTCCCAAACTTGAGCAAGTAACTGGCTTTTCACTCCAGTATTTGCAACCGTGTTCGATAAGGTCAAGATATCATGAGAAAAATTTTCACCGCCAAAACCTGCACCTGGTGCCAAATAAGCCGAGCCAATACGGCTATCTGCAGCCATACCCTGTCGAACTGAAGCAATATCAATCCCAAGTTTTTCTGCCACAACAGCTAAATCATTAATGTAACTAATCCGTGTCGCTAACATGCCAGAGATGCTGAGTTTGGTAAACTCAGCATCTAAAATCGGCATAAACAAATATTGGTGTTCCAAAGGAAAAAATGGTCGCAGCAATTCTTTCACTTTGCTTTGAACTGTAACTTGAGTGCATCCCACAATCAGTTGCTTAGCTTGAGTCAGACTATGTAAAGCATTCCCCTCCTGGATCGTATCTGGTAAATAGACCCAGTCATCCTCAGACAGGATTTGCTTAAAGTGCTCAGTGCCTTGCAAACCAAAAGTTGATGCATTGATCATTAGCTTAGGATGAATGATTGGACGTAGTTTCAACAACTGTAATAATTGAAAAACTTGCTGTTCTTGTGTTTGGTTAAAGCTAAATAAGTAAGCATCAATATCTAAAGGGATTCCCTCTAAATCTCGATAATTTAGAAAACCACTATTACACTGTTTCTCCAATAAACGACTGACATTTTCATCATGAAATACATATTGCTGAACATCAGCGTTATCATCAAGATGTGAACACCAATAAACAAAATGTCCAGCTTCAGACAATAATGCAGACATCACGCCTGCATATAAAGTATTACCAAAGATTGCAACTTTCATAACTACATGCCCTGAACTAGAGGGCCAATTCTTGGATTAAGCCCTTAAAATCTGCGCCCAATTTTGGATGCTCAATACCATAGTGCAATACAGCTTTTAAATAGCCCAATTTACTGCCACAGTCAAAAGTTTGTCCTTTCATTCGATAGGCTTCAACAGCTTCCGATTGTTGTAATGCTGCGATGGCATCAGTAAGCTGAATTTCATTTCCTGCACCGCGTGGCGTATTTTCTAAAAGCGCCATAATTTGAGCCGGTAGAATATAACGCCCAACAACAGAAAGATTTGAGGGTGCTGTACCCACAGCAGGTTTTTCAACGATACCCTGCATCTTGATACTTTCGCCCTCATTCGGCGCAACTGCAACATCAACAATACCATATTGATCAACGAGATTGTCAGGCACCGCTTCAACCATAATTTGCGCAGCTTGTGACTGTTCAAAACGCTGAATCATGAGTGACAAATCATTGTCACTGGTTTGGTTCTTGACCAAGACATCGGGTAATAACACAGCAAAAGCCTCATCCCCCACAATATCTTTCGCACATAGTACCGCATGACCTAATCCAAGTGGTTGCGGCTGACGGACACTCACAACACTGACATGCTTGGGTAAAATATCAGTAATTTCTTTCAGTAGGTCAAATTTCTTTTTTTGCTCTAAAGTGGTTTCCAACTCGAAGTTACGATCAAAGTAGTTTTCAATCGACGCCTTAGATGAATGTGTCACCAGAATAATTTGCTCTATGCCCGCTTCAACAGCTTCTCGCACAACATATTCAATCGCTGGGCGATCTACAACAGTCACCATCTCTTTCGGAATAGATTTACTTGCTGGTAAGAATCGTGTACCCAAACCTGCGACTGGTAAAATTGCTTTTTTGATCATTTTTTGCACTCTCTATTAATTTACTCTAACGTCGCTACTACGCTTATAACCATCCACATAATGTTCGAGCTGGATTAAGGCCCAGTCGATATCATGATCAATTGCTGTCATTTGACTAATTCTAGAAAATATTTCCTGAATTTCCCCTAAAGGGAAATGTTTTTCAAACGAACGTAAGATACGGGTATGTTCAGTATATTCAGTATTATCTTGATCAATGAGCAATTCTTCATAAAGTTTTTCACCTGGGCGCAAACCACTATAGGCAATTTCAATATCACCATCCAGTGAACCAGTTTCTCTCACTTTCAAACCGCTCAGCTTGATCATTTGACGGGCTAAGTCCTGAATTCTTACAGGTTCCCCCATATCAAGCAAGAATACATCGCCACCAGAACCTAATGCACCCGCTTGAATCACCAACTGAGAGGCCTCAGGAATGGTCATAAAATAACGAGTTACCTCAGGATGTGTCACTGTAATTGGTCCACCTTTTGCGATTTGTTGCTTAAATAATGGAACAACGGAGCCAGAAGAACCTAGCACATTACCAAAACGCACAATACTAATTTGTGTATGAGGTTTAGTTTCAGCAACCGCTTGGCAATAGAGTTCAGCCATACGTTTTGAAGCGCCCATCACATTGGTCGGCCTAACAGCTTTATCTGTTGAAATCAGTACAAAAGTTTCAACACCTTTTTTAACTGCAGCATTTAAACTATTTGCAGTACCAATGGCATTGTTTTTTAATCCTGCAATTGGGTTACATTCAACCAAAGGAACATGCTTATACGCTGCAGCGTGATAAACTGTTTGAATGTGATATTGTTCAATAATACGTTCAAGTTTTTGCTGATCCTGTACAGTTCCCAAGATCGGAACAATCGTACATGTTGCTGTTTGTCTCAATTCTTTATCAATATCATATAAAGCAAATTCTGTGAGGTCATACAGCACCAACATTTTTGGTTGATTTTTGATAATTTGTCGACACAGTTCTGAACCAATTGACCCCCCTGCACCTGTCACCATCACTACTTTATTCTGGATGTTTTTAGCGATCAGATGAGAAATAGGAGGAATAGGATCACGGCCTAATAAATCAATAATATCAACTTCTTGTATATCTGAAACTTGTACTTCACCATCAACCAGACGGGTTAAGCCAGGTAATTCTGTAATTTTTAAGCGTGCAATTTCAAACTGTTGAATAATTTCTGTTTTACGAACGCGTCCAACTGAAGGAAGTGCGAGTAAAATTTCTTCTATACGATCTTTTTTAAAACGTTGCAGTGCCTTTTCAACAGAATAAACTTTTAAACCACCGACAGTCTGTCCCTGTAAAGATGCAAAATCATCAATAAAGAAGACAGGTAAATGGTCATCGGAACGATGTAATGCAGCTGCGATTTGCTGTCCAGCATCACCCGCTCCATAAATAGCAATCCGTTTACGACCAATCTCTGAATAAAATGAAACTTTGATAATGAAACGGATGGCTGCACGACTAATCCATACCCAAGCAAACACCATAAATCCATACATAAATGGAATCGACATTGGGATATAAGCTGGCGTGAGTACATTCAAAATGTACATTGCAATCATCGTCAATGAAACAGCGATTGCAAGTTTAACAATAAAGACTTCGTTAAAAGTTCGAACAATAAAATGATAAACACCTGTGAGTGCCAAGCTTAAAACAGTAATCAGACTGACCAGCACAACCCCATGACCAATACCAGGAATAACTTCTGCACCTAGATCAAATAAACGGATGACATAACACAGCCATAAAATCACAGGAAAAGCAAAAGCATCCAAAAAAATAAGGAAAAATTGTTTAAATAATCTTGGCGCTGAGGCAAATTGATGAATAATCTTTTTCACAGTGATCTTCTACTCATCCCATATTCGGTTCGATCTTTATACGCACTTCTAATAAAACTAGAAATGACTTTTACACATAAAGTACACAAGGTTTAAGCATAGTACGATACAAGTCACGTATCCCACTATTTTTTTTGATTTAATGTTCATTTTTAATGAGCAAGGATTGAACCAGCTTCTAAAAAAGTAAAAGGTTTTACTATTTTATTGCCAGTAATTTTCACACCAACGCTCAGATGTGAAAACATTCCAATCTCACTATCATGATCAATCGCTGAAGCGAGATTAACAATCACACCATCTTCTATTCTAACATCAACACCAATGACACATCCCGCCATAATACAAATGCCTTCCCCTAATTTAGCAGTAGGACTAATTATTGCAGATGGGTGAATTACGGTAGCTAAAGGAATCTCTAAGTTTTTTAACCTTTGAGCCCAATCCTTTCTAACCTGATTATTACCAACCGCAGGGATAGCTGCCGTGACGGTAGAAATGAGTGCCGATACCATCTCAATATTGGCTACGATAGGAAATCCAGCTACCTCTGTTTTTTGAGGCCAACTATCATCAGCAAACATAATTTTGCTCCATTGCCCTGATAGCGATGCAGCCTCTGCAACAGATTTCCCATGCCCACCAGCACCCAAAACCAATAATACTTTTTCTTCACGCATTTTCAGTTTTCCCTGCACCCAAGAATACAGCAAGTAAAATGAGTGGAATATAAGCCATCAACAAGATCACTTCTGGCATTAAAACCTTTTGCGCAGCAAGATACGCCATTGGAAAAAGCCAAAAAATATTGATAAAGAGCACGGCTATGGTCACTTTCGTATGACTATTATATTTACGTGAAGCATATTGGTAAGCATGTGATCGATGAGCATCATACATTTTGTGTCCATTACTCACTCGACGAATTAATGTGAAAGTGGCATCAACAATAAATACACCTAGGCATATGATCCAAGCACAAAAGAAAGCAATATCTGTTTTCAATGCAATCAAGGCCAAAATACCCAGAATTAATCCAAGGAAACCACTACCTGCATCTCCCATAAAAATACGAGCTTTAGGAAAATTCCACAGAACAAAACCCAATACGCTAGATGCGAGAATCAGTAATAGTTCACTAGATAAATGTATATTTAACAATAAATAGACTGCAGCTAAACTGAGAGTAGTCGTAATTGCTTCAATACTGGCAATCCCGTTAATCCCATCCATAAAATTATATAAATTCAATAACCAAACAAGAAATAACACTGCAATAATATTTGCCAACCACCCTAATTGTACATTACCACTAAATAATGTAACTTCAGAAAAGCCGCCCAAGAAAAAGACAACCCCTATCGCAATGACAAAATGGATCGCGAGTCGAAGCATGGAATTTATATGACCGTGATCATCCAAAAAGCCTAAAACAGCAATCCCAAATCCAGCAGCAGTCAAAATCAGACCTGTAGACCAATCTAACTCTCGACTAAGCATCAACCCAACTAATACAAACAAGAAAGTAATAACGATAGACACACCACCGCCACGGGGTGTTGGTATGGTATGTGAGCTTCTCTCATTTGGATTATCAATAATATTTTTCTTTAATGCGTAGTGTCGCATATAGCCTGTAAGCAAGAAAGAGATTACAAAACTGGTTAATATTATCCCAATTATTGACATAAGTTACTCACTTCTCTCAAGATATATTATTCCTGTTTTTTCTAAAGCATCATCTGCCGTGATTGGAGGCATCCAATTCAATAAATTACGCGCTTTTGATGCATCAACTTCTAGAGATAAAAACAATTGTTCATATAGCTTAGCTTTACCAATACAAATTGCACCTAGCTTCATCAAAAATGGGGGGATATAAACTAAATTGGTTTTTCTCCGCATGCCCTTTCTAATTAAACTCACGAGTTGCTGGGTAGAAAGTACCTCATTATCCGCAATCAAGAACAATTCATTCTTGGCCTGAGGATGTTCAATACACGTCTCAATAAAAGAAACCAAGTTCTCCAAAGCAACAAAAGAACGTTTATTATTTAGATAAGCGAAAGGTAGAGGTACATTCGTTGCGGCAAGCCTGAGTAATCTAGCAAAATTACCTGGAGCATCAGCAGCATATACTAATGGGGGTCTGATAATAACTAACTCAGTATTTGTATCTTTAAATAATTCTTTTAATGCCTGTTCCGCTTCTAGCTTAGAAATTGCATAGTCAGCATGAGGATATGGTTGGTCTGTTTCATCAAATGGTTTCTTCGTTGTAAAAGCACCATTCACACCAATTGAACTGATAAAAATAAAACGCGTAACTTTGTTCTCTAATGCCTGCTGAGCAAGCTCTAATGTACCTTGAACATTAACACTTCTGAAATGCTCTAATGGGTTTTGCACATTATCATTTAATATATGTGCCCTTCCTGCCAAATGCACAATTACATCAATGTTTGCAGGAATAGGAGTTGAAAAAACGTTTTCAGATGTAGCAACTAACTGCTCCACCATTACAGGTAAAGTATGCGAATGCCGTCTATTTAAAGCATATATCTTTTGATATTTATTACTCAGAATGAGTGAGTGGATCAAAGACTTACCAACAAAACCCGATGAACCTGTGACTAAAATATTTTTCATATTACGATTCCACAATGTCAGCAAAACTTTGCAGCAACTTATCTTGATGATAGTGATCTTGTAAAATTTGACGTGGTGAATTAGACAACCTGTTCAACTGAGTTCTGCAAATTTCATCAATTAATGATGCTAATCTCACTGGATCATTTGGCTCACAGACCCAGCCAATATTATGTTCTTTAACCATATTAGCCACTTCTGCATCTTCTTCCATAATAGCTAAAATTGGTCTATCAGCAGCCATCGTAAAATAGGCTTTACTAGGGACACCTAAGCCAAGCATGCCTTCTGCTAAAGTCACAATAGCAATATCACATGAGCTCAAACCTAAACTTCGCTGTTGGGCAGCTAACTCTCCAATATAAGCAACTTTATTTTTATTATTCTCGTTTTCAGCAAACTCTTTTACCAATTGAGCATCATTTCCACCGCCAATAAATAAAAATTTAGCAGATGGATTATTGATTAAGTTTATTGCAGCTAATAAATTAGAGATGCCTTGGACACGCCCCATATTTCCAAAAAATTGGAAAACGATATTTTCGTTCCACCCCAGTGAGCTAATAATTGAAGACTGTTGTTTCTCTTTAACCTCTATTTCAGTGAAATCAACCCAGTTCGGAATCACTGTAATATTATCGCTACCCGTTTTTTGTCGCATCAGGTTTTTCATATCACGGCCAATCACGATGAGATGATCAGCTCTAGAATAGATACGATTAAAAATAAAATTCATTATTTTAAATAAAACAGAATTTTTCTTTAAAATTCCTGCGGGAACTAAATTCTCAGGAAAAACATCATGAACTAGTAAATACCATTTAAATGGAATGAATACCCTTAAAAAAGCTAATAAAACTAGGAGAAAAAGTGGGTTTGTTCCAGAAACAACAACCTTATCCTTAGCTAAGTTTTTTAACAAAATCTTAAAAAAACCAAAAGTTTGTTGTAATTGACCAAGCAATCGCTTAAATAAATTATTTTTATCATAAGAAGCATGTAAAAATAAAAGCAAGCCAATATTACTACAGAACTTTTTCTGTATTTCCTCACGATCTCCTGAATAAGGCGCTATAACAGATAACTGCTCAACCCCATCGGATTGAGCAAGTTTCTGTATAATCTTATACCAAAAGTATCCTGTAGAATTTTGATCAGGATCAATAAACTCTGAAACAACCAATACTTTTTTCACAGTTTATAACCTTAAAATTGCTTCCAAATCACTCGATTTACATAATCCGTGTAGCTCATAATAATACGCACAACTTTTTCACTTACGTTTGGCATACTATAGTCTTCAACTAGACGTAAAAGACGATCTTCACCTCTAGTCTGACCTTCTAAAATTGCCAAACCTTGTAAAATACGTTCCGCTTTTAAACCTACCATCATTACAGCAGCTTCTTCCATTCCTTCTGGACGCTCATGTGCTTGACGTAAGTTAAGTGCTGGGAAGTTTAAAATTGATGATTCTTCGTTAATTGTTCCGCTATCAGACAATGCAGCTTTTGCTGAAAGCTGTAACTTATTGTAGTCGCTAAAACCTAATGGTTTTAGTAGTTGAATTAAAGGATGAAATTCAACATTTAACTCTTCAATACGCTTACGCGTACGAGGATGTGTCGAGACAATCACAGGATATTGATATTTTTCTGCAACTGAGTTTAGCATTTCAACTAAATCTAAAAAGTTCTGATCAGAATTAATGTTCTCTTCACGATGAGCACTGACAATAAAATATTCATGCTCTTTTAAACTCAAACGTTCAAGCACATCCGAAGCTTCAATTTTAGCCTTGTAATGGTGAAGAACTTCAAACATCGGACTACCTGTTTTAATGACTAAGTCAGCAGGTAAACCTTCAGCCAATAAGTAATCACGGGCTATCGTGCTATAAGTTAAATTAATATCAGCTGTGTGATCGACAATACGACGGTTAATTTCCTCAGGAACACGCATATCAAAACAACGGTTACCCGCTTCCATATGGAAAGTTGGGATTTTACGACGTTTTGCTGGTAATACCGCCATACAGCTATTGGTATCGCCTAATACTAATAAAGCTTCTGGTTGTACCTCTTCTAGAATTTTATCAACCGTAATAATGACATTACCAATCGTTTCTGCACCTGTCGCACCCGCTGCATTTAAGAAATGGTCAGGTTTACGAATACCCAAATCAGTAAAGAAAATTTCATTCAATTCATAATCATAGTTTTGTCCTGTATGAACAAGAGTATGATCAAAATATTGATCACAAGCAGTCATTACACGAGATAATCGAATAATTTCTGGGCGAGTACCCACCACTGTCATTAATTTTAACTTTTTCACAAATTTACACTCTTAATTTGTTATTGGCATCGCATAAGTATCAGGCTTATTACGATCAAAAATTTCATTTGCCCATAGCATTACGACCATTTCTTCATCACCAATGTTCGTAATATCATGTGTCCACCCTGGTACAGTTTCTACAATTCGAGGTTCTTCACCATGTGTTTCTAGTTCATAAAACTCACCAGTAACCACATGTTTAAACTTAAATAAAGCTTTCCCTTTAATCACCAAAAACTTTTCAGTTTTTGTATGATGGTAATGTCCACCTCGTGTAATGCCAGGATGGGCAGTAAAATAAGAGAATTGCCCCGCATCAGGTGTTTTAAGCATTTCTACAAACACGCCACGCGCATCACCGTATTTTGGGACACTATAGTCAAATTGCTCAGGTTTTAAGAAGCTCAGATAAGTTGAATAAAGTGCACGCGTTAAGCCCGTACCAACACGATCTGTAATCAGGCTATCTCTTGAGGCTTTAAAGCTATTTAAGGTTTTAGCCAAATCACCGACGGTAATTTGATATTCAGGCTCAACATGAAAAATTTGTTCAACTTGCTCACCATTGATGATATCCCAGAATGTTTCTATTACATCATCGACATAAACAAGACGAATTAGAGCATTTTCATCATGAATTTGTAATGGCAGATCTTGAGCTACATTATGGCAAAAAGTCGCAACCGCAGAGTTATAGTTCGGGCGAGACCATTTACCAAAAACATTGGCTAAACGGCAAATATAAACGGGATTCCCGTGAACCTGATTTAACGAAATCAGTGCCTGTTCGCCTCCTAACTTGCTCTTGCCATAAGCGTTGTCACGCTCTGCTTGTATAGACGATGACAGAATAATAGGAGTCTTTTTATTCGCTTGCAGCAAAATTTGACCAATTTTTTCAGTTAAGGTGGTATTCCCTTCAGTAAACTCACTGTCTTCTAATGGTCGATTCACACCAGCTAAATGTACAATCCAATCTACAGCCAAAACTGATTGCTCAAATTCTTGATCTGTTGTTTCACGATGAGCTTTTAAAATCTCAACTTCGGGTTTTTCTGATAAAAATTGGATCAAATTTTTTGCAATAAAACCATTAGACCCTGTGACTAAAACTTTCATACTAAGCCTCTGGATCTACATATTGTCCCTGTGTAAGCGCACGAATAAATTCAAGCTTGAGTAGCAGTTTTTTCATACCGTCTACATCTAAACGCTCAGTATTATGCGAATTATAATCTTCAAATTCTGTAATTTTTAAGTCACCATTTTCGACATATTTTTCATAATTCAGATCACGTTGATCAGCGGGTACACGGAAATAGTTACCTTGATCTATCGCAACAACCATCTCTTCTCGACTCAATAGAGCTTCATAAGCTTTTTCACCGTGACGAGTCCCCATAATCGTAATAGGGTAATCTTTCTGGTTTAATAATTCTTTGAGCGCTTGAGCTAGAACTTCAATCGTTGCCGCAGGTGCCTTTTGTACAAAAATATCGCCATTTTCACCATGCTCAAAAGCATAAAGAACAAGATCTACAGCATCTTCAAGAGTCATCATAAAGCGGGTCATATTCGGATCAGTAATCGTCAATGACTTTCCTTGGCGCATTTGGTCAACAAATAAAGGAATAACTGAACCTCTTGATGCCATGACATTGCCATATCGTGTACAACTAATAACAGTATCTAGATTTTCTAAGTTTCTTGATTTGGCAACAATAACTTTTTCCATCATTGCCTTAGAAATACCCATTGCATTAATTGGATAAACTGCTTTATCAGTACTCAAACAAACAATACGTTTTACACGATTTTGAATCGCTGCTTCGAGTACATTTTCTGTTCCGATAACATTTGTTTTTACAGCTTCCATTGGGTGGAACTCGCAAGATGGAACTTGCTTTAAGGCAGCTGCATGGTAAATGTAGTCAACGCCACGTGTTGCGTTCAAAATACTATTATAATCTCGCACGTCACCAATGTAGAATTTCAACTTTGATGATTGATACTTTTTCCGCATATCATCTTGCTTCTTTTCATCACGGCTAAAAATACGGATTTCTTTAATATCTGTTTCTAAAAACCGTTTTAGAACAGCATTACCAAAAGATCCTGTACCACCCGTGATCAATAATGTTTTGCTTTTAAACATGTGACATCTCTTCCTTATTCAAACAATTTTCAATAATCTCTGTATATGTGATCGCACGCTGTCTTGCATTGGAAAAATTTTCTGCATGCTTTTTTGCAGCCAATAGCTTAGCCTCTAATTCATCATCGCGTTGACTCTCGATAAAATTATGAATAACAGCGGCAGCAGAATATGGATCAGTTGGTTCAAAATAAAATGCAAAATCTAAACAAACATCCTTTATAAAGCCCCTATCCGATGCAAAAAGAGGCTTTTCCATTATCATTGTTTCTAAGGGTGTTGCTGAGAAGCATTCTAATAAACTAGGGAAAATTATAGCATCCATCTTTTCATAGAAGTTTGGACATTCGTTTACTTTAAGTGGACCGATATTTATGATGTTGTTTTGAAACTCAGAAGATTTATTCTGCCATTCTTGCTCATTAAAAGTGACATAAAAATCAACGTCTTTCTTATATTTATTTTTCAAAATTTCTTTTACTTTAGGTAAAATGGCCGTATTTTTATGAAAATAATCTCGACTAATTAAACCAATTTTAAATTTTTCCGAAGTCTCAAACTCGATCTGTTCCCACTTTTCAGGAGAAAAATATACATTTGAGACTGTATTATAGATAACATGAATATGTTCAGATTTAAAAATATCTAACTCAACTAAACGATGCTTGACATGTTCCAGCTCAACAACACAAAAATCTGATTTCTTAAAAAATTTCTTTTGTAAATAAAATTTTAGTTTAAACTTTAATTTTTCTATACTTGATAGCATGCTATAGCATTCATTATTAGGATAAATAATCCATGGCTGAGCAAATCCAACTAAATTTATTCCTTTGATTGGATGATAGCAAGGACCAAATATTGTAAAAACAAGATCATAAATATCAAATAAATTTATATTATTTTTATAACTTTTCAACCCAAAGATATTGTGAACTTTATAATTTTTAAAAAAAATTTTAGTAGATGGGTTAATATTCTTATCTACCTCAGAGGAAACAATAATATCAAAGTGTTTAATAATACTATTTGAGACAGATGGTAGCTCATTAATAAATGAGCTAGCCACTTGCACTCCACCACCACTATGCAAATTAGCAGCATTAATTAATACTTTCATAATCAAACACCTTAATCTCTAATAAATACCACTTAACAATAGGACTATCTAATTCGAATAAAATCAAAAATAAATAACAAGACAAGCAAAAAAACAAAACTGCCAGAGTTAAAAACATATCCATTATGTGCCATCATGAAAAAGTAATGCGTCAAATAGAATAGAAATGTTATAAAAAAACTATTTCTATAATCTTTAATTAGAGCTAACAGAAAGGAGAAAACAAAAAATATTAAACCAACTAAGACAGAACCACCATCTGCATAAATTGGCATAAGTGCTGTATAAACATTAAACGTAGGATTTACTAATGAATCATTATCATAAGTAAACTGACATTCCGAATTTAGCAAAGGAACAGAATGCAAACATTCCGAGGTATAAATTGGTGCAATACGAACAAAATTTTCAAAACCATAGAAAAAATAATTAAAGAATTCTTCAAAATTAATACTATAAACACCTGACCTAATAGCATTAATACCAAAAAATATTATTAAAAAAGCAAAAAAAGCTTTCAATAAAATTGATAATTTAATTTTCCTATATAACACAAAAAAACTAGAAAAAATAAAAATAAAATTTAGAAGTGTACTTTTCCAACCAGTTAAAACTGTTAACACCAACAATAAAAAAATTAGTCCTTTGATATAAAAGTCAAATTTTACATTCAAAACAAAATAGACATAGCTGCTAAAAAATAAAGATAACATTGAACACAAAGTAAAAACATTCCACAAATATCCTTGCTGAATATCAGTCCTTAAATTATTATTTAGAAGCGGTATACCGTGCTTTAGTAGCTGAATAGAAATACTAACAATGGCAAAAGATAACAATAATTTTATAATAAAAAAATATAATTTAGGAGGGAAATCAAAAAATTTAAAACTCAATCTTCTTGATAAAATTGTACCAAAGAAAAAACCCATCACAGTAAAAAATAAAGAAACCTGTATAGCAAACAATGATGGCCCATAAAAAGTTATCTTAGATAAATTTGTAAGGTATAGATAAATTAAAGCAGGAAGCATATATAAAGATATTGCAACTACATTAAATCTTATCTTCATTAGCTATTACCTTCTTGCCGAAAATATTTTCTAAAAATATACAATTTCAATTACTACTACTCCTATTAAGCAGTTTCTTTCAAAACTGTATTTTTACTAAATAAAATAAAGAAAAGATATCCCAAAAAAACTAACCACCCAGTTGCTACTTTTGCATATAAATAGTAATCTAAACCATAGCTTTGTTTAGAAAATAACGGATATATGTAATATAAAGCCAAAATAATACAAACACTTAGATTTACCAAAACAATTTCTCTTCTTAAATCCAACCCATTCATTACGTGATAATAGATCGCTGTAAGTGCAAAAGGTATAACTGCTAAGGTTGCTATATGCATTTGCTCAGTTAAAAAACCATAATTAGTAAATCTCGTAACAAAATAATCCATACAAAAATTCGCGGCAAAGACACCTACTACTGTAATACCAAGCGTAGTAAATGTTTCTTTCCAAAAAAAACGCTTGCCAACTTCACAGCTTTGTTTGATAATCTTGACAAATAACAATTCAGCAACTGTTGCTGGAATAATCATTAATGCAGTAAAAGCAAATAAAATAATACTGTAGTGCCCTAGTTCCACTCTACCATTTGAATAATCAATAAAGAATCGATCCATAACTAAATATAGAAAAATCATTAGTGAATTAATAAACAGCAAGAAAGATGGTAAAGCTATTTCTTTAACAACCTTCTTAATCCTTTCGTATCTAATAAAATCAAAAAGCTCTCTTTCCCGATAAAACAAAATAAGGCTAAAAAACAGATAAGAAAAAATCAAGGATATGAGATAAACATTAAAATCTAATGTATAAAAATATAATCCAATAGATATGAGGAGAGGTACTAACTGATTATAAAAAACCAGCTTTAACATTTTCGTTAAGCTATTTGTAGCACGATAATAGGCTTTTACAATATTCCCTACCGCAATAAAAATACCACTAGCTGTTAATATTGAGACTACAACATCAGCATCATTTAAAATAACTGCTATTAAAAGAATAAATAAAGATCCAACAAATGTAGTAAATAAAACTGTTGCCACTAAATACTTTTTTTCTTCTTCCTCAGCAACAGGGATATAGCGATCAAGTGAAAATCTTGCACCAAGATGCGAGTAATCTACAAATTGCTGCCAAGTTTTAGCAAGTGCTAAACTTCCAAGCTGATAAGAACTCAAATACTTCATCAGCAACAAGTTAAATATAATATTTAAAAACTGAATCGTATAATTCAATACTATATATATTAGTCCCTTTTTAAACATTGCTACTTACTACATCTTTTTTAATTTCATCGTAGAAGCTATCCTTCATTGCTTCACCTTTTTTAAAATTTTCAATAATTTCTTTATATTTATCTAAATAAACCTCTGAATAAATTTCACCTGGCATAATATGGCTTTTAGGTAAAATTTTAGAATGACGTCTACTTTGTGCAACCATATAAAGTAAAACTAATGCTCTATTTATCGTTTCGCTATCTAGCTTATCAATTTTGGTAATACTATCTAATATACTATAGTACTCTTCTACGGTATCTGGTTCTTTAGTTATACCAAATCCATAATAATAGCCTTTACCAGCAGTTACTGCTGGTATACCCAGACAACTAAACTCTAAACCAGCTGTGCCTTTTGCAGTAACAATATAATCTGCAAAATTGACAATTGAATTTGTATTTAAGTTATTTGGCAAAATATAAATATTATCTAACTGATACTTTTCTAAAAGCTCTTCTACTGCTCCCTTTTCATTCCACATATATGAACTAGGGTGAGCCTTGACAAAAGTATTAACTTCCTTATTCTCATTTAAATGAATAAGAGTTTTAACCAAAAAATCATAATAATCGTTAAATAACAAACCCTCTCCGACATGGGGGGCATCGGAAAAAGCATGAGACATTACCACAATATTTTTTTTATTCTTATCTACTTTTGGAAATATCTCTTTTAACTCATCTAAGCTGTAAGTTTTTTTATTTAAAAATGCATTTTTGACATCTATTTGGTCAATATTTCCATTAAATCTATTTTCAACATAAGCTCTAGCTTCTTCCAAATATTCAGGTGATGCTAATTTTTGATTAAAAAGCTCTATTGAAGGCTTAAGGAAGTGTTCTTTTATATTTACAGATGATTTGTAGCATTTATAAGCATAGATATCTTTTAAAAAAATCACACTTGTATTATCTAATTTCTTTAACTGTCTAGGCAGCATTCCAAATTCAGCATACACATTATGACTCGTAACCAAATACTTGGGCTTATATTTTCTAATTAAGTATTCATTATTATAAAAGGTCAAAAATGCTCTAAATATTAATCTATAATGTGTAAATTTAATTTGATTAATAGTATAAGTATTTGGCTTAAATCTAATAAGAGTATCATAAATAAGTTCACCCACCTCAACACCCTTATGTGTAAGATTTGCTAACTCATTACCATCCTTATATAAAAAAACTGTTTTTAATGTTGCAAATAATGCAGGGATAAAGACTAAAGGATTTAAGAATCCTTTCCACCACATATAGAAGTTATTTATATTAAAAGATTTATAAATATGAGCTACATCATTACTTTCTTCGTAAAAACCTCTTAAAAAAACAACAGGCTTAGCTCCTGTAACTTCTTGAACTGCCTTACCGATTCGTGCTTTATCCATAATACTTGCTGGACAAGTAATCTGGCCCTCTATTAGGCAATAACTATTTTCTGCAACAGATGAGTTTTCTTTTTTCCAATATTGATAGTTGAGTTCGGTGAACTCATTTTCTATTTGATTAGATTTATAGGGCTTAACATAATTTACAATAGTCTTTAAAATATTAATCATTGCGGTGATCCTTAAAAATTAGAGACTAAAGCCATCATCTACAATAATATTTTGGCCTGTTACATATCTGGACTGTTCAGAAAGCAAGAATAAAACTGAGCCTATGATTTCTGTAACATCCAACATACCAGCTCCGTGGGTATGGCTTTTATATGCTTCCAAAAATGGTTCAGGTTGATGATCAAAGATACCACCTGGACTTACACAATTAATGCGGAACCGACTATCGTTGACATAAGCAACTGTGTATTTGTTTAAATGAAGTGTTGCTGATTTAATTGCAGCATACTCAACAGGCATCGTCATTTTCGTGTTGTTATAGATATCAAATTTTGGAGCAACTACTCCATAAATAGATGAAATATTCACAAGCGAAAAAGGAGTCTGGCATTGTGTAAAATATTTTGCACATTGCTGAGTGAACAAAAACATACTACCTAAATGTAGTGATAAGTTCTCATTAAAGCTTTCAAGAGTTACATCAAAAAAATGCGAACCATAAGTCTTATTCCGTGGGTATGTTGTATTAACAGCCCCATCAATTTTAAGATCTGTTGAAAAAAATAACTTTACGCTTGTTTCATTTGTTATATCTAAGGAAACCAACGATAACTTTTCATTTGTAGGATTAACTCCTACACTACTTAATCGAGTTTCCATAGCTTCAACGTTTATATCAGCTGCAATAACTTTTGCACCTTGTTCTAATATAGCCGCCACTAAACGCGTGCCTAATAACCCACCAGCACCAGCTACTAAAAAGGTTTTATTCTGTAATAAATTTTGCATCAATTATTCACCTTTAATAATAGCTTCAGCTAAACGAAAATCGTAAATATCATCAATATCTACAGCTCTTGCTTTTGGCACTTCAACACTCGCAACTTTTCCTGCAAATAAACCATAGTTATTCAACACAAACTGAGGCGTTGTCGCATAGACTACTGTTGTAATATCAAAAACTTTTGGAGCATCTTGACGGCGTGACACCTCACCCTCAGGTTGATTTACAAGCTCAACAAAACCAGCTTCATTGTATTTCACCATATTAAAATATGGGCTACGACTTGCAGATGTAACCGCAATACAAATATCAGCATTCTCGGATTGTCTTTTCACAATTGCAGCTTCTACATCTTCTTGACTACGTAGTGGACTCGTTGCAGGCAAACTAACAAACCCATCAAATGAGCCATAGTTCTCAGTTGCCCATTCAACCGCATGACGCCAAGACAACCATTCTGGGCTTTGATCAGTTGCTAGTTCAGCAGGTCGCTCTATAAGAATTGCTCCACCTTCTACAGCGACTTCAGCAATAGCCTGATCATCTGTTGAAACAAAAACTTGTTCAATCAAATCCGATGCTAAAGCTATATCAATTGAATATTGTAATAACGGTTTACCTGCCAGTGGTTTAATATTTTTCCCTGGTAAACCCTTAGAGCCGCCTCTAGCAAAAATAAATGCAAAATTTCTCATATAAGCAGCCTCATCCTTTCGTCACAAATTCTTTCATCTCTACAATTAGACCTACTGTTCTTTCAGCTTCTTGTAGACTAATAGATTGGTTTGGCTGTCCGTTTATTTTTCTAATAAAATCGGTAACCATTTCTAAATACATTTGATTTTTATCCCACTCAGGGGCGCTATAAATTTCTTGTTGCTCTTTAGCCTTAATAAGCACAACTTCATTTCGAATTAAATCCCACTCAATACATCCTTCACTACCAATAAAGCGACATTTACGATGTGCTTTACGCTGCAAGAAATCTAAGTGGATATTAACAACAACGCCTTTCGCTGTTGTCATTAAAAGATCGGCATTATCTTCGACGTCTAGTCCTAGCTCTTCTGAAGCACGCAAAATGACGTGTTTAGGAGTAAGTGAGCCTAAAATCCATTGAGCATAATCTAACTCATGACTCAACTCTAATAGGACTCCCCCACCTAATTCAGCTTTAGCAGAAACTGTTTCGCGATAATCCTTAGTAGGTCGCCAATCTGGTAAGTATTGTCCAATTTCAATAAATGCATTATATAAATTTCCAATGACACCCTCTTGTATCATTTGTCGTACTTGCTGCGCTGAAGGTAAATAGCGCAAACAATAACCTACTGCGACAGGTGTCTTATACTGGGCTTCTGCATCAATTAAAGCTTGAGCATCTGTCTGCGTAACTGAAACTGGTTTTTCTATTAATACAGGGATACCAGCTTTAATAAGCGGTATTGCATGTTGGGCATGAAAAGGAGCTGGCGAAGCAATTATTGCAAACTGAACTTGCAACTGAATAATTTCCCCAATAGTTTCTGCTATATGATCACTATCACTTACTGGCTCTTTAGGAATACGACCACTAGCAGACATCACAATTAACTTTGCTTCAGGAAAAAGCATTTTAAGGTTACGACGATGTCGGGTAGCAATATTACCTAAACCAATAACAGCAATATTTTTCATATTATTCTAGACCTAGCATATGAATATCTTTTTGCGCACGGTTATAGTCTTCCATATGACCAATATCGAGCCAGTATTCATGTAAAGGATAGCTTAAGACTTTATTCTTCTTTTCCATTTGCTGTTCTAAGATAGTCGGCATGCCAATAAACTGAGCATCTACTTGTGTCAATAATTCAGGCGATATAACATAAATACCTGTATTAATATCAAAGAAATAGCTTGGCTTTTCAGTCATACTTTGTATTTCATTATCTTCTGAATTAACTACGCCATAAGGAATTTGATATTGAAACTCTCGTACACACATTGTTGCAATTGCATCGCGCTTTTCATGAAAATCTAATAACTTTTCAAAATTCATATTTGTTAATACATCACCATTAATCACAATGAATGGTAATTTAATATCTGACGCTGGCAATAGACTCAATGCACCACCAGTTCCAAGTGGATCTGTTTCATGTACATATTGAATCTGTACATCCAGCTTCTCACCATTACCAAAATGTTCATTAATTACTTCTGGTAAATAGTGGGTAGAAATATAAAATTTGTAAAAGCCTTGATTTTTAAAGCTTGAGATAATGGTTTCTAGTAAGGGCTTACCGCCAACAGGTAACATCGGTTTCGGGCATGTATCTGTGAGTGGGCGCAAACGCGTACCAAAACCACCAGCCATAATAAAAACTGGATTCTCTTTACGTTTTTTGCGAATCAAATCATCAAGCGTAATAATATTAACGAGTTGATGATTTTTAATTACTGGTAATGCTAGATAACTTTTTTCACGCATGATCTCAAAAATCTGACGATTGTTTAAGCTACCTTCCTCAATACTATAAGGATTCGTATGCATGATTGTTTCAACAGCCGAATGCACATCTTGGCCTTTTAAGAGACCCCTACGAATATCGCCATCTGTAATACTTCCGATCAATTGATTATGATCATCAACTACCAAAACAATTCTTAAAGCATATAAATCCAGAAGTTCTAATGCTTTCAGAATTGAATCATTTTTATGCAAAATTATATTATTAACATCTCTAGTCACGACTTAATTCCTTAGCAGGTGATCCAATATAGACCTTATTCGGTTCCGTATGTTTCACAACCACAGTACCCGCACCTATAACAGAGTTTTCACCTAAATATTTCAATTGCTCTGGGCTTTTGCCCGGCAAAATAGCAGCATTTGTTCCAATGTAAGTGCCTTGCTTCAAATGAATACAACCAGACACATTAACACCTGGCATGACAGAAACATAGTTTTCTAGAATACAGTCGTGCCCAATTGTGCTGTTAAAACTTACTATAATAAAATCACCAAAACGACATGAATTTGTAATCCGCGCTCCAGCCGCAATTACCACACCTTTACTATGTTCTAGCAATTCTCGAATGCCATACCCAAGTGATGATTGAGAATGAATCAAATTGGGATAAGGTAAATCGGGATAAGCTTCATATATTCTTTTACGAATCTTTGGATCAGCAACACCTATTGCATATACCGTATCCCTTAATGCCGGTATTCCTGATTCAGGCAAAATGGGGAAACCAAGTAAGGTGTCGCCATCTTTGGCACTTCTTTCTAAAAAAAATATATCGCGGTAGCCTTGATCTATTGCTAAATCTACTAGCTCTTTTGCAAAGCCACCTGAACCAAAAATTGCCAGTTTTTTCATTTAAATTTCAATAAAGTCGTTCTTTTTAAAGCTACGTTTTGCTTTTGTACCAACAACATCCCAATACTTATTTGGTTCTAAACAAACGCGACCTGCTCGTTTTGTTGTGACATTGTCAGAGGTTAAAAGCTCCCCTTCCGCAATATCTGTTTTAGCTACAATACTACGACGTACTAGGTAATAGTTATCGCTTTCTTGCTCTAGCATAAATTTAATACCGTCGCCTAAAGCTGCATGTGTTTTATGCAAAATTTCGACATAATGCTTAAATTCATCTGGTTCCATTGATGCTGCATGGTCTGGGCCAGCCATCGTTTTATCTAATGTAATATGCTTCTCGAAAATACGAGCACCAAGACTTACACCGATAACCGCGGCATATTCATCAAGCGTATGGTCAGAAAATCCTGTTGCCAAATCAAATACATTTTTTAAAGTTGAAATGGCTTTAAGATTACTTTCTTCAAATAATGCTGGATATTGAGTCACGCAGTGTAAAATAGAAACCTGTTGCTTCAACTGTTTACGTACTGAAATTTTAGAATAAGCTTCTCTAAATAACTGCTGAGATGGTCGAACATCTGTCCCCTTATCGATAACAAATGCAAATACTGATAAGGCCTGTTCAATATCACCTAAGCTAGCTGTTCCTGTAGATAAAATGACATGCTTTTTTGAACAAGCAATTTCATAAAGAAACGGTAAATTCGAAATATCTGCAGATGATACTTTTAAGTAAGGAACATCAATTTCATTGACTAAAAACTGCAAACTATCTGAATCAAAAGGTGTCGAAATAAACGTAATTTTGTGTTCATCACAGAATTTTTTTATTTCTTCTGTTTGCTCATAAGTCAACTCTAAACTTTTCACAAGCTCTAACTGACTCTGACTAGAGCCTGTATTTTCCTTTTGGTATGCCGCCATTTCAGTCTGGTCAGACAAAAGACTATCCGCTTTAAAGGTCTGAAATTTAACTGCATTTGCACCACAATCTTTGGCTTTTAAAACAAGCTCTTTTGCCAATTCGACAGAGCCATTATGATTTACACCAATTTCGGCAATAACATAAACTTCGTCTTGATTAAAGATCATAAAATGGCGCCTTCTTTTTAAAATCAATCGTTTTAATGAGTTCAATTATTTTCTGAGAAGTATTTCCCTGCCCTAAAGGTGGAACAACTTGACTCAATTGGTCATCTGGAAAATCTATCGCTTTTTGCAATGCGTCTAAAATTTCATTTTCATCTAATCCAACATCAAGGATAGATTCACAACGCAAGCGTCCTTTCTGACGATCACCAATATTGACTGTTGGAACCTGTAAAGCTGGAGCTTCTGATAATCCGCTTGATGAGTTACCTACCATTGCTAAAGCATTTTTCAAAACACTTAAATAGTTCTGAATACCAAAGCTTTTCACAAGTAAGACACGATCAGGTAACTGTGCTTTTAAATCCAGCATTGCCTTCACAATATTGGTATTGCCATTATCCGCATTTGGATAACTAAAGATAAAATTGACATCTTTAATCTGCTTAAGTGCATCAAATAAAGGTGCGACATTTTCTTCTAGCAAATTGGTTTCAGGATGGTACGTGATTAGGAAATATGGCTTTGAAAAATCAAAATCATATAACTCACTCAGTTCTGCAATGTTTTTAAATACTGTACGTTGGATATGATCTAAACCAAGCGCACCAACATTGAACACCTTTTCTGGCTGCTCGCCCAACTGAATAATTCGTTTTTTGTATTCTTCCGCTGCTGCAAAATGAATATTGGACATTTTAGTAATGGCGTGACGAATTGACTCATCGTATGCACCTTCAGTAATTTCACCTCCATGCAAATGTGCAACAGGCACATGCATGATTAAAGCAGCTTGCGTTACAGCCAAAGCTTCAAAACGATCACCTAAAACAACTAACAAATCGGGTTGCATACGTTTCAGTGCATCTGCAAATCCAAGCAGACCAACGCCCATCGATTTCACGACTGCAGACGAGGTATCAGCAGACAAGAGCATTTCTATTGATTCAGTAATCTCAAAACCATCTTGTACAATCGTTTTCCACGTTTCACCATGTTCAGGAGAATAATGCATAGCCGTTGCCAGAATTTGTAATTCCAGTTCAGGGTCTTGCTGAATATCTCGCATCAACCAGTACAGCAAACCATATTCAGCTCGAGTTCCTGTAAAAACAGCTATTTTTTTCATCTAAATTACTCCAGAGGAACCGAACTTGGAATATTTACAACGCGCTCTTCCAACCATAAAGAGTTTGTTAGATCACCTTGTAACGCATTTTGATACATTGGCAATCTAGTCATCAGTGTCCAGATTGGACGAGTCATGATTTGGTTTGAATTAGTTTCAGCCAATATTAAATCTCGTTGGTTTTTATCCTGACAAAGAATGGCATTTAACCAATAGTTAGATTGACAATCTTCAGGCTCCACAACAAATGAAACATCACTATCTTTAAAGAAGTTTTGATATTGCTGGGCTAAATCACGCTTTTTAGCAAGGAAGCCTTCTAGACCTTCCATCTGCGCGCAACCCAAAGCAGCGTTGAGATTTGGTAAGCGGTAGTTAAATCCATTCTCATCATGATAGAACTCGTACGGATGAGGCAGCTTGGCGGTTGTCGTAATATGCTTCGCTCTTATACCAAGCTCTTCGTCTTGACATAACACCATGCCACCACCACCCGTGGTAATGACTTTATTACCATTAAAACTAAGCGCCGATACTAACCCAAATGTACCTGTATGCTTACCTTTATAGTAAGACCCTAAGCTTTCAGCAGCATCTTCAACTAAGGCAATATTCCATTTTGTTACGACCTGCTGGAGTTCATTCAGTTCTACCGGATGGCCAAAGGTATGCATAGGAACAATTGCAGAAATACGCTTATTCGTAGTTTTATGCTTGCAGATACCTTGATCATCAATAAAAGCATTGTCTTGTAAATAAGTATCCAATGCCTTCGGACATAAGCCTAGGGTTTTTAATGAAACATCAATAAATAATGGTTCAGCACCAATATAAGATAAAGCATTACATGTTGCGACAAAAGTCAAAGCCTGTGTAATAACAATATCTTCACGCTTTACGCCAGCCAACAATAGAGCGATATGTAGTGCCGCTGTTCCATTAACAGTCGCAATGGCTTTAACACAACCTGTAAACTGTTGAACCTTAGCTTCAAAATCATTTACATAAGCACCAACACTAGAGACAAAAGTGCTATCAATTGTATCTAGTACATATTTCTTTTCATTACCAAGAAAACGAGGTTCATGTAATGGGATAAAATTATTTGTACGATAAACATCTCGTACAAATTGATTAAATTTAGAAGTATCCATTACATCTTCCCATCTAAATATAAACCTGTTTCTTTATGTCCAAAATTAGGCATCATATAGTTAAACAGATCGACGATTTCTTCTTTATTCCACTGTTTATTTAAAAGCATTATATTAATTTTTTCTTCAAATACATGCAGCTTATCTTCTTCAATATTGAGTGCATTTTTGATTACACCTAAATTGTTAAAGCGTTGCATATCCAACACTTCATTGTCTGTAAAAAACTCCTCAAAGTCTTTTTCACCCGTTGTATTACTTCCTGCAAATAGACAAGGCCATTTACCCTGTTTTGGCAAGGTTTCAATCAAGCTTCTGGCCTGATCTTCTGACTCACACAAGTACGGCTCATATCCAAGATTATTCAGATATTTAACCGCAATGTCTGCAAAAGTAATCAAGTGTAAATGTTCACTCAACTTAGGGAAGAAAATATCTCTATTTTCACCTAGTAAGCATGACATTAAACATAACTCACCAGATTCTTTAGGCGTGACGAAATAACGACGGATATCATTTGGCGCAGCGATTGGCTGATTTTTCTGAATACGCTGGTTAAAACCATGTAATAAAGAACCATCGGAAAATGCAACATTGGCAAAACGGGCAGTTGAAATATCAATCTGCTGACTTTGGCGCATAAGGAACATTTCCATGATACGTTTTGAGCCACCCATCATATTGACAGGGTTTGCAGCCTTATCTGTTGAAACGCAAAAATATTTTTTCACGCCTTTTTCAATCGATTGTTGAATGGTTTTTTCAGTATTTAAAATATTGACATGGATCATACGCATGAGAGTGAATGGATCCTTCTCACTACGTACATGCTTCAAAGCAGAAAGGTTTAAAACGTAATCAAAGTCACCATCATTCTGGATATAAGCATCATATTCTATAGAACCAATATCCAATGCAAATGTCTGGAAATCACCATCAATATAACCCAAGGAACTTCGAATATCCCGAACAACCTCAGTTAGATTATTTTCTGATATATCAACCACATGTAACTTCAAAGGATTGCGCTTAAAAATTTCTTTGACAACAGCCTGTCCAATTGAACCAGCACCACCTAGAACTAGAAACTTCGAGGTTGAAACAATTTCAATTAACTTATCGTTCCAATGTTGAATATCTTCAACAAAAAGCTCTTGTTTTCTACCGATTAATTCTAATTGATGGTTATCTATAGACATTTTCAACCCTATTCAAAAAAACGTATTCCATACACAAATATCGGTTGTATTTTGGCCAAAAATTATAAAAATCGAAACTTTACTCTTAAAGCAGTTGCCTTCTTTTCATCAACCATCAAATAAGTTTTAAAGTTAGTTTTAAAAAATCTGGCTAAATCACAGACTTTAATTGGCCCCACTATACCAGAATTTTTTTAAGCGCCGTATTGAAATTGTATGACTACATTTACAATTCAGGAAACGTATTGAAAGAAAAATTTAGATCATCGAAATTGAATTAAACCAAGATGCTTTCATCATCTTAAAAAAAGATTACAACACAGCTTTTATATACTTTGCATACAAACGGAAATGATTCTTCAATGCTTTTTTAAAATTTTTCAGCTAGAATTAGCCCAATTCTAAGTCCAAAGATATGTTGTTGTGTGACAACAGATATAACTATTCAAGGGTCGAGTGTGAAGCATTATCAACTTTTTTCCGTTCTTGCGATTAGTATTAGTGCTACAAGCTGTGCTGTTACTTCTGGCTTACAAACCTATGATATTCCAAGTGAAGGCGTTTACACCACAGACCAGGGAACTGATGTCAATGTTATAAAAATCACTCAAGATAATTTACCCGCTATTCAACCTGCTCAAATAGATTATCGAAATAATTATTCAACGCTTTTTAAACAACAACAACAAGCCTATCGCCTGAGCTCTGGAGATGTGCTCTCTATTCAACTATGGGCGTATCCTGAAATCACGCCACCAGTCAACAACTTAACCAATGATCAATCAATTCAAGCCAACGGTTATCCAATTGATTATAATGGTTTTGTACAGGTTCCTTTGGTTGGTCGTTATAAAGCCTCAGGCAAGACACTGGTACAACTCAATAATGACTTACGCAACCAATTTGCTCAATATCTTAAAAATCCAGATGTAATTGTACGAGTGCTCTCTTATCAAGGACAACGATACTCGGTTCAGGGTAGCGTGATCAAAGGTGGTCAATTTTTCCTGAATGATCGACCAGTTAGCATCTACACTGCTTTAGGTATGGCAGGAGGAGTTACAGATAAAGGTGATAATACATTTATACAACTGATTCGTAATGGTATTACGTATGATCTCAATACCATAGCACTAGAAAAATCTGGTTATTCTCTAAATAAGCTCTTGGTTCAACCGGATGATACGATTTACGTGAGTACCAAGGAAAACCAAAAAATCTACGTAATGGGCGAATCCGGTAAAAATCAGGCCTTACCTATGCGCGACCAAGGAATGACCCTAAGTGATGCATTAGGTGAAAGTTTAGGGCTTAACCCCTTATCCGCAAGTGCTAGCCGTATTTATGTTTTACGAACGAATCCCAATGATCGTCATACCGAACTCTATCATCTAAATTTAATGAGCTTGGGAGATTTTGGACTTGCCAATCAATTTCGACTGCGTAGTAATGATATCGTCTATGTCGATGCCACTGGCCTAACTCGCTGGCAACGTGTTATTAATCAGATTATTCCTTTCTCAAGCGCATTATATAACTTTGATCGTCTAGGACAATAATTGTAATGGATATTAAAACCATCTTAGTTATTTGTGTCGGCAATATTTGCCGTAGCCCAATGGCAGAGTATTTACTGAAACAACAACACCCAGAGCTGCAGATTGAATCTGCAGGTATTTCAGGGCTAACTGGACATGCAGCGGATGATAAAGCACAGCGGTGTATGCAACGTTTAAATATTGATATGAGTGCACATGTTGCCAAAAAACTCAATGCTGAACTCCTTAAACAGGCGGACCTGATTTTAGTGATGAGCAATAATCAGCAAAAGCATATTGAGCAAACATGGCCATTTGCGAAAGGGAAGGTTTTCCGTCTAGGACATTGGCAAAACAAAAACGTACCTGATCCCTACCAACATGATCAGACCTTTTTTGATAATACCTGTCAGCTGATTCAACAGTGTGTTACTGACTGGAAAAATTATATTTAACTTTTTAGATTAAGATTATGAGCCAAAATACCAATACTGAAGACACAATTGACCTGAAAGAGCTGTTCTTTGCTTTGATTGCACAATGGAAGCTCATCGCACTGTGTATTATTCTGAGCTTGGTGCTTGCTTTACTCTACCTACGTACAACACCTGACACGTACTCAGTCGATGCCTTAGTTCAAGTCGAAGATAGTAAAGGAGCATCTGCTGCTTTACTAGGTGATCTTTCTCAAATGATTGAGCAAAAATCACCAGCCCAATCTGAAATCGAGATTTTAAAGTCACGCTTAGTTTTAGGGTCCGTTATTCAGGCGCTTCATTTAGATCTTAATATTTCTAGTCCAGAAAATACTTTTTCTCATCGTTTATTTAACAAAGCTGATTATACGACTGAATATAACCCGAAAGCAGTTACTTTTCACGATGAGAAAAAATCTTTTGATATCAATCAATTTGATGTCCCAAATTATTATGTAGATAAAAAGCTCAGTCTTAGTTTTAAAGATCATAATTTTAGCTTAACCGATCCGAAAACTGATGAAGTACTTTTAACCGCACCACTAAATAAGCTAAATCAACTAAGTACTCGATTCGGTGTTTGGAAAATTGCAATCTTTAGTAAAGATACCTTTGACACCCACTATTTTATTACAAAAAGTTCTTTACCTGCTGCTGTACAAAAAATTAATGCCAATTATTCAGTAGCTGAAAGAGGTAAACTCACAGGAATTTTGGGATTAAGCTACCAAGGCCAAGACAAAGAGCATATTTCTAAAGTTTTAAATGCAATTTTAGCAGCATATAGTGCACAAAATGTAGAACGTCGTTCTGCCGAAACGGCACAAACCTTAAAATTCCTAGATGAACAGTTGCCTGATCTGAAAAAGCAACTGGATGATGCAGAGCGCGAATTCAATAAATTCCGTCAAAAATATAACACTGTTGATGTCACTAAAGAATCAGAGCTGTATTTAACCCAAAGTATTACCCTAGAAACCAAAAAGATTGAATTGCAACAACAACAGGCTGATTTAGCTGCCAAATATACGACTCAGCATCCAGCAATGCGTGAGATCAATGCTCAAATTGCAGCAATTGATAAACAAATTACCGATTTAAATAGTACCTTAAAACAGTTGCCTGACATTCAAAGACAATATCTACAACTTTATCGTGAAGTTGAAGTCAAAGCCCAACTGTATACAGCTTTATTGAACTCCTATCAACAGCTGCGTATTGCCAAAGCAGGTGAAATTGGCAATGTCCGTATTGTTGATACTGCTGTGGAACCTGTAGAGCCGATTAAACCCCAAAAATTGCAAATCCTAATTCTTTCAATTTTCTTAGGTGGCTTTTTAGGAACTCTGATTGCATTGTTACGTAATATGCTTCGTACAGGCGTGAAAGATTCGGCTCAAATCGAAACCGAGTTTGATCTACCAGTTTACGCGACTGTGCCACGCTCTCCAGTGCAAGAAACCCGTATCAGTATCTTGAAGAAGAAGAAATCTATTCCTATTCTTGCTGTTAAACATAATGATGATATTGCTGTAGAAAGCTTGCGCAGTATTCGTACCGCAATTCACTTTGCGTTGGCGAATGCCAAGAACAATATCATTATGATTGCTGGTCCTTCGCCTGAAGTCGGTAAATCATTTATCTCGACCAACTTAGCCACAATTTTTGCCCAAAGTAATAAGAAAGTATTACTGATTGATGCCGATATGCGTCGTGGTTATATGCATAAATACTTTAATATAGAGGTCAAACCTGGTTTGTCTGAATATTTAAGTCATCAAGCAGACTTGACGCAAGTGATACACCAAACAGATATTTCTGGTTTAAGTGTGATTACTCGTGGTAAAAACCCAACCAATCCCTCTGAAATGCTTGGTTCCGAACAGTTCAAATCGTTATTGGAACAACTGAGTCAACAATACGATCACATCATTATTGATACGCCACCAATTTTGGCAGTCACTGATGGTATTATTATTTCTCAATACGCGGGTGTAAATTTAATCATTGCTCGTTATGCTAAATCACAAATGAAAGAGCTTGAACTGAGTTTGAATCGTTTTGAGCAAGCCAATGTAAAAGTTAATGGATTTATCTTGAACGATATTCAGCGTACAAGCGCAGGATACGGATATGGATATAATTATTCATATGCCTATAAAGCCCATAAAGATGATTAAACACGCTTCATTTTGATGAATAAAAAGCCAGATTATTAGATCTGGCTTTTTATTGTTAAAAACATAAATCTTATAAAAAACACACGCATTTTTGCTGTTAATTATTCAATGTATTAACCTATACATGCTAAGATCAATGCCATATTTTTTATTAAAATCTCGCTTTGGTACATCTCATGAGTAAAGCTTTACCTTTCGTTGTTGCAGCCGTTTTAGGTGGCGCAGCGCTCGTTCCTATTTACTACGCCACTAAAAACCCAACAACTGAGCTTGGTGCCAAAGCTGACAAAAATGCAGCACCCGTGGCAAAAATCAGTTATGCATTAGGCTATGAAGTTGCAAAACAAACACCACCCGAATTAGAAACCAGCGCATTTATCACAGGCTTCCGTGATGCACATGCACAAAAACCTGCTGCCTATACAGAAGAAGAGTTACAGGCAGCTTATGTTGAGTTCCAAAAAGAGCAACAACAAAAACAAATCGCTGAAACAAAAAAAACTGAAGCAACCAACAACAGCTTTTTAGCAGAAAACGCGAAAAAAGAAGGTGTGAAAACAACCGCTTCAGGCTTGCAATATAAAATCACCAAAGAAGGCACAGGTAAACAACCTGCTGCGACCTCTGTTGTGAAAGTTCATTACAAAGGCCAACTTACTGATGGTAAAGTTTTTGACAGCTCCTATGACCGCGGTGAGCCAATTGAATTCCCACTGAATCAAGTGATTCCTGGTTGGACTGAAGGCTTACAATTGATGAAAGAAGGCGGCAAAGCAACTTTTTATATTCCAGCAAACTTAGGTTATGGTGAACAGGGCGTCCCTGGTTCGATCCCACCAAATAGCACATTAATTTTTGATGTAGAATTAATCGCTGTTAAGTAAATGATCTTAAGGAGAGCCTATGCTCTCCTTTATTTTTGGAAAAAAGAATGAAAAGATTAGGTCTCATTTTAATTGCTTCAACCATCGGAACGGTTCAAGCAGCACCCATTACACTAAAAAGTCCACAAAAAGATCAACTCGGTTATAGTTACGGTTATTTCATGGGTAGAGGTAATGCCGAAACCTTAAAAGATTTGAATATTGAAACCTTTGCACAAGGTTTACAAGAAGCTGTACAGGGTAAAACGGCATCATTAACCGATGAAGAAATGACCAATGTTCTAAATCAATATAAAAAACGCCTAGAAGCCAAGCAACTGATTGAGTTTCAAGAACAAGCACAAAAAAATGATCAAGCAGGTAAAGCTTTTTTAGCTGAAAATGGCAAGAAAGCAGATATCGTGACCACGAAATCAGGCCTACAATACCAAGTGCTAGAACAAGGTAAAGGCAAGTCTCCGAAAGCAAGCTCTACAGTTAAAGTCAATTATGAAGGTCGTCTACTTGATGGCACCGTATTTGATAGTTCAATTGCACGTAACCATCCGCTTGAATTTAAACTGAGTCAAGTAATTTCGGGTTGGACCGAAGGTGTTCAAACCATGAAGGAAGGTGGTAAAACACGTTTCTTTATTCCAGCAAATCTAGCCTATGGTGATGTCGGTTCGGGTGATGCGATTGGGCCCAACAGCACTTTAATTTTTGATATCGAATTACTCGAAGTTAAATGATAAAAAACCCTCCAGTTGGAGGGTTTAATTTTTCCATGCGTTTAAGCTTTTAAATGTCTTGGACGGAAGCCCATAACCAACAATCCAACCACATAAGCCACCACACCAAGCACACATAAACCAGCCACTTCAGCAATACGTAGCCATTGTGAAATCTCGCCTTGATACCATGTTAAACCGTACCAAAGTGCTGCAATCATGGTGATATTGGCAACCCCATATTGCAATGCCAGTTTCTTCCAATGAGTCCCAAAACGATAAATATTACGTTTATGCAGATAGAAATACAGCATTCCCGCATTGACCAAAGCAGAACCAGAAGATGCTAATGCGAGTGCCATATGCTCGGCATGCCAGTCGATCAGTTTAAATAAACCAATAAAGATTACGTTTAGAATCGCATTGGCTGCGACGGCCATTAAACCTACACGGACTGGCGTTTTGGTATCTTGTTGCGCATAAAAACCTGGTGCGAAGACTTTAATCAACATGAATGAGATGACCCCTGCACTCATACATTGAAGCGCCAATGCTGTCATTCGCGTATCTTCCACCGTAAATTCACCGCGCTGGAACAAGGCCTGAATAATTGGTGTCGATAGCATAAATAATGCAATACTTGCTGGAATACCGACCAGCATAATAATCTTCGCAGCCCAATCAATCATTCCTCTAAATTTGGCTTGATCTTGCTCTGCATGACGTGCAGAAAGCGAAGGTAAAATCACCGTACCAATCGCCACACCAATCAATCCCAATGGCAACTCAGTCATACGCTCAGCACTGTATAGCCATGACACTGAACCATCTTGCATAAATGATGCCCAGATTGTATTGAGCAATAAGTTAATCTGAGTCACTGATACCCCAAACAAAGCAGGCAGCATCAGTTTTAAAATACGATCCACACCTTCATGTTTGAAGTCTACTTTCGGTGGAATCAATAAGTTCTTTTTCCATAATTCAGGAATCTGAATCGCCAGCTGTAAAACACCCGCAGCAACCACAGCCCAGCCCAAAGCCATGATTGGCTCTGCCATATACGGCGTTAACCACCACGCCCCTGCAATCATCGCCACATTCAGCAATACTGGAGAAAAAGCAGGTGAAGCAAATGAGCCATAGCTGTTTAAGATACTGCTGGCAAAAGCCGTCAACGACATAAACATCAGATATGGAATAGTTAGGCGGAACATATCGACAGCGAGATCAAATTTCTCTGGGTCATTATGGAAACCAGGTGCATATAAATAAATAATCGCAGGTGCAGCCACCATAGCAACAAAGGTCAATAACGACATGGCTGTAAGCAAACAGCCAAACACCCGACTAATTAAAATCTGGACTTCGGCATGGACACGACTGGTTTTATATTCTGTCAGGACAGGAATAAAGGCTTGAGAAAATGCCCCTTCTGCAAATAAGCGCCTGAAAAAGTTGGGAATACGAAAGGCGACAACGAAGGTATCGAAATCCTTACCTGCACCAAACACATTGAGTAGCACGACATCACGTACTAAGCCCAACACTCGAGATAACATCGTCATTGCACTGACAATTACAGTCGATCGCCACAATGCCATCGCATCCACCTACGGCTTATATTTTAAAAAGCGTTATTGTAATGAAAGTCCGAATAGATTTCGTTGTGAAATTATAAATCCGACAATGTTTTTTGGGCGAATTTTTGTTGGGACAATAAGTTCCGAAACAATTGCCAATCAAAATATAAGCCAGGATCGGTTTTTCGTTTTGGCGCAATGTCGGAATGACCTGCAATATGATTTTGAATTTTTGGATATGCTTGGCGTAAAGTATTCACAACCTCAACCAATGCCTGATATTGCTCAGATTCGAAAGGGAGATCATCACTTCCTTCCAGCTCTATCCCTATCGAATAATCATTGCATTCTTTCAATGCCAAATAGCTAGAACGGCCTGCGTGCCACGAACGGTCATTAAAATTCACAAACTGAATCACTTCACCTGTACGCAAAATCAATAGGTGCGCTGAAACTTTCATCCCCTCAATAGTTTGGAAATAAGGGTGTAATGACCAATCCAGCTGATTCTGAAAGAATTGTTGAATATAGCCACCACCAAACTGTGAAGGAGGCAAACTAATATTATGAATAACAATTAGTTGAATATCGGTATCTGTAGGTCGGACATTAAAATTAGGCGATGAAATTTGTGTTGCGCCTGCCAATATCCCATCTTGAACTTGAGTAAATCTAGATTGTTGCATGGTGACTCGAATCAGCAATTTAATATTTATCTTGCCCATTCTGACATGCTTTATCACGAATAATCGAGATGAAATACTTATTTTTTATGAGTAGAGTGCTAATATAACGCACAAGTTTTTTAGTCAAAAATATACTGGAAATGGTATGAGTATCCCTCAATCTTTGCTTGAACAATCTATTCAAATCAATATTCAACAAGCATTACAAGAAGATATTGGGGACGGCGATATTACCGCCATGCTCACACCTGAAGATGAACAAGCCACTGCAACCATTATTACACGTGAAGATATGGTGTTGGCGGGTCAACCTTGGGTCAATGCGTTAATTCAAGCCTATGACGGCACGGTTCAAATCACATGGCTCAAGCAAGAAGGCGAACATGTTGCGGCAAATGAAGCATTCTTAAAACTTGCGGGTTCTGCACGTAGTTTACTCACCGTAGAGCGCCCTGCTTTAAACTTTGTGCAAACCCTCTCAGCCGTAGCAACCAAAACGGCTAGCTATGTCCAACAGCTTGATGGTTTACACACTAAACTACTCGATACCCGTAAAACTTTGCCAGGTCTTCGTATTGCACAAAAATACGCGGTTGCTGTCGGCGGTGGTCAAAATCATCGTTTAGGTTTATTTGATGCATTTTTGATTAAAGAAAATCACATTATGGCAGCGGGTGGAATTACCCAAGCAATTGCCAAGGCGCACACCATTGCACCCGGTAAACCTGTAGAGGTTGAAGTTGAGACATGGGATGAGCTCAATCAAGCACTTGAAGCAGGTGCTGATATTGTCATGTTGGATAACTTTAGTCAGCAACAAATGATTGATGCGGTCAAACATGTGGCTGGCCGTTGTAAATTAGAGGCTTCTGGCAATATCACCATTGAAAATTTACGTGAAGTCGCAAGCACTGGCGTGGATTATATTTCAATGGGCGTATTGACCAAAGACGTACGCGCAGTTGATTTATCCATGCGTTTTAACGCTTAAGCCTGATCAAAGTCTTTTTCTTGCTTCACGGGCTTATGTTCTACTAGAGCCTCTACACCATTCAATTGTGTTGTTTCAACTTGCCACGCTGATTCGGCTTCGGTCGAATCAGTTGGACGAGGGTCAGCCGCCATTAAGACAAAAGTCACTGCGGTGAGCAAAACCAGAAATACTTGTAACATCGTTCTCCCCTAAAAGTTCTTACTTTTAATTTGTATCCAATCTATCAAAGCAACATGAGCCAAATCGGTGGGCTGTGTTATAGGCATGTAAATGCTCAGTGAGCTATTGTTGACGATGATGTGTTTGTGTCTACTTTCATTTCAATCTATGTAAGCTTAAAATGCTAAGCAGCTCAATTTATTAAAATAATAAATATGGATACCGTATTCGAAGCCGTATTTCATTTGCTGTTTAAGCTGTTCCGTTTTCTATTCATTGACCTGATCTTTGAAATTATTTTTGAAGGCTTGATCCGTAGCATTGGTTATGGAGTTGTACGTTGCTATCGCCTTGGACAGCCGGTAGATTTTGACAGCACTGAAGTATTTGTCGTCGGTTTTATCACGCTGCTCATATTGATATTTCTATGTATCTACTGGTTTTTACTACGATAATTTTCAACCCATAAAAAGCAGCCTAAGATTTACTTAGACTGCTGATTTAGCGTTAGCATTTAAAAGTTTTAGCTACCCGAAAAGCCCATATAAGGATCAGAAATTGAGTCCTCATTGGTTTCAATACGTCCAGCAAAGCGACGGCTATAGCTTGGATCATTTTCAATCGTAACGGTAAAATCGTACCAACCACCAAATTCAGTCATGTCCCAGCTCAGTTCTTTTTCAGTTGCAGCAGTTTCAATTTGCCAAGTCTTATTGGGTAAGTAGGCATTGGCTTTCACCACTAGTTTTGCTGTTTGTGTAGCGTCATTGCGGACTTTTAAGAAAATCTTTGGATCACACTCTTCCATACAGACACGAACTTCTGGAAGTGCTTGAATTTGTGCTGTCTGCGTTAGGTTACCCGTAAAGCTGCGATGGAAACCATTTGGTCCCAGTACCCATAAATCATATTGAGTGTCTTTGCTTTGCCAAACATCATCCAGTTGCTTGCCTGCTTCAACCATATAGCGGCGTGGAACTTCTTCTAAATTCAATTTGTCATAGACATGAAAGACGGCCGCATGAGTGCCCGTATTTGAGAATATCAATTTCACAGTTTTAGCCACAGCATCGACTTTAGCACTGGTATGCAAAATATAGGGTAGTGCACGCGATGGACGAATCCCCATCTCCTGAACAGGATACGTCTGGCTTAAAGGACGGCTGACCTGTGCCAACCCCTCTTGTGCTTTACGAATCGCATCGGCTTCTGCTTTGGTCTTCTTGCCCGATAAGTCCTGCAAAGGTAAGACATTCGGTGTTTTAAAATTGAATGCCGAGCTTAAATCACCACATACTGCACGACGATAGGGACTGATATTTGGTTCTTTCACATCAAAACATTGCTCCAAGAATCGGATCACGGAAGAGTGATCAAACACTTGAGAATTGACCCAACCACCACGACTCCACGGTGAAATGATATACATCGGCACACGAATACCCGGTCCATAGACCCCAACGCCATTACTGACTTCTGGATCGGTGAAATTAGGCTGCCCATTCGATGCTTTAGCATGCGTCGCATACTCATAGGACATCTGTTCTTTGCTGAGCGTGGATTTGCCATATACCATGCCTGATGCATCCATTGAAGGTGCACTTGGTGAAGGTACGTGGTCAAAGAAACCATCATTTTCGTCAAAATTGATCAAGAAAACGGTTTGGCTCCACAGCTCAGGACGCTCAGTCAGCGCATTGAGAACTTCTTGGATGTACCATGCCCCCTGCACTGGGCTTGATGGTCCTGGATGCTCACTATAGGTTGCGGGTGCGACCAACCAACTTACTTGCGGTAATTGACCTTTAGCAATGTCTTCTTTAAATGTCCCTAAGAAACCACCATCTGGCATGGTATTGGCAATACCTTTATACAAAGGTTGACTGGCATCAATTGCTGGATCATAAGCTGGGCAAATGGTGCTGTTATTGACTGGTTTACCTGATAACTCATTGGCGCGACGATACTTTTTAAATCCTGCTAAGGGATTATCAGTAAAGTTATCGGGCATGTTTTGATAAACTTTCCAACTTACGCCTGCTTGCTGTAAACGCTCTGGATAGGTGGTCCAGTCATAACCTGTGGTCGATGGGCCAATTGCATCCAGATCATTCACCACGCTGGCAACATTAGCACCTGTTGGACCATTGGTGCCCGTCCAGATAAACATACGATTTGAGTTAGTGCCTGTATGCATCGCACAGTGATAAGCATCACACAGGGTAAAGGCATTGGCTAAAGCAAACTGGAATTCAACTTCTTGTTGCTTGTAATAGCCCATCGACTGCGGTTCTTTATACTGCACCCAACTGCCCATTCGACCATGATCCCAAGCATATTGACCATCAGTCCATGAGTGCGGTGTACCACGGACACGCTGTGCATTACCGCGACTACTGTCTAAGTGATACGGATAGACCTTTTTCTTATTGGCATCATACTGTTCCCATACTTTACGACCTTGGCTTAAAGGAATGGTAAAACGGTCACCGAAACCTCGAACACCTTTTAGCGTCCCAAAATAATTATCAAAAGAACGATTTTCTTGGGTCAAAATCACCACATGTTTCACGTCTTTGATAGTGCCTGTTTCTACCTTGGCATCAATCGCAAGTGCCTTTTGAATACTCATTGGGAAACTGGTGAGTGCTGCTGTACCAAATAAGGCTTTGGTTGAATTTAATAAAAAATCACGACGATTCATTGGTTTATTTCCTTATTGTTCTTGTTTATGGCGCGCAGTGAATTTTGCATGTGGATGTTGGCGGCTTTGGATTTGGCGTAGCATTATTATTATCGCCATCACTGTCGTTACAGGCACTGAGTAACAAGCAACTGCTGCTGAGCAACGCTAAAAGGAAATTTCGCATTTGACTATCCGTTAAATATCAGTGCAGATAGTCAATACAATCTAAATGACAATTCGATGATGATTTGATCGCAATTCGATGACAAAAAATGAATAAAAAAAAGGCGGTCTAAAAAAACCAGACCGCCCGCACTATCAACTGGAACTTACCAACCGAGTGCCTGCTGTTGCTTCTGAATCAATTCCGCGATTCCTTTTTCTGCAAGCTCTAACATGGCATTACACTGCTGGCGCGTAAACGGTTTGTCTTCTGCCGTTCCTTGAATTTCAATAAATTCGCCCGCTTGTGTCATCACCACGTTTAAATCGGTTTGGCAATTTGAATCTTCTTCGTAGCATAAATCGAGTAAAACTTCGTCTTGATACATCCCGACTGAAATTGCTGCGACTAAACTTTTTAATGGATCCTGTTTAATTTTCTTGTTGCTGAGCAATACATTCATCGCATCAACCAAAGCCACTGCTGCGCCTGTAATTGCTGCTGTACGTGTTCCGCCATCCGCTTGAATCACATCACAGTCAATCGTGATGGTGTTCTCGCCTAATTTCTTCAAATCCACCATGGCACGTAAGCTACGACCAATTAAACGTTGGATTTCTTGCGTACGACCCGTTTGTTTACCGCGTGCTGCTTCACGATCACTGCGAGTATGCGTTGAGCGCGGTAACATGCCATATTCAGCCGTCACCCAACCTTGCCCTTGACCTTTCAAGAAACGAGGTACTGAGTTCTCAATGCTTGCGGTACACAACACTTTAGTATGACCAAACTCAACCAAAACTGAGCCTTCTGCGTAACGAGTAAAGTTACGGGTAATTTTGACCTCACGTAATTGGTCTAATGTTCTTTGGTCAATACGCATAACGATTCCTTAAAACTATGGCACAAATATCATTGCGCCATAGTATATCTCAATTACACGCCCTTCCAGTTTTACTTATTCGTTACAATTCACAGAATTAGTCATCGCTTAAGCAAACTTAAACTTCGATTTGAAATTCGTCCAAGTTTGCGCCACGTGTGCGGCCATATCATTCGGTAAAGAACATCTTGCTAAACGAACCCAAACCGTCCAGAACTGCTTCATAAAGTTAGCTTCGTTGTAGTTCACGCCATATTCAGCACATAAAGCTCTGATTTGTGGTGCAACTTGCTCATAACGATTGGCAGGCATATCTGGGAACAAATGATGCTCAATTTGATGGCTCAAATTACCACTCATAAAGTGCATCCATTTACCACCAGTAAAGTTGCTCGAACCACGAATCTGACGCAGATACCACTGCGCTTTGGTCTCATTCTCAGTATTGTCTGCTTCAAAGGTTTCCGCATCTTCAGTAAAGTGACCATTAAAAATCACGGCTGACGACCATAAATTACGAATGATGTTTGCAACTGCATTTCCAGCCAATACTGGAATAAAGTTAATCGTTGCAATTGCAGGGAAAAACACATAGTCCTTTAACACCTGACGTGTCGCTTTTTTACGAAAATCAGATGCATCCGCCCAAACCTGCTTCCAAGTTTTGGTTTTATACACTAACGCATCTTCCAAATGCAGGTTTTGTACCCCGACATACCATTGGAAAAAGAACATCAACTGTAAAGCCAACGGAATATTGGCCAAATGACGTACTTCCCATTTTTGATCTTCTGTTACTCGTAAAATGCCATAACCGACATCATGGTCTTTTCCAACAATGTTGGTATAGGTGTGATGCATATAATTATGGGTATAGCGCCAGTCATTGCCTGAACAGGTGTTATCCCAGTCGTAGTCTTCGCCACGCAAGCTTGGGTCATTCAACCAGTCAAACTGACCATGCATCACATTATGTCCAAGCTCCATGTTCTCGACGATTTTAGACACACCCAGCATGGCTGTCCCCAACAACCATACCGGTGGGATCCAGCCACCGAACATCAACATGCCGCGCGATGCGATTTCGGTATAACGTACGAAATTACGCACTTTATAGATATATTTTGAATCCTGCTCACCGAGATTTTGCATCACGTCTAAACGTATTTGCTCAACACGGCGACCAAACTCTTCGACTTGTTCTGGCGTTAAATGCGCTGACTTTGATACGGTTTTAAATTCTAATGCCATATTCATTGTACTAATCCTCAAATATCTTTGTTTTTATAGGTCAATCGTGACTGGGCTTAAGGCCTGGCTCACACATAACTTGATTGGACGATTCGGTTGATCATCAATTTCGCCGGTGATCACGTTCTGCGTCACACCACTGACTTTGGTACAGCTACAGCGGTTACATACACCCATACGGCAACCATGTTGTGGACGTAAACCTGCTTGTTCTGCACTACTTAATAGATTGGTCGTTGCAATAAAATTCTGTTGCGCACGACGGAAACTAACCGGTTGAGCTGCACTTGAATGCTCAATCTGGATCGGTTGGAAAAACTCTTGATGAAAATTTCCAGCTGCATCCTGTTGTGTATAAATGTCTTGCGCTTGGCGCATCATGCTGTGGTGACCACACGCATAAGCTTGCATCTCTTTAAAATTTGGGACCAATTTCTCTAACAATGCTGTATCTAAATGCTGTTTTTGCTCTGCGGTATTAAAGAAATGATAGTGCAACTGTGGATATTGCTCAGCCAAAGCTAAGATGTCCTGATGCAATACTTCGGCACGGTTAAAATAAACCACATGAACCTGTTCAAGCTGCTGTTGTAGCGCTTGCTGCAATAAAGAGTAAATCGCGGTAATCCCTGAACCTGAAGCAATCAGTAATGCTGGTTGCTGCCCTTGATGTAAGACGAAGTCACCTTGTGCCTGCGAGATCTCGAAACGATCACCTACACGCAATTGTTGTGCTGCTTTCGATACTACACCTTGGACTTTAATCCCAAGACGAATTTCGCCCTGTGGCGTGATATCAATAATTGAGTAACTACGTTGTTGATATACCCCATTGATCATCAAGGTAATCAAAACACTATGACCTGCTTGGACTTGGCTAAAATCA
Source organism: Acinetobacter sp. Tr-809 (assembly GCF_011753255.1). Lineage (NCBI taxonomy): Bacteria > Pseudomonadati > Pseudomonadota > Gammaproteobacteria > Moraxellales > Moraxellaceae > Acinetobacter > Acinetobacter sp. Tr-809. The sequence goes on from NZ_VWVZ01000008.1 coordinate 139,599, forward strand.
AAATTATGATTTGGCTTTACAGTCAATAACACCATATTCGAGCTGAGAGGCTGTACGGCGGTCACTTCTGCAAGAATGCGTTTCCAAGCAAAGGTTGGCTTTATTTTTTGCAAAATAAAATCAACAAAATCTTCTCGAATCCAATGTGGCTGATAACTTAACTCTGCGTTCATACGTTCCTCGTTTTGTATCTGGCTATTTATTTTGAGTGAACAAATGTTCGTGTAGTGAACATGTGTACACTATATTTATTTGTGTTCACTGAGTCAACACTTGTTCACTAATTTTTTGAATAATTTTTATACTTTTTAATAAGCCTTTAAAAACGAGGAAAAAATAAAGAAACTATCTTATGTATTAAGCTCGCCCCATGCATACACGAATGGACGAAAGATCAAAAACACTTGCATTTAGCAATGGACGAAGACTAAAAAGTTTCTGTTTTTTTTGCTAGACTCTGTTGTACGGTTTTAAGGGATCTTATTCATGTCGATTAGAGATGAACGAAAACAACAGAGTCGGCAGGCTCTACTGGATGCAGCACTTCATCTCAGCACTGCTGGGCGCTCATTTAGTAGTATTAGTTTGCGTGAAGTTGCTCGCGAGGTGGGTTTAGTCCCAACAGCGTTTTATCGTCATTTCCAAGATATGGATACACTGGGCCAAGAATTGGTTGATCAAGTCTCTTTACATTTAAAAAGCCTAATCCATCAATTAGGACAGAGTTATTTGAAACATAGTGGCAGTGCCAAAACCCGTACCAGTATTGAGTTGTTTGTGCAGGCCGTGAATCATAGCCCACAACAGTGGCAATTTATGATTGCAGAACGTTGGGGTGGATCAGAAACAGTACGCATTGCAATTGCACGTGAAATTGAGTTTCTGATTGAAGATCTCGCCATTGATCTATGCAAGCTCGAAACCTTCAAACACATTAAAGAAGCCAAAGACTTGCAAGTCTTGTCTACAATTTTGATTAATATGTCGTTTACATGGGCAATGACGTGGATCAATTTGCCAAAACAATTCACAATTGATCATCTACTCGAACAACAAAACTTATTTATCGACAATGCAGCGACTCAAGTCCGTTTACTCTTCAGTGGCATTTCTAACTGGGAACCACAAAACGCTTGACCTGATCCAAACCAAAGTTTGATATATAAAAGCATTGCTTAGCGTTATGATGCATTAGACACTAATGCAAACGCAGTCTAGAACACTATGAGGAGCTTATAAGCATCATGAATCCTGATCGTCATACTCAGTTCTTAATTCGTAAAGAAAAAATTTTGCAGGTTGCGGAAAAGCTATTATTAGAAAACAACCAAGAAATGACCCTAGATGAACTGGTTGCTGAACTGGATATTGCCAAGGGCACCTTATATAAACATTTCCGTAGCAAGAATGAGCTGTTGCTGGAACTGATTATTCAAAATGAAAAAGAAATCTTAAAAATTTCAGACAAATACAACACCGATGTCAAAGAATACGCACCGCGTTATATGCTTTATCATCTAACCTCACCTAGTCGTACCATTCTGCTGCACCAGCTAGAAGAACATCTGACCATGACTGAGTCGAAGTTAAAACATTTGTTTGATGAGCTTTATGCGATTCGTCAGCAGCGTATTGTTTCATTGAAAGATATGACTGAAAAATATTTAAAATCACAGAATTACGATATGTCGATTCGTGATTACCTGTCTTATATCTGGTCTTTGACCTATGGTGCAGCATTATTATTAAACTCAAGCTATTACCAGCGCTCGATTGGTTCGCGTGAGAAGTTGATTAATCTTTATGTGAACCAAGCTTTGTCTCTACCGACACAGAAAGTGCAGATCGATTTAAAAGATCTTCAGATTGACCAAAGCTAAATGAAAAAAAGGACTGTCACTACAGTCCTTTTTTATTGCAGGTCGACGTAAATTATTTGGCTTTACGCTCTTTTTCCAATAGGTAATCAACTACTTGGGTTACTTTACCATCTTCACCCTGCACCACATATTTACCATTCACAACTACAGCAGGGACACCCGTCAACTGATACTGCTGCGCCAATTTATTCGACTCAGCAATTTTTGCCGTAATTGGGAAGGAATTAAACATGCTGTTAAATTTCTGCTCAGGTACACCATAACGCGCAAAGAATTTTGCTTGAGAGGCTTGGTCAAAGATTTGCTGACCGCCTTCATGAATCGCATGGAACAATGGAATATGGGTTTTCTTGCGTACACCCAGTGCTTCTGAAACGTAATAACCACGTGCACCTTGTTCCCAGACTTTATTCATCGCCGCAGGGGTACGTAAGAAATAAACATCTTTTGGAATTTGCTTTAACCATGTTTGCATATGTGGTTCTAGCTTGAAGCAGTGCGGGCAGCCATACCAGAAGAACTCACGTACTTCGAGTTGTCCAGCAGGTGCTGAAGTTTTGCCTGGGTTGGCAATCACGGTATAGTCTTTACCGGCCACAAAATCTGCTGCCATCGCATTCATTGAGAATGCCAACGCAACTGCACTTAAACCACCTAATACTAACTTTTTCATTGGCTTTGCTTTTCCTCTAAGCATTTTTCGTAAGTTTATATGCTAAATATAAAACAAACACGAGCAATTCGTTTTGCTTCTGTGAAGTTTTTTATTGGATTTATCGCTTTTTTTGCCAGAATCGCTACACTACCAACAGATTAAACCGAAATAATCATCCTAATATAGAGGTGACACCATGTCGCAATTGAATGTTGACCCACAAGAAATCGCAAAATTTGAAGCATTGGCTGCCAAATGGTGGGATCAACATTCAGAATTCCGCCCGCTGCATCAAATCAATCCCTTACGTCTAAATTGGGTCGATGAACGTGTCGGTGGCTTGGCTGGCAAAAAAGTACTGGATGTCGGCTGTGGTGGTGGCATCTTGGCTGAAAGCATGGCACGTCGCGGAGCAGATGTCCTTGGCATCGATATGGGCGAAGCACCCCTTGCTGTAGGGCGTTTGCACGCAGAACAAGACAATGTACAAAACATTGAATATCGTCAAATTCCCGTTGAACAATTGGCACTAGAACAAGCAGGTCAATACGATGTAGTGACCTGTATGGAAATGATGGAACACGTGCCTGATCCAGCGTCAATCGTGAAAGCCTGCCAAACCTTGGTGAAGCCAGGCGGTCATGTGTTCTTCTCGACCATTAACCGTAATCCTAAATCGTATTTATTTGCGATTATTGGCGCGGAATACATCCTGCGTTTATTGCCTAAAGGCACGCATGATTATCATAAATTCATCCGCCCCTCAGAAATGGCGCATGATATCCGCAATGCGGGTTTAACGCTGAAAGAAATGATTGGTCTACATTATAATCCAATCACCAAACACTATTGGTTAGCACCCAATGTTGAAGTGAATTACATGGTGCATACCACCAATACAGGTGCCTAATGAAAGCGGTTTTATTTGATCTAGATGGCACATTAATTGACACTGCCGCAGACTTCATTCGTATCATTCAACAAATGTGTCGCGATGAACAACGACCTGTAGTTGATGCGGATACCATTCGTACTCAAGTATCGGAAGGTGCTCGTGCCATGGTGAAGCTGGTTTATCCTGAATTAGACGTCACAGACCCCGTGTTTTTGGCACATCGCCAACGTTTTTTAGATGTATATGGTGACAATATTGTGGTCGATACCGACCTGTTTGTCGGCATGTACCCATTACTTGAAGAACTGGAAGCACATCAAATTCCATGGGGCATTGTCACCAACAAACCTCGTGGTTTAAGTGAGTCTCTATTGGCAAAACTGGATCTGACTGAGCGTTGTGCAGTCTTAGTTTGCCCAGAAGATGTCAGCAAAACTAAACCTGATCCAGAACCGATGTATTTGGCTGCAAAGCAACTCGAGCTTGATGCGAAAGAGATTATCTATGTCGGTGATCATCCACGCGATATTGACGCAGGTCGTCATGCCGATATGTATACCATTTTGGCTGCTTACGGTTATTTGCCTGTCGAATCGCGCGATGATCTTGCAGCTTGGCAAGCCGATGCCATTATTCAAACCATTCCTGAACTGCATCAACTGATCAAACAGAAAATCACTGTATTGTCAGAAAATCAGGGTATGATGAATTAAACTTTTAAGATAAGAATAGGAGGCATAACAATGAAATACTCAGAATATCAACCTCGTCCAGATTTATTGAAAGATCGTATTATCCTGATCACAGGCGCTGGTGATGGGATTGGTCGTGCTGCTGCGATGAGTTATGCCCTGCATGGTGCAACCGTTGTATTACATGGTCGCACCTTGAATAAACTTGAAGTCATTTATGATGAAATTGAAGGCTTAGGCGCACCACAACCTGCAATTTTGCCGCTACAACTGTCGACTGCATCAACACATGATTATGAGTTGCTCGTAAGTACGCTGGAGCAACAGTTTGGTCGTTTGGATGGTATCTTGCATAACGCAGGCATGCTCGGTGATCGAGTGGAACTGGCACATTATCCTGTCGATGTTTGGGATGATGTACTCGCAGTGAATTTGCGTGCACCGTTTGCCCTCACTCAAGCCCTGTTGCCTTTACTGGAAAAATCTGAACATGCCTCAGTGGTGTTTACCAGTTCAAGCGTAGGCCGTGAAGCACGTGCACTTTGGGGTGCTTATTCAGTGTCTAAAGTGGCAACCGAAGCCATGAGCAAAATTTTTGCGGCAGAAAACACCTATCCAAACATTCGTTTTAACTGCATTAATCCAGGTGGTACTCGTACAGCCATGCGTGCGAAAGCCTATCCAGAGGAAGATCCAAAAGTCTTACCGACACCTGACAGCATTATGCCTGCCTATCTTTATCTGATGGGTGATGACAGTTTAGATATGAATGGCCAAAGTATTGATGCTCAAGCTTAATTCAACCCTTACAATAATTCTAAATAACATTGAACACTGACCTTAAAGCTGATTTTTTGAGAGAAATGTGTGGTGTATCTTCATTTTTTTAATGGAAGAATGAATCGATCTTCACAGTTTCTCTGCATTTTTAAGGTACAGTTTTCACATGAGAGACATCCGAAGTCAATAAGGTGCATCATGAAAAAATTTTTCATTATCTTGGTTTTAGGTTCGACAGTCCTGTTTAGTAGTATGGGGAGTTTTGCGGGCCCGCATGATCGTGACGATGATTCGCGCGGTGGCGGCTGGCAAGGTGGTCGTAACTTTGATCGCCCAGATGGTGAGAATCGTCAACGTGAACGCCGTATGCGCGAAGAACGTGGTGTAGAACGCCTTAAACAACATCGTTGGCAGGAAGGCTACGTCATGCCACAACACTATCGTGGTAACGGCTATAAAGTCGATTATAAAGACAGCAACCTGCCTCGCCCTGGTCGTAACGAACAGTGGTACAAGATCAATAATGACTATATTTTAGTCAACTCCGATGACAACAGTATTATCCGAATCATGGGCTTCTAAGTCCTTTTTGCTGGTTTGTCAGAATTAAAGTTGAATCGTTGCTTTAGGAATTGATTTATCTTTTGATTTTTTTCGTTAGAATCAGAGCAAGTGCTGCATATCTGAGATCAACATGGCGAAGCAAATGACTGAAAATTCACATAGTACAACAAAAGATTATGTGCATTGGTTTCGCCACTCCGCACCCTATATCAATGCACACCGTGATAAAACCTTTGTTTTGATGTTCTCTGGTGAAGCAGTCCAACACGAAAATTTCCAACACATCATCCATGATATTGCCCTATTACATTCTTTAGGGATTCGTTTAATTTTAGTTTACGGCGCACGTCCGCAAATTAATCAAAATCTGCTTGAACGCAATATTGAAACACCTTTCCATCAAAGTCGTCGCATTACCACACGCGAATCCTTACGCGGTGTCATGAATGCGGTTGGTTCCATTCGTCTAGAAATTGAAGCCCTACTCTCCATGGGTTTGGCAAATTCACCGATGTATGGTGCTCGCATTGATGTCGTTTCTGGCAATTTTGTGACAGCAAAACCTTATGGGATTCGCGATGGCATCGACTTCCAACTGACAGGTGAAGTCCGTTCCATTGATACCGATGCCATTCAACGTCATTTAGACAATCACAATATTGTTTTGCTTGGACCAACAGGTTATTCGACCACAGGTGAAGTATTTAATTTACTGGCCGAAGACGTCGCCACCAAAACAGCGACAGCCTTAAAAGCAGATAAACTGATCTTCTTGGGCGAAAAACAAGGCTTGATGAATGAACAGCAACAGTTATTACGTGAATTAAGTCCACGCCAGCTAGAACCCTATATTCAACAAAACCAACAACAATACCCAGAATTTGCCTTACACCTCAAACAAGCGCAACAGGCCTCTTTATCTGGCGTACATCGTGTACATTTGATTTCATATGCTTATGACGGCGCACTGATTGAAGAACTATTCACTCGCGATGGTATTGGTACCTTGATCACAGATGCTCACTATGAAGAAGTTCGAATTGCCAATATTCACGATGTTGGTGGTTTGATTAGTCTTCTGCGTCCGCTGGAACAGGAAGGAATTCTGGTTTATCGCTCTCGCGAACGCCTTGAAAGTGAAATTGAGCATTTTGCAGTGATTGAACGCGACGGTATGATTTTAGCGTGTGCAGCACTGTACCCAATTCCCGCAGGATCAGATGAAATTCGCTCTGCTGAAATTGCCTGCGTCGCAGTGGACTCAAGTTATCGAAAATCCAATCGTGGTAGCCAAATTTTGCAATTTTTGGAAAGTAGAGCCAAACAGCAAGGGATTCAGCGACTGTTTGTGCTGACCACTAGAACTGCTCACTGGTTTTTAGAGCAAGGCTTTAGCCCTGCCAGCGTAGATGATTTACCCAATGCCCGCCAAGCACTGTATAACTATCAACGTAATTCTCTCGTTTTTAAAAAAGCATTGTAGTCATCACAACGGATACTGAAGGAGATATTTTTATTTTTGATAAAGATATCTCTACTTCATCATTATCTCTGCTTAAGTGAATATGAAGAATAAATACACCAATCGACAAAATAAAAAATAATCTAATTAAAAACAATATTTTATTCAAAAAAAACTATTCAACACTTATTCAATCTATCGATAAGATTATGCAATTTTCTATTTTGCACTTTTCAGCATAAGCAAAGCCCGATTACTTATTTTTTATGCAATAAAAAAAGTTTTAGTTTAGTTGCTCATCTTATTTAAATCTTTTGATTTGTCGGGGAGCACAACCAACATGGCCATTTCAATCAATCGTTCATGGGCAACATATAGCATCATCGCAGCAAGTCTTGCTAGCCTGATGGGTGTTGCAGGTTGTGCAAAAAAACCAGAGCAGCAAGAGACAACAAAACAAGAAACCACAACATTAAATATCGGCTTTCAAAAGTATGGCATCTTGCCGATTCTCAAAGCAAAGGGTGAATTAGAAAAAAATCTTGCTGCTCAAGGCGTAAATGTTAAGTGGGTTGAATTTCCTGCAGGTCCACAGCTGTTAGAAGGCTTAAATGTCGGTAGTGTGGTTTTTGGTGAGGCAGGTGAAGCACCGCCGATCTTTGCACAAGCAGCTAACCCCAATTTAGTTTATGTCGCCAACCAACCTGCGGCACCAAATGCGGAAGCTTTAATTGTACAAAAAGATTCACCAATCCAATCAATCCAAGATCTGAAAGGTAAACGTGTCGCGCTGAATAAAGGCTCGAATGTTCATTACCTGTTGCTCAAACTATTAGAAGCGAACAATCTCAGCTTGAAAGATATTCAACCTGTTTATCTACCGCCTGCGGACGCACGTGCAGCTTTTGAGAAAGGTGCAGTAGATGCTTGGGTGATTTGGGATCCATTCTTCGCTGCAGCAGAACATCAGATTCATGCGCGCGTAATCGCAACGGGTGAACACTTAGTCAGTAATCACCAATTTTATTTAGCCGATCGCCAATTTGCCGAAAGTCATCCTGAAGCACTAAAAACGCTGGTCAGTACACTCAATCAAACAACAGATTGGGTCAAAACACATCCAGACGATGCAGCCAAATTACTCGAAAAACCAACTGCACTTGAGTTTGATGTCCTAAAAAGTTCAATTTCGCGTATGGGCTTTGGGGTTCAACCAATTTCTGAAAAAGTCGCAAAAGAACAGCAATATGTAGCCGATGCTTTCTTTGCGCAGAAACTGATTCCGAAGCAGCTTGTGATCCAAGATGCCGTATTAAAGAACGATGTTAAATAATTGAGGATCACCATGAAGTTGTTATCTAAAGTTTCTGTTTTGGGCCTACTGATCTCTACATTTTCACTGAGTGGTTGCCAGAAGCCAGAGCAAACGACGGAGAAAGCGGCTTCAGCAACTGAAAATACGGCTGTCAAAACCCTATCCATTGGCTTCCAGAAGTCCTCCCTCAATTTATTAGTTGCCAAACAACAAAAGCTATTTGAGCAAGCATTTCCGAATGCCAAAATTGAATGGCGAGAATTTCCAGCAGGCCCACAAATGCTTGAAGCACTTGCAGTGGGTGCCGTAGATTTCGGTTATGTCGGCAATACACCACCGATTTTTGCTCAGGCTGCAGCTAAACCGTTGAGCTATGTGGCATATGAAGTCGTTGCGCCAACAGGACAGGCTGTTTTGGTACATGGCAACGATAAAATAAACAGCCTTCAAGATTTAAAAGGCAAACGTATCGCAGTACAAAAAGGCTCCAGTGCTCACGAACTTTTGGCAAAAACCTTGCAGAAAGCTGGTCTATCTTGGCAAGACATTCAACCAATCTGGTTACCTCCTGCCGATGCACGTGCAGCTTTTGACAAACAGGCCGTTGATGCATGGGCAATTTGGGAACCCTACTTAGGGACAGCAGAACTGCAAGGTCATACCAAAACCTTGGTCGATGGCTCTGCTTTTCCGACCACTTATTCTTTTTATATTGGTAATCCTGATTTTATTAAAAATCATCCCGATTCAGCGCAGAAATTCATTCACAGCGTGAATAACGCAGATCAATGGATTGTGCAACACCAAGATCAAGCCTTACAGATTTATGCACAAAGTACAGGTCTCAGCATCCCTGTAGCTAAACAAGTACTCAACAAACGTCCTAAACCTTCACCTGTATATGCACTCAACAGTGAAGTGATTAAAAGCCAGCAACAAATTGCCGACTTATTTAAACAAGAGCAGCTCATTCCTGCGCAAATCGATATTCAGCACAGTGTCTGGTCTGCCCAATAAACATTGATTTCATTTTCATAAGGAACATCGACATGAATATTTTCTGGTTTATCCCCACTCATGGTGACAGTCGTTATTTAGGCACCAGCAAGGGTGCTCGTCAGGTCGATCATGCTTATATGAAACAGATTGCAGTTGCCGTGGATAATCTGGGTTATGCAGGCGTACTCATTCCAACAGGACGCTCTTGTGAAGATCCTTGGATTACAGCAGCCAGTTTAATTGATGCAACGACCCAGCTTAAGTTCTTAGTCGCACTTCGTCCAGGGCTTACCACACCAGCACTTGCTGCACGTATGGCAGCAACTTTTGATCGTCTTTCTAATGGCCGTATCCTGCTCAACCTTGTCACTGGTGGCGATGAACAGGAATTAAAAGGTGATGGACTATATGAAGATCACAGTACCCGTTATCAAACGGCCTCTGAATATGTCAAAATCTGGCGCGAAATTCTCACTCGCTCACATACGGGTGAATCGTTTAGCTTTCACGGTGAACGTCTCAGTGTGGATGATGCCAAACTGCTCTATCCACCCGTACAAAAACCTTATCCACCGCTTTGGTTCGGTGGCTCATCAGAAGCCGCAACCGAACTTGCGGCTGAGCAAGTTGATACCTATTTGACTTGGGGTGAACCTCCTGCTGCAGTGAAAGAAAAGATTGAATACTTACGTGCCAAAGCGGCGGCCAAAGGTCGTACCTTGAATTATGGTATTCGCTTACACGTGATTGTACGCGAGACCAATGAACAGGCTTGGGCCGCTGCAGATGAGCTAATTCAATACCTAGATGATGCAACCATTGCCGCTGCACAGAAGAAATTTGCACAAATGGATTCAGTGGGTCAGAAACGTATGGCTGCTTTACATGGCGGTCGTAAAGATCAACTTGAAGTATCACCGAACCTATGGGCTGGCATCGGCTTAGTCCGCGGTGGTGCAGGGACAGCTCTGGTGGGTGACCCAGAAACCGTTGCTGCACGAATTCAAGAATATGCGGATTTGGGTATTGATACCTTTATTTTCTCAGGTTACCCACATTTGGAAGAGTCAATTCGCTTTGCCGAATTGGTGTTCCCTTTACTGCCACTCAAAACCCGTGAAAAACTGGCGCAACCACATTTAACTGGACCTTTCGGAGAAATTATTGCCAATAACTATGTCCCTGAAACCAAGCAAGCTAAAACCTTGATCAAGGAGGATGCATGAGTGCAAAACCTTTTTTGAATGATGTTTCACGTGGAACAAAAAAAATAGGCAAAGGGCTGCTGCCTTGGCTATTTCCAATTCTGCTGATTCTGATCTGGCAAGCAGCTTCAAGCTCTGGCTTATTGCAAAGCAGAGTATTGCCAGCTCCAACTGCTGTCGTGAGTGCCTTCTGGCACTTACTCATCAGTGGTGAACTTTGGCAGCATGTCAAAGTCAGTGCTGGTCGCGCCTTACTCGGCTTATTGATTGGTGGTGGCTTAGGATTAGTTTTGGGACTATTAAATGGTTCATCCCGTATTGCCTCAACCTTGCTCGATACCACCTTGCAAATGATCCGTAACATCCCTGCACTAGCACTGATTCCACTGGTGATTTTATGGTTTGGGATTGATGAAACTGCCAAGTTATTTTTAGTGGCCGTCGGTGTGTTTTTTCCAATGTATATCAATACCTATCATGGTATCCGCTCGGTCGACCCACAATTGATTGAAATGGGAAAAAGTTACGGACTGAATCGTTGGCAGTTATATAGAGATATTATTTTACCCGGTGCAATGCCCTCAATTTTAGTTGGGCTACGTTTCTCTTTAGGTCTGGTTTGGGTATTGTTGATCGTAGCAGAAACAATCTCTGCACAAGCGGGGATTGGCTATATGACCATGAATGCACGTGAGTTTTTGCAAACAGATATCGTTTTGGTGGGTATTTTACTGTATGCCTTGCTCGGAAAACTAGCAGATGTATTGGCTCAAGTGTTGGAACGTTATCTACTGCGTTGGCATGCAGGTTATCAAAAATAATAAGGACATCAAGATGAGTAACTTAAATTTAAACTTCTACGATAACAACCTGATTCAGCCAGTTGCCGAACCAGAAGCCGTAACCACATCAGACAATGGCGCTCATATTCTGATTGAGCAGCTGTATAAATTTTATGGTGAGGTCAAAGTCCTTGAAGACCTTGATCTGAATATCCAAGCGGGTGAATTTGTGGCGATTGTTGGCCGTAGTGGTTGTGGTAAAAGTACCCTGCTCCGTTTGATTGCCCAACTCGAAAAAGCCAGTTATGGCGAAATCAAATTCCAGTCTGCCCGCAATTTTCGTGAAGGGATTACCAACGATGATATCCGTGTCATGTTTCAAGATCCACGTTTATTGCCTTGGAAAAGTGTTTTACACAATGTTCAGCTTGGTTTGCCTAAAAATCAGCATCTGCTTGCAGAAGCGTTGCTGGAGAAAGTCGGTTTAAAAGACAAGGCGACACAATGGCCTGCTCAGCTTTCTGGCGGTCAACGCCAACGCGCAGCGCTTGCGCGGGCGCTTTCCCATACACCCCGTATTTTGTTGTTAGATGAACCCCTCGGTGCTTTAGATGCATTGACCCGTTTAGAAATGCAGAGCTTGATTGAACGGCTTTGGAAAGAGCAAGGCTTTACCGCGATTCTGGTCACACATGATGTCAGTGAAGCGGTGCAATTGGCTGATCGGATTATTCTTTTGGATCAAGGGCATATCGCCCATAATTTTCAGGTGAATCTGCCACGTCCACGTAAAAAAAGTATTGCATTCGCTCAACTCGAGCAACAAGTCCTCGATGCGGTTTTAGCCACCTAAAGCCGCTTGAGCAAGTATTGAAAAAACATAAAACTAAGCAAAAATTACCTGTCTGATTTAATCAATTGAAAATGAATTATTTACAAAATATGTATAAGCTTTTTTAGATTTCAATAATTATCAAATACATCCTCAACACTGGCCCAAAAAGTCTATTTTTTTCGATAAAAAAAATTTGTTATTGTGCACAAATCCGACAATTTATCTTACAATGTCAATGACATTTTTTGAATCAAGCTCGCAGATGGAACAGAAAAAAAGTACACAAAAGCGCAATCAACTGCTGAATGCTGCCCTAGATGTTTTTTCCGTCTATGGGTTTAGTGGTGCCAGTCTGGATGAGATTGCGCAACTGGCAAATATGCATAAATCGAATATTTTCTACTACTATGAAAATAAAGAGTCGCTTTATGTCGAAGTGCTCACCACGGTATTACAAAAGTGGCTTGCACCCTTGCAAACCCTAGAGTCTGAGCTTGAGCCTACTGAAGCCCTGACCCACTATTTAATTCAAAAAATTGAAAGCTCACGTGATCAACCTAAAGCATCACGTTTATTTGCTCTTGAGATTATTCAAGGTGCGCCGCATATTTTGCCAATCTTAAAAGGCCCTTTGAAAAAGCTATTTAAGCGTAAAACCAAAGTGATTCAAACTTGGCAAGAACAAGGTAAATTGTCGGCAGAGATTGACCCAGAATTGTTGATTATCAACATTTGGGCGATCACTCAAAATTACGCTGATTTTTCGACGCAAATGGAAATGGTCACAGGCAAAACTTTGCGTAACCGTAGCATGTTTCAACGCACGGTTGAGCATACTGTGCATATGATGTTATACGGCGTATTACCACGCTAAATTTTCTTCTAAAAGCCTTAATTTTAGCGATTGACGTACACTTAAAAAGCGACTTTGTGAGTCGCTTTTTTCTATTAAGTGCTTGAGAATTTTATTAAGTTTACCTAAATAAAATTATAGAATGTGAAAAATTACGGACAAACCATTCCAATATGCAGAAAACTGAACCAACATTAATAAAGATTATGATATTAAATATAAAAAATTAATAATTTCGTTCAAGCTGTATTATATTAATTTTAGGAAACTTTAAAGTCCTGAAAGCACCAATTTCGCTTGTGAATGCCCATTATTAGCGGCTTTGCTATACCACTCAAAAGCCTTCTTATCATCTTGTACTACACCCTGGCCATTCTGATACATCGATCCAAGATTATATTGTGCCTGAGCATTACCTTGATTAGCCGCTTTGCCGTACCATTCAAATGCTTTTTCATAATTTTGTACAACACCTTCACCGTTGTCATACATCAACGCAAGGTTAGTCTGTGCAACATCATCTCCCTGTATAGCTGATTTTTCATACCACTCAAATGCCTTTTTATCATTTTTGGCTACACCCTGACCGCTATAGTACATAAATCCAAGAGCATTTTGTGCCATTGCAAATCCTTGATTAGCTACTAAACTGTATAATTCAAATGCTTTTTTATCATCTTTTTCTACACCTTGGCCATTCTGATACAGCAATCCAAGATTATATTGTGCAGCAGCAATTCCCTGAACAGCTGATTTTTTATACCATTCAAATGCTTTCTCATAATTCTGTATAACTCCTTGGCCATTTGCATATACCCATCCAAGGTTATATTGTGCTAGCGCATCACCATTTTCAGCTTTTCTTAATAAATCATTTGAGAGCGTTGGATTTGCTAAGCTTCCCATAGAAAAGACCAGTCCACAAGCAATAACGATAAGTTTGAAAATTTTCATTTTCTGCCTTTAAATTAGAGTTACATTTAATTCTTTAAATTATTAATAATACTTTATAAAGATAAAAAACTTAGAGGTATTTAACATAATGGTCCTCTTGCGAATTCACCACAAAACCATTATTTATTTTCAATATCTTATAAACAAAACAATGTTTATCCATACTAACTACAACGTTAGACCTTTGCATTTAAAAATGGGCTTGATACAGCGCCAATAATTTTTGTGCACCAAGCAGCAGATTTTCTTCCCAATCCAGATGTGCCGTATCATTGGCACCATCTGTAATATATTTAACTGAAATCAAACGCACCCCAAGCTTTTGGCACACTTTAGCTAAGGCATAGGCTTCCATATCCACGAGGTTACAACTGACTTTAGGAATCCCTGTTTCAAAAGAATCACCCGTTCCACAGACCCCTTTAGGTAAAATCTCAAAATGTGGCTGAGTATGGATCTCCGCAGGAATCTCATCATCCATTGGGGTCACGCCTACGGCAAAACCTAAAGGCGATACATCCATATCACGCTGCACAAAAGTAATCACCTCAACCAAACTATGCGCATCAAAATGTGAACTGCCTGCACTGCCTAAATTGATTAGTGTTTTGCACCCCGTTTTTTGAATCACTTCAAAAGCCTTGAATGCTGCATTAATTTTGCCGATGCCACTGTAATGAACATTAATTCCAGCTTGTTCAAACAGCCCTTTGGATTCATTCGGCAAAGCCATAATCAGAGCAATATCAGCATTCATAAAAAGACTCGTTCAAATCAAAATAGAGACACAAAAAAGGTGTGCTTCGGCACACCTCGATATTATTGCATCTTCTGCTGTAAGGCGACCAAACAAGGAGAGAAAAATAATTGACCGCTATACGCCCCTGCCAACGTTTTCTTCATCACCAATGCCCATAGGCCAACCAACAACAGACTTAAAAACACAGCCGCATACTGTAAGAAATCGATATGTAATTGATGCGCCAAGTTGAAGATCGCCAAGATAAATACACCGAATGGGAAAGTTAGCCCCCACCATCCTAAATTAAATGGAATGCCAGTACGCATATGACGCAGTGTGGTCAAGATCGCAATCCCAAACCACCATAAGCCAAAACCTAATAGCACCAAACTTGCCACAATACCCAAGGCTGGAAGTAATGTCGCTAAGCCTTCAAAGCCCATCGCCTGCATAATACGTGGAGCTTGTTCACCCAGTAATAATAACGCTAATGCCCCTGTTCCAATCGGTCCTAAACATAACCAGCTAGAAATCGCGACTTCTTTTTCAGGTAACTGGTGTAAAGCTAAACGTAACATTAAAATCGTTAAGATCGCAAAAGCAGGTAGTACAGAAATACCCCACAATACATAGCCTGTGATCAAAATCGTCAATGCATGTTGATCGGCTGCTAAATGCTGTAATAGCAGCCCCGCAGAGCTGGCAGCGACCTCACACGCTACGATCGGGAGTAACCATACCGCAGTCATCCGTTGTAATTGATGATCTTGGCAGCTAAACATACAAAATGGCACCACCCACGCAATCACTACCGCAAGAACCACATCGATATACCAAAGGTAAGTGGCAATCTGAATGGCAATATCGCCATATAAATGGGTACCGAAACTGAGAAAACCATTAGCAATCGTCGCTAAGCCCATTGGAATCGCACCGAGGAATAAGCTCATGTTGGAGTGAGTAAAAATCTGCTTGGCTTCGGTTGGAAATAAAATCCAGCGTAAGATATATAGCACACTAAAAGTACTAAATAACAAAATATTAAATTGCCATAATTTGGTCGCAAGCATAAATAAGACAGATGAGGCAAAAGGCAACTGTGCTAAAATCATCGCCACCACACCCGTTCCCATGGTTGCAGTAAACCAATTCGGGGTAAAATGGCGAATCACATCGGTGCTCTGCTCTAGCTGATAAAACGGCTTTTTCATCTCTTTCTCAATATCAAGCGACTATGAAGCTATTTTAGGTTAATTTATAAATAAGAAAAATTGATTTATTTTTATTTATCGAATCAATTTAATTGATATAAAGACTTTAAATATTGAAATTTTTCTGTGTAAAAACACAACAACAAGACGAAACGCTGAGAATATGGCAATATATAGCCTTTGCAAAATCACTGTATTTAACGCCCATGAAGTTGCTTCGTCTCAACGCATTATCGCCAGATTTTCAGTTACCCCCAACTGCGGTAACGATTGGCAATTTTGATGGTGTCCATCTTGGCCATCAAGCGATGATTGCTCAACTCAAAACGTTGGCTGAAGCGCAAGACTTAAAAACATTGGTGATGATTTTTGAGCCACAACCACTTGAATTCTTTAAAGGTTATGATGCACCTCCTCGCATCAGCTCGCTCAGAGAAAAAGTAGAATATTTAACTGAGCTCGGTGTGGACTATATTGCAGTTGCGAAATTTGACCAATATTTTAGAAGTTTAAATGCCACTGAATTTGCCGACCTACTCAAATTAAAACTCAATGCGCAAAGCTTGGTGCTGGGTGATGATTTTCATTTTGGTAAAGACCGCCAAGGCAACAGTGAATTCTTACGCGACTACGGTTTTGATGTCATCAATTTAAATACGGTAGCTTTAAATGGTGAACGTGTCAGTTCAACTCGTATTCGTCAGGTCCTTCAACAGGGTGATCTGGCATTAGCGGCCAAACTATTGGGTCGTCCTTATAGCATCACAGGCCGAGTGCAATATGGCGATCAGATTGGTCGCACCCTTGATTTTCCAACCATTAATGTGCGTTTAAACCGTCACAAACCGTGTTTAAATGGGATTTATGCGGTAGATGTGGTCTGTGAAAATGCATCATTGACTGCCAAAGTAAAACATTCAGATCCTGCCCTCAACGGGATTACAGGCTATCAAGCTGACAGTTTGTTTGGTGCAGGTCATGTGGGGACACGCCCAGCCATCAAACAAGACCAGCCAGAATGGCGATTAGAGGTACATTTCCCTGATGTTTCTGCTAATCTGTATGGCTTATTGATGCGGGTAACCTTTCTTCACTATTTGCATGGTGAACTGAATTACCCTTCGCTTGAAGCCCTCAAAGCCGGAATTGATGATGATGTGCAAAAGTTACGAGACTATCGTACTAGCACAGCTGAATTTCCTTTTTAAATTTAAAATGTAAAACATGTCAGTTTACAAACTGATCAAACTGGAAGAAAACTTGCATGAGCGATAAGCAAACTCCTGAAAATGCAGTGGATTATAAAGCCACACTCAATTTGCCAGCGACTGAATTTGCCATGAAGGCAAACTTGGCTGTGCGTGAAGCCAAATGGTTAGAAGAGTGGTATGCCGACAACATTTATCAGCAGATTCGTGAATCGCGTATTGGCAAGAAAAAATATGTACTGCATGACGGCCCTCCATATGCCAATGGTCAAATCCATTTAGGTCATGCCGTCAATAAAGTCTTAAAAGACATCATTATTAAAAGCCGCGTTTTAGATGGCTTCGATGCACCGTATGTACCGGGTTGGGACTGTCACGGCCTACCAATCGAACTGAAGGTCGAAGAAAAAGTCGGTAAAGTAGGCGTTAAAGTTGATGCCTCAACTTTCCGTAAGGCTTGCCGTGAATATGCGTATACGCAAGTCGAATTACAGAAAAAAGACTTTGTGCGTATGGGCGTTTTTGGTGATTGGGACAATCCATACCTCACCATGAACTTCAAGCAAGAAGCTGACATCGTCCGTGCCTTGGGTGCCATTGCCAAAGCAGGTCATATTGAGCCGGGTCTAAAACCAGTGAACTGGTGTATGGACTGTGGTTCATCACTGGCTGAAGCAGAAGTTGAATACGAAGATAAAAAATCTGATGCGATTGATGTTGGCTTCACGGTTGTTGACCTTAAAGATCTCAGCACACGTTTGAATGTTGATGTTCAAGATGCCACGGATATCGTGATCTGGACCACTACACCATGGACTTTGCCTGCTAACCAAGCGGTCGCGCTCCACGCTGATATCGACTATCAATTGGTTCAAGTGACTACCGAGCGTGGTACGCAAAACTTTATTCTGGCCAAAGACTTGGTTGAATCAGCAATCGAACGTTACAAACTGGAAAATCCAGTTGTACTCGCTGATTTCAAAGGTGCTGCAATTGAGAACCTTCTTTTGCAACATCCACTGTTGGCAGATCGTCAAGTCCCTGTGATTTTAGGCGAGCACGTGATTGCAACCAGTGGTACAGGTGCAGTGCATACCGCACCCGGCCATGGTGTAGACGATTATAAAGTCGGTTTGCTGTACCAATTAAAAGTTGAAAACCCTGTCGGTGGCAATGGTGTTTATTTACCAACATCGCCAATTTTTGCAGGGGAACATATTTATAAAGCCAATCCTCAAATCATTGAGGCATTGGGTGCAGTTGGCCGTCTATGGGCGCATCAGCCAATCAAACATAGCTATCCGCACTGCTGGCGTCATAAAACCCCGATTATCTTCCGTGCGACACCACAATGGTTTATCAGCATGGATGCCAATGGTCTGCGTCAAAATGCCTTGAATGCAATTGAAAATGAGATCGAATTTGTGCCTGATTGGGGACAAAGCCGTATTCAGTCGATGATTGAAGGTCGTCCAGACTGGTGTATCTCACGTCAACGTACTTGGGGTGTACCAATCCCATTCTTTGTACACAAAGATACCAATGCATTACACCCACGTACGCCTGAATTGATCGAAGAAGTGGCTAAACTGATCGAACAAGAAGGTATTGATGGTTGGTATAACCGTGAAGCGAGTGAGTTCATCGGTGCCGATGCAGAACAATATAATGCGGTACGCGATACCTTAGATGTTTGGTTTGACTCTGGAACTACACACTACGCTGTGCTTCGTGAACGTGATGATCTACAAGATCCAGCAGACTTATATCTTGAAGGTTCAGATCAACACCGTGGCTGGTTCCAATCGTCGTTGTTAACTTCGATCGCGATCAATGAACGTGCGCCATATAAAGGCTTACTCACCCACGGTTTTGTGGTCGATGAGAAAGGCCGTAAGATGTCTAAATCATTAGGCAACATCATTACCCCACAAGACATTATCAAAGATATGGGCGCTGATGGCTTACGTTTCTGGATTGCATCTGCCGACTACCGTTACGAAATGACAGCTGGTAAAGAAATCTTTAGCCGCGCGTCAGATGGTTATCGTCGTATTCGTAATACCTTACGTTTCTTGTTGGCAAACTTGAATGGCTTCAAACCATCAACAGATGCGTTACCAGTCGACCAATTGATTGCATTGGATCAATACATCTTGCAACGCGCTGCTGAGGTTCAAAAAACCATTCAGCAAGCTTATGAAGAGATGAACTTCCATATCGTCACGAATGCGCTAACAAGCTTCTGTATTAATGACTTGGGTGGTTTCTACCTCGACATCATCAAAGATCGTCAGTACACCACTAAAGCAGATTCACAGGCACGTCATTCTGCGCAAACTGCGCTGTATCATATCGTGCAAGCTTTTGTTCGCTGGATGTCACCTATCCTCAGCTTTACCGCACAAGAAGCTTGGCCATTGATTCCAGAACAAACTGGAAAATATGTATTTACCGCTGAATGGTATGATATCCCAACTGCATCAACAGCAAACTTACTGTCTGAAGCAGATTGGCAAACATTGATTAGCGTAAAATCAGCAGTAAATAAACAGATTGAAGCAGCACGTAACGCTAAACTCATTGGTAGTAACCTATCTGCTAAAGTTGAACTTTGGGCAGATGAAGCATTACAAACATTGTTAAACCAATTGGCTGATGAATTACGTTTTGTCTTGATTACCTCTCAAGTCATCGTTCACCCTTATGCTGAACAAGGCGAAAGCACAGACCTCGAAGGTCTGCGTGTGCAAGTTTCGGCGGCAGACGGTGAAAAGTGTGTACGTTGCTGGCATGTATTGCCTGATGTAAATACACACGTTGGTCATGCTGGTTTATGCGCTCGTTGTATTATCAATGTCACTGGCAGTGGCGAAGTGAGAAAATATGCATAATTCTGTGCAAACAAGCCCAACAAAAAAAGGCTTATTCCAATTTTACCCGCACAACTTAATGTGGCTTGGACTTTCAGTCCTTGCCATTGTGCTGGACCAATGGACCAAATGGATTGCAAGTTCGCATTTAAACTATGCGGACCCTGTTCCTGTTCTGCCTTTTTTAAATTGGACACTGCTGCATAATTATGGCGCAGCATTCAGCTTTTTGTCTGATGCAGGTGGCTGGCAACGCTACTTCTTTACCTCATTAGCAGGCTTCGTTTCGGTGATTTTTGTTTTCTGGCTAATGCGTATGCCTAAGAAAATGATTGTATTACCAATGGCAATTGCGTTGATTCTTGGTGGAGCAATTGGCAATCTGATTGACCGTGTTAGCTTAGGCTATGTGGTCGACTTTATTCATGTTTATTATCAAAACAGCCATTTTCCAGCCTTCAATCTTGCTGATAGCGCCATTACCTTAGGGACTATTTTGCTGCTGATCGATACTTTCTTCCTTGAGAAGAAACGTAACCAAAACGCGGATGCATAACATGACTGAAATTATTCAACCAAACGAAGAAATTCGTATTCAGGATGGCTCAAAAGTCGAATTGCACTTTTCTGTCTCTATTGAAAATGGTGTTGAAATTGATAACACCCGTGGTCGTGAAGAACCCGTTAGCCTTGTGATTGGCGATGGTAACTTACTACCACATTTTGAGAAGGCATTATTTGGTTTACGTGCAGGCGATCGTCGCACCGTACATTTACCACCTGAAGATGCTTTTGGTCCGTGGAATCCTGAAAATATTCAGACCTTCGACACCGTCAAATTTGAACAACGCCCAATTGTTGGTCATATGATTGAATTTGAAGACAAGGCCAAAGCAACTTTGTTCGGCATCGTAAAATCGGTCAATGATGACATTACCGAGATTGATTTTAATCATCCTCTGGCAGGCAAAAATATCACCTTTGAAGTGGAAATATTCAAAGTCACCCCAGCTGGTCAGCAAGGCATCAAATTGATGTAACAAAAAAGCTCTCAAATGAGAGCTTTTTTTATATCCGAAAAAAAGTATAAGATCATTTAAAAGCATTCATTTTTAAAATCAAAGCAATAACACACAGGAATTTAAATATGCTGATTTATATTATTGTTGGTAGTGTTCGGGAAGGTCGCACAGCGATCAAAGTCGCTAATTGGGTACAGCAAGCGACAACTGAACTCGCATTAAAAGATATTCAAACCGAAGTTGTTGATCTTAAGGAATGGGACTTACCGCTATTTGCAGGTTCTCATCCACCTGCGACAGGCATTTATGATCAGCCGAAACAACAGCAGTGGGCGGATAAAATCGCACAGGCACAAGCCTTTATCTTCATTAGCCCTGAATATAACCACGGTTATAGTCCAGCACTGAAGAATGCCTTGGATTATGTCGGGAAAGAATGGCAAGGCAAACCAGCAGCTTTTATCGGTTATGGCTCTACCAATGGCTCCCGTTCAATCAGTCAAATCCGCCAAGTGACCTCTAGCTTAGGTATTGTTGATCCGAATGCAGTGATTGAAATTCGCGACATCTTTAAACGTAATAAAGACGAGAACTTTGAAGCCAATGAGTTTGAAGTGAAAGGATTAGCGGCTCTCGTTGCCAAATTACAGAAATATCATATCGCTTAGTTGTACGCCTAAGCGTACGTTGATTAGGTCGATTTACGTCTGTTCCATTTCTGGCTTGATCGCTAATATATGAAGCATAGAGAGACAGGAAGTCTCATTGAGAATAAGAACAGACACAGGATGTGGTCGTTAATAGGATATCAACGACATAAACTGAATATGAAGAAGCCCCGTCAGGATGATGGGGCTTCTTTTTGTCTATTCTTTCCCTAACAACTGCTGGATTCTCTTTTGATAATTATTTAAAAAATCCTTTGTTACCCGAAAATGCTCTGTTTCTTCATAAGATATTTCTTTAATCCCTGAATCGGAAAACTGATAAATTTTGGCATTTGGATAAGCCAATAAAATAGGAGAATGGGTGGCAATAATAAATTGAGATTGCTCCTGACATAAACGATCCACAACCGACAAAGTTGTCATCAACATTGTTGGAGACAAAGCTGCTTCTGGTTCATCTAAAAGATATAAACCTTTACCTTTTAATTTCATTGTTAATAATTTTAAGAAAGCCTCTCCATGCGAGCGTAAGTGTATATCTCCCCCATACTCCACCAAATAGTCCACTTGCTTCATATAGGTTGCAACGTTATAGAAGCTCTCTGCACGCAAAAAGTAATAATCTTGAGGCTTCTTATAACTTTTTATCGTTCGAATCGCCTGATGCAAATCAGAAGCCGTTGTTGCAGTATTTAATTGTACATTCCGCGTTCCGCCTTCTTCTGAAAAACCCAAAGCAAGTGCTAAAGCTTCAAGAATGGTTGATTTTCCTGAACCATTTTCTCCAACAAAGAAGGTTACCTCTGGATGGAACTCAATACTTTCTAGATCATTAACAGCAGGAACGACATAAGGATAACTGGCCCAATCCAAGGACTCAGGTGCTTTAAACTTCACAGCTCGAATATAGGGTCTTTCTTGCATAAAATATTGGCAAAACGATTTGTTATAGCATGCTAGATTTTGTCTTTGAAAAATACCTTAATTCATTGATAAACGTCTTGGGATGTCGTATTACTCAAATAGCCTCTTCAGACCTTATCTAAATCCAATGATTATCAATGAGCTCCATGACATCATATAACCGTTTTTCTAAGTGATTATTCCCTACAGCGCAAATAATGTCTTTCACCCCATCTACATATGGTGAATCACCTAAAACCTTTGTTTCCAAAACAATTGAACACGATTTATCATCTGATATTTGAATACGATGATATGCATGTCGAGCTAGATTTTGTTCAGGAATCCCAAGCTCAAATTGCTGTCTTTTCACATCACGTACGGATTCAATTGCATCATCCTGCATACTGAGTGACTTGGCCATCGCCACCGCTGTTCCAGGTACAGAGGTTTTATTTGCTTGATGAGATTCAATGATACTTACTTGATATTGGCTGAAATTTTTCCCAATTTTTTCAATCATATTCATAAATTTAAGCATTAATATATTGGTATTTGGGCATAAAACGACTGGGATATCCAAATAATCTTGCTTGTAATCAATATCCGTTGATAGCTCAATAAGCGTAGAACCTGTTTGTTTACAATAAGGAACTGCCTCATTTAGCTCTCTGCCAGAACCAGCATGTACGACAATCGCTATCTCAGCTTCATTATTATTTCGATCAGCCCAAGCGAAGACTTTATATTCTTGATTAAAATCCAGTCCTTTGAGTAATTCATTCGCTAATTTACCAGAGCCAATAATATATACATTAGTCATAAATTAAGATTTGTCGAAGATTTTCTTTATTTTAATCTATTTCCCACCACACATTTCCTTCCGCGCAATAAAAAACACCCCCAACGGTTAGGTTGGGGGTGTTTAGATTTAAAAGCTGGCGATGACTTACTCTCACATGGCAAGTGCCACACTACCATCAGCGCTAAGAGGTTTCACTTCTGAGT
>NZ_VWVZ01000009.1:0-150291 GCF_011753255.1 Acinetobacter sp. Tr-809
TTTAGATATTTAGCAAACTTATCAATCAAACCAAGAATCCAACCTTTCTAGCCAAATCCTTGTTTCTCAACAAGTTTTTATCTGCATCACCGCCGATGGATGTGCATTCTACAGCATTTCAGGGCAGACACAACCCCATTTTTCAATCTTTTTATTCAAGTGAACATTTTTAAACCAAATTCACAATTTTCCTTATATTTTTCGACCGAATTTGTTTTAATAATAGAAGAACAACTAAACTATATGCTCATCTTTATGCTTTGCGTTCAGTGACGCACTCATTTTAATGGCTGTATTATTTCGCTCTAACAGCGATTAAGGACTTATATGCATTACTCAAATTTTATCTTGCTTGGGTTGTTAACTGCTGGAGCATGTTCATCAGTATTCGCACAAGAGACTCCTAGCGACTCAGCCAATCAAACAAATGCTGTAGGAACCCAAGTCACTACAGAACAAAAGACGTCAACCATTCAAGCCATTAAAGATTTAAAGCATCTCACTAAGAATGACCTAAAAGTTAACGCCAATGCAGCACAACCCGATTCTGTTAAAGATCCTCTGCAACCATTGAACCGTCAAATCTATGCATTCAATGATATGTTAGATCGTAACTTATTAAAGCCAGTTGCGATTCAATATGTTGCTAAAGTTCCTGAACCTGTACGTAGCCCATATCGCCAGTTTCGTAAAAACTTAGGTGAGCCATGGAATGCAGTAAACCAGTTAATTCAAGGTCGACCTACTCGCGCCGCAAAAAGTTTAGGTCGTTTTACTGTAAATACATTAACAACTTTAGGTTTTGCTGATCCCGCACGTCGTTTAGGTTTAAACACTGAAGAAGAAAGCTTCGGTGTAACATTAGGTTATTATGGTGTTCCATCTGGTCCTTATGTGATGCTGCCTTTCTTTGGCCCGAGTACTTTCCGTGATGGTTTTGGTTTAGCCGCAGATAGTTTCGGTCGCCCACAAAAATACTTATTAGATGATCAAGATGGTATTTACTGGTCTACTAATGTATTGCAAGCCATTGATGCACGCTCTCAGATTCTTGATATTGAAGAAAGCTTAAAAGGCGACAAATACGCAATGATTCGTGATTTTTATTTACAGCGTAAATCTTTCCAAATTGCAGAAAAACGCGGTGATTCAAATGACATATCCTTCATTGGCGATGCAGATGATGTTGATGATGCGTCTTCTGACGATAAATGATTAAACTAAAATCTAAAATAATGTTTTACAAATTAATGTATTGCCAGAGAATTTAAACTCTGGCAATACTATGTATAAGGTCATCTTTCATCTGTGATGAATTTTAAATGACCATACAAAGGATTGGCTATTCATCTATGTATTTCATACAACCCACGCGTTCCGTACCTTGTTTAGATCAAGCTTTAACTGAGTTACCAAGTTTGCAGATCATTCAAATTGACGATTTGGATTTGTATGATCAAACCATCATTGCGATTGCCGATGTAC
This sequence comes from Acinetobacter sp. Tr-809, assembly GCF_011753255.1. Lineage (NCBI taxonomy): Bacteria > Pseudomonadati > Pseudomonadota > Gammaproteobacteria > Moraxellales > Moraxellaceae > Acinetobacter > Acinetobacter sp. Tr-809. The sequence continues at coordinate 1,486 of NZ_VWVZ01000009.1, forward strand.
AGGACTTTTTAAAGTATCAGTGGAAACTTCCAACAATTGTGCTTGCATTTGAACATGAGGGTACAGCGTTAGCGCAAGCATGGGAACAAGGTGCATTAGCAGGTTGGATTTGGGATAGTCTGCCAAAAAATCCAATTCATTCTTTGTTTAAAATAGATGCTCAATACAAACGTAATCAAGATAGCCGAGATCTACCCTCTGCTGCCGAGTTACAAAAGCGTCTTTTACCAAATCCAATCGAGTTACCGAACTATCAATTTGAATCCCTTTTTCAGCCATCTGCCTATTTATCTGGCGACTGGTATGATTACTGGCGTTTAAATGATGAAGAAGTATTGTTCTATCTAGCTGATGTTTCAGGACATGGTGTCACCAGCAGTTTATTAACCTCATGGATGGCAGCCTTTCATGGCCGTTCCAAAACACCAAGTCAATTGATTCAAAAATTGAATGCAATGTTGGTGCAAGAGAATATTGAAAAACACATTACCATGGTTGCTGGGATCTTAAATTTAGTCACTCATGAAGTGCGTTGGTCAAGTGCAGGACATTACCCTCCCCCCATTATTTTTGAACCGAATCAACCACCTCAAATTTTAACGACGAGTAGTTTTCCACTCGGCCTAACTGAAGAACTTGAAGTCGAAGAGCACCACTGTAAATTAAGTCGTCATGCCCGGTTCATTTTATGTTCTGATGGTGCCCTAGAGCCCTTCGATGGTGGTCTGAATGATCAGTTTAATCAATTGGTCGAACACCTTAAAAATGACTCATTCAAAGCCCCTGAACACGTAGCAGATGACATTGCAATTTTGAGCATATGTCGAATGAATTAGTTTTAAAATCAATATTTTAATTAAATCACACTTCTCTACCACTTGTGTCTCTAATATCACTATGGGATAATTTGATATCCTTTCTCTGAAAATGGCATTTATATGTCAACAGGTCATGTTGAATATGCAAGTTTGAACGGAACGCATATTTTCAAGCTTATTGGCGAAGTGCGTGCTCACTCTTGTATAAGTCTAGACAAACTACTCAACAGAATTGAACAACAGCAAAATGTTGTTGGCGCAATTGTTGATTTAACTGAAACCACATTTATCGACAGTACTGTTTTAGGCATACTGGCAAAATTAGGTTTAAAGCTTAAGCAAGTTCATCACATACAAGCAGTTATGCTCTCGACAAATCCAGATATTACTACCTTGGCCAACAGTATGGGGCTAGGGCAAGTTTTTGTGATTTTAAATTACTGCGGTGACCCAAATGTATGCACATTAGAGCTTACAGATGAACATGTCACACACAGTGCTATGCTTAACACAGTGCTCGACGCACACAAAACGCTAATGCGTTTAAATGAAAACAACCAGAATATGTTTGAACCGCTGGTGAAGCAATTGCAAAAAGAACAAGATTGCATGAACCTTGATTCACAAAAACAAAACGCTTGATCTTTGAACTCAGTATCGTGATCTCCTTATGACCTTACTTTCTGTTGCGCAAATGAATTCTCAAAATGATATCGAAGCAAACTTCGATGTCATTGAGTTATTAATGCAACAGAGTAAGGCTCAGGGTGCTGATTTAATCGTTTTTCCTGAGAATTTTGTTTGCTTTGCAGCAGGGAAACAACGCGAAACTGCTGCAAAATTCGAAACGATTCAAGCACGTTTAGAACAATTGGCACATCGTTACCAAATCTGGATTGTTGCAGGTACACTCCCATGCCCTTTCCGTCCAGATGGTTCAATCATTTCTGATGGTCGTGTGCGAACGGTAAGTCTTTGCATTAGTCCAGAAAGAACTGAAGCACGCTACGACAAAATCCACTTGTTTGATGTACAAGTCGGTGATGCTGTAGGGGGTTATCAAGAATCAAAATTCTTTGAACCAGGTGATCAAGTGACCGTGGCCAAAACACCTTTTGGCAATATCGGCCTCATGGTTTGCTATGACTTACGCTTCCCTGAACTTGCCCTGAGCTTACGTCAACAAGGTGCAGATATCCTTACTGCTCCTGCGGCTTTTACTTACACCACAGGTCAGCTCCACTGGCAGTTATTGCTACAAGCACGGGCCATGGACAGCCAGTGTTATGTCTTAGGTGCTGCGCAGCAAGGTTGGCACGGCGAACAGCGTCAAACTTGGGGACATGCTGGCATAGCTAATAGTCGTGGACAACTGCTGCAAAGTATCGATACAGATGGATATGGTTTAATTAGCAGTGAATTTGAGCTTGAGGCGCAAAATAAGCTTCGTCTTGCAATGCCGTTAATGCAGCATCGTAAAATTATTACCTACTAACCCCCTTCTCCATCTTTACACTAATTTAAACACACTAATGTACAAAATATAGACACACAAGGTCAATCTGACTGCAATGGTCAGCTTTTATAAATGTTCAGTACATAGAATCATGATTTAATACATATTATTGATCATAGTCGAACAAGCTCAAACGATTTTAGACTATGAATGATGTAACATTATCCGTTAATTCTTATTAAGCTTTATTCATGTTTAGATTTATTCTGATTTTCTTTGTTTTGGGGACAGCTGTACAACTTCACGCGACATCTGTGGATGTAGATAGTGATGAATCAACTCAATCATCTCGTGTTCTATCCACGCCACAAAATTTATCGCTGAATGCTTTTGGGCAATGGATTATTGGCTGGGGAACAGGTGCTGAAGGTGCAAGACAAAGATTAGATAATATCCAACGCGAGGACGTTGTGGTCATCAAACAAAAAGGTACCACCTTAGAAATGGTCAAAGCGTGGCAACAACATTTTGAACTCGAAGCTCAAAATAATCTGAGTAATCCAACCGCGCGCTACCGAGCACGTTTGATGAAGAAAATTGCTGAACTTTGGTAAACTGGAGTTCAAGACCTGCTCTTCAAAAGTATAAGTCCAGTTTCAGCTTGGACTTCTTCATTAGAATTGGTCAGTAAATTACTTAATCAATTAAACAGACCACGATATACTCATACTATTCAATTATTATTTGAGAACTGCATGGGCGAAGAACATCCACAACTGTTATTAGATAATCAGTTATGTTTTCTGATTTATTCGACCAATCTTGCTTTGAATCAAGTTTATCGCCAATTACTCACTCCACTTGGTTTAACCTATCCACAATATCTGGTGATGTTAGTGTTATGGGAAAAAGATCAGCTCACGGTTTCAGATATTGGTGAACGGTTATTTCTAGAATCATCTACACTCACGCCATTACTTAAAAAACTTGAAGCAGCTGGCTTAATTACTCGTCAACGTTCAAATAAAGATGAACGACAAGTGATTATTACCCTGACCACACAAGGCCAAGCTTTACAATTGCAAGCGATTGATATTCCAAATCAATTGGCTCAGGCTGCATCCTGCTCATCAACAGCATTATTGACATTAAAAGATCAACTTTCTGAACTTCGTGCCAACCTAAACAAATAAGTTTAAAATTTACACAACAGTAACTTGTTTTTTTATTTATATCGTGTACGATTTAATTGTATTCAATATTATTTAGGAACAATAATCATGTCTCTAGAACAAGTCGTTTATCGTGCAAAAGCAAAAGCAACAGGTGGTCGTGATGGGCGTGCAACCTCATCTGACGGTGTTTTAGATGTGCAATTAGGCGTGCCTAAAGAAATGGGCGGTGCTGGTGGTGCAGTCACTAATCCAGAGCAACTGTTTGCTGCTGGTTATTCTGCATGTTTCTTAGGTGCAATGAAGTTCGTTGCAAACCGTGATAAATTCAAGATTACCAAAGATGCCTATGTTGAAGGTGAAGTGGGCATTGGTCCTATTCCGAATGGCTTTGGTATCGAAGTAACACTGAATGTTTATTTAGTTGGAATGGAACAAGCTGAAGCAGAGCAATTGGTTGCTGCTGCACATATTGTTTGCCCTTATTCAAATGCAACGCGTAACAACATCGACGTTACGTTCAATATCGTGACGACAGCATAATTCTAATACTCAAAAAAAACAGCATGGTTTAACCATGCTGTTTTTTTTAAATGAAAAGCTTACTCTTCCGCAGCTTCATTGGTCACACGCAACACCTCTTCCAATGTGGTTTTTCCAGCTAATACTTTTAACAAACCATCATCACGGATTGAAGCTGCATGACGACGGGCATGATTTTCCAGCTCATACTCAGCAGCATTACCATGAATCAAACGGCGCATAGATTCATCGACTGGCACAATTTCATAAATTGCCGTACGTCCACTAAAGCCAACATGTGAACATTTTTCACAGCCATGCGGTTCAGGCAATTCCATATGCTCATCAACCTTGAGATGCTGAAATACTTGGCGTTCAAAGTCATCTGCTTTTCGCCATGTCACACAATGTGGACATAGAGTTCGAACCAAACGCTGTGCAATCACACCAATCAAGGAACTCGCCAATAAGAAAGGTTCGATGCCCATATCTTTTAATCGCGTCACCGCACCAATCGCGGTATTGGTATGCAGTGTGGATAGTACCAAGTGACCCGTTAAAGAAGCCTGTACGGCAATTTCCGCAGTTTCCAAGTCACGAATCTCTCCGACCATCACCACATCAGGATCTTGACGTAACATCGCCTTGAGTGCACGCGCAAAGGTCATATCTACTTTGGTATTGACCTGAGTTTGTCCAATACCCTCCAATTGATATTCGATTGGATCTTCAGCGGTCAAAATATTGCGGGTATTGTCATTCAGATCAGATAAAGCAGCATATAAGGTTGTGGTCTTACCCGAACCAGTTGGGCCTGTCACCAAAATAATGCCATGAGGTCGATGAACCAGTTGCGTTAAACGATCATAATCATTTTGCATCAAGCCTAAATGCGTCATGTTCAAACGCCCCGCTTGCTTGTCCAGCAAACGCATTACTACACGTTCGCCATGCGAAGACGGCAATGTCGAAACACGGACATCCACTTCACGTCCAGCAAGACGCAATGAGATACGGCCATCCTGAGGAACACGCTTTTCCGCAATATCCAGTTTCGCCATGACTTTGATACGCGACACCAATAATGGCGCCAATTCACGACGTGGCTGGACAATTTCACGCAGCTGACCATCGACACGCAAACGTACTGAAAGCTTTTTCTCAAACGCTTCAATATGAATATCTGAGGCACTCACACGAATTGCTTCTGACAATAGAGCATTGATTAGACGAACAATCGGCGCATCATCTTCTTGATCCATTAAGTCTTCAGCTTCAGGCACTTGATCCGCTAAACTCAATAAGTCGGGATGATCTTCCAAGCCTGCCGCAACTTGTTGTGACTCACCTGTATCCCCTGCATAGCTCGAACTGAGTAAGGCATGAAATTCTTGATCGGTACACAATTGATCGTGAGCAGATTTCCCCAAAATTCGACGAGCTTCCTGCAAAGCAATACGCGCGGTGTCCTTGCGTCGTACAATAAAAACTTGATCGCCTTCATAACGTAACAAAACGCCATGTCGTTTAGCAAAACTATAAGGAATTTGTATTTGTTTAAGTATTTGCATCACACAAATAATGATAAGAGAAAGTATTGAGTGTACTCTAAGCAGATTACAGCGTGAAGTCTGTTTAGCATACTCACAAAGGAATTTTGCATCTTGTCTCAAAATAATCAATATCAAGCTCCCCATTCCGATACTTTGAAATGGTGGGGCGAACAACAATTCGAAATTCAACAGGCCAAAGCTTGGCAATTCGGTTCATTGCTCTTTCGTCTGACTCGCGGCATCAAAGAATGGCGTTTGGAATATCATCGTCCTCAATTTCAGTATGACTACGAGCAGCAGTGGCGAATATTAAATGATATCGAATTTGCCATGCCGCCTCCTGCTAAAATCGAACGCTATATGTTCCACAAGACCAATAGCAGCTTTCATCTGATGCCACGCTTGGCTGATCGTTCCGTGGTGATTCGACCTGTTGACCCGATTTATATTCCTGCGGGCCAGCGTGGAACCTTATATATCAGTACCCCCTTGTGGATTGCGGGTTTGGTTGACGGTCTTTCTGAACCGCTATTTGATATTCCCGTGATTCAACCGAAAGATACTTGGTTTGGTAAAGACCCACAAAATGGTGAGATTTGCTACGCAACCTCTGTCGATGGTCGTATCGATTTGAATCTACTCAAACCGCGTGCTTTCCGTGCGGTGACCCCGATTGAGTTTCACAACACCAGCCATCATCAATTGCGTTTTGATCGCATGAATGTACCAGTTCCTGCACTGCCATTATTTTATAGCGAAAGTACAGGACGCTTATGGACTTCTCAAATCAAAGTCTATTATGAAGGTACTGATCATCCAGCACGTATTCGTATTGAAAATAAGACCCCAACTCAAGCGGGTGAAGTCACCTATGTGCATCCCCCTCGTGCACCAGGCAGTACTTTATTTAATATGTTTGATTCATTTTTTTAAGGGGTCGCGATGCCAAACTCAAATATTCCAAAAGATCTGGCTGGCAGTCTCACCAGTTTTTTCACCAACATTAACTTTGAGCGGCTTAGCGAAATCGTAGTCGCTATTATTCTGTGCTTTATCGGCTTTGTGATTGCACGTTTAGTCTCAAATACCTTTATCCGCACCATTGGTAGTCGCTTTAATGCCCATCAACGCTTACTGTGGCGTCGAGGTATTTTTTATTTCATCTTCCTGTTGTTCATTATGACCAGCTTAAGAGAGGCAGGTTTTAAACTCAGCGTATTTTTAGGTGCGGCAGGGATATTAACTGTCGCGCTGGGTTTCGCCTCTCAAACCTCTGCCAGTAACTTGATTAGTGGCTTGTTTTTGATTGGTGAAGGGTCTTTTGAAGTCGGTGATACCATTCAAATTACTTTAATTCGCGGACAAACCATCGAAGGTGAAGTGATTTCAATTGACTTACTTTCAGTAAAACTGCTCACATTGGACAATGTATATATTCGTTTACCAAATGAACAGCTGATACGAACACCCGTGATGAACTTATCCAAGTATCCGATACGGCGTATTCCAATCACCTTGGCGATTAACTTCCACGAAGACATTATTAAAGTTCGACACGTTCTATTAGAGGTTGCTGCTAAATACCCATTGGTTATGGATGATCCCAAAGCGACTGTTACGGTGACTGCCTTTAGAGAATCTTCAATTGAGCTGTTATTTGCGGTGTGGTGCCGCCAAGAAAATTCACTCAAAGTGCGCGATGAAATGCAGGAACGCATTCGTAACGGCTTTTTAGAAAACGAGATTGAAATTCCTGTACCGAAAATGGGACTGATCGATCGACCTCTCCCCTTAGAAAATGATGAAGTCGATCAATATGCCAATCAGAAAGAACTCAAAAAAGAACAGAAAGAGAGTTAACTCTCTTTCCGAGTCTCATCAAGCGTAGGCGGTAACGGTGCTAGATAAGCGATCACCAACATAATGGCACCTGAACCGATAAATGAAATCACACGGGTTAAAGTGCCACTTTGCGATAGATCCAATAACAATAATTTCGCTACGACAATTGCTAACAAAGCTGCACCGACAAACCAGATTTGTCGAATATGACGTCGGCTGGAAAATGTCATCAGAATAAAAGCAAGGATCACCCACAACAGCGTCAAGCTGAGTTGTACATCACCATTCGACCAAATTGCTGCGCTCCAGAATGGTGTACCCAAATAGTGATGCATGGCACGTACTACCACACTACTCAATACCAATAGGCCAATCAAAATGGTGGTCACTTTAAAACCCCACTCAATCGAACGCTCTGCACTAAAGTCATGATGATAAATAATCCAGATCAGGCCTGCAAACACCAATAAAGACAGTAAGTCAGTGAAATTAAGTAAAGGTAAGTAATAATATTGCTCAGCTGAATGTAGATCTAGACTGACCAAGACGAGCCACAACAAACTAAGACACCAAACAGGAGGCTGATGTAACAGCTGAGTATTTTTGGTCGCTAGTAAAAATATTGCAAAAACTACTGGAATTATGGCAAATCCAATCAATGGCATAATTGGGAAAAAAGCCAAACCTATAATCGCTAAATTGAGCCAAAAAATTGTTGCCCAAATCCCAAATCTACGCTGATCAACATTAATAACAATAGAAGCCAAAATAATCGTTGCCACAGAAAACTTTGCTTGCTGTAAACCTGTTGGCCAATGTAATTGCTGATAAATATTTACAGCGAAACTTTCAACATAAGCCAACGCAACCAGTGCACCAACAAATAATAACTGCAAAGCATCCCACGAAGTTTTTGCATAACGTTTTACAATGAGACTAAAAACTGCAAGTAATCCACTTGCAACCATTAGATAAGGGCTCAAACCATGCCCTTGCCAATGCCTAAACTCAACCCAAGCGATTGCACCAGCATACATTCCCAAGGTAAGAAAAACGCCACTCAACATTTTGGCGCTAAAATATTTTTCCACTTGCTGATAGCTGAGTAAATAAAAGGCCGAAATAAATTGAGCAAGCGCAAAAATCGCTGTACTTAAAATTGGAAAATGATCGTTTGACCAAACTTGAAACAGTAATGCTATTGAGCTTAATAACACCAGTGCCACACCAACATAACGGCTTAAACGATATCGCTCGGTCACGCCCCAGACAATCAGTGCAGTTCCCTGAATCACCCAGCCTGTTGAAGTCCAATGTGCACCTTTGGCCAGTGGGAAAATCAAGGCAACGAACACCACGGCAAGAATAAAGAAACTTTTTGCCAAAATTGATAATTGTGGATGCTGGCGTTTAATCCAGATATTTAAACTGATATAGACAATCGCGAGTGCAACTGCTCCCCAAGTAAGTGCTGAGGTCGAGTTATGCATTAAATAGGCATGTAGCGAAAAGCCCAGTACAGGGACACTAAAAATCAGACCAACATCTAAAATAGGTTGTAAACGCTCAGATGTCTGGGCTGTTTGTTGCTGCTCATTTTGAGCACGTAACATCAATTGGCTATAACGGATACTGAGCCAAATGAATAAAGCGATATGCAACCACAGGATCATATCCAAGGTATCAAACTGCGCTGTTTTTGCATAAATTCCAATGGTAGAACCACCAATGAACATGGTGGCAAAAAACGCAATTTGATGCAGGATTTTCCAGGGTTGAATAAAGTTCAACGCTGCCACGGCTAAGTTTATGACAAAATAATAACTAAACAAGAAAATCACATCAGGATGATTTTGTGGAATGACCAACGGAGCTAGATAGGCCATGGTCAATGCCAACATGGCTAAATACAAAGCGTGTTGTTTTAAGCTTAGATAAACCGTTGCCAATAATAAAATGACAAACAGAATACTGGCGATGCTTAAGCTGGCAATCACCGCAAAATGATGTGAAAAAATTAAGGTCAAGAATACAACTGCCAGGCCGACACCTTGTAGAGCCACCGCAAATAATTGATTTTTCTTTTGTAGTAAATATCCTGCAACAGTTGTGGCTACACCCGCAACCGCAATAAAACCCAGTTTCACACCTAAGCTGAGTTGCCAATGCTCACTGGCAAAACGTAATAATAAGATTACCCCAACCATTAATATGGTCACAGCAACACGGAGAATTGGATTGCCATGTATCATCCAGTCCAATGCTGGCTGCCACCAAGCAGCTTGTTTAGACTCAGAAGGATGAGCAGCAGAGGTAGAGTTCTGAAGTATTGGACTTTGAACTGATTCAGGTCGAGCTTGCATCCATGCTGGTTGTTGTTGTTCCGCAATTGGAGAGTGTGAAGCTGTCATTGGTGCTAATTCAATCGCTTGACCAAAATCAGCAGACTGTTGTTGTGGCTGAATTGAAATATCTGGATTGAGTGATTGTGTTGTAACCTGCTCTAAATGCAGCAATCGCGTTTGAAAAGAACTGATGGTTTGGATCAAACACAACAACAATACCAATAAAGCACCACCCGCCAACCACATCCATGTATTGGCATAGGCAAATAGTGCGACAAGTGCCGCGCCATATATCACAATTTTTTGTACGCCAATACCAGCCCCTAATACAGAATTGCTCGGCACTGCTTGTTCGAGTTGAAGCAAACGCTGATGAATTTCAGACAGAATGTGCACAATTACAACAGTCAGGCCAATTGCAGCGGAGACAATCGTCCCTTGCCACTTAAAGGCAATTGCAGCCGCAAGCAACACAGCTAAGGAAATTAAAACAACGATGAGTCCCTGTTTGTCTTTTTTATACATAGACTTATATCAATTATGATAGCTTCATTGTAGCCATCTTACTTGATCACTAGATAAGCAGGTATTGTTACATACAAAATACTGCAAATTTTCAACGACACAGCTAGCCGTACTCTTCCACGTTCAGATAAGACAGCCACGGCTTTTTCACGTAAAATACCTATTAATTTATAATTAGGATTTGCGCAATGCCACCTTTTGTCTTGGTAGACGGGTCTTATTTCTTATTTCGTGCTTTCCACGCTTTACCACCATTAACCACGTCTACTGGCTTACATACCAATGCAATACGTGGTGCAATTTCAGCGATCCAAAAACTGATGCGTCGCACTCAGCCTACCCATATGGCTGTGATTTTTGATACGCCAGAACCAACCTTCCGTCATAAATTATCGCCAATCTACAAAGGCGATCGCCCAAGCATGCCTGAGGAGTTATCTCAACAGATTCCTTATTTACATGCGTTGATCAAAGCACAAGGGATTCCTTTATATTTTCTCGCAGGTGCAGAAGCGGATGACATTATTGGTACCTTAACCAAGCGTGCCTTGGCAGAAGGTCATCATGTCCTCATCTCGACGGGCGACAAAGACATGGCGCAGTTGGTCAATGAACATGTCAAACTGGAAGACAGTTTTAAAGAACGTGTTTTAGATGAAGCGGGTGTTTTTGAAAAGTTCGGCGTACACCCAAATCAAATCATTGATTACCTCACCCTGATGGGCGATGCGTCTGACGGCATCATGGGCGTTCCGGGTGTTGGCGCAAAAACCGCGGCGAAGCTACTGAATGAATACGGCACATTAAACAATATTATTGCCAATGCTGATCAGCTTAAAGGCAAACTCAGCCAGAATATTAAAGATAATGTAGATAACATCAAAGTTGACCATCAACTTGCCAGTATTGTCTGTGATCTAGATCTTGCTTTAGATTGGCATGACCTTAAACTCGCCAATCCTAATGTGGATCAGTTACGTGAGCTCTATACTGAATTAGAGTTTCGTAATCAGTTACAGTCTTTGGATCACCCGAACAATCCCAATAGTCCGGCTTATCAACAGACCTCGCAAAGTATTGCCAAAGCTGAACAAAAAGCAGAACCCGTGGTTGCTGAAGATCATGCCAATCTTTCAAGCCAAGATGATCAACTCGGTAATGCGACTTATCATACGATCTTGAGCCAACAAGATTGGGATGCCTTATTGCAGCGTATGCAGCAAGCCGATCATTTTGCGATTGATACAGAAACCACCAACCTCGATTATCGTGTAGCGGAACTGGTCGGTTTCTCGGTCGCATTTGATGCCAAAGATGCCTATTACGTTCCTGTTGCACATGATTATGAAGGTGCACCTGAGCAACTGGATCGTAAACAGCTTCTCGCTCAGATCAAACCGATTCTTGAAAATGAACAAGTGAAGAAAATTGGTCATCATCTCAAATACGATGCGCATATCTTTGCCAATCACGGTATTACCATTCAAGGTTGGTATTTCGATACCATGCTGGCTTCATATGTATTGAATGCCGCTGCTACGCGACATGGCATGGATGATGTTGCACGTCTTTATCTTAGTCATTTGACCACGACGTTTGAGCAAATCGCAGGTAAAGGTGCAAAGCAAAAAACCTTTAATCAAATCGAACTTGAAGTTGCAGCCCATTACGCCGCCGAAGATGCGCATGTCACTTATCGTTTGTATGAAGTACTCGCAGCGAAACTGAAAGCCCATCCAGAACTGGTCAATATTCTACATAATATTGAAATGCCTGTTGCTCGCGTGCTCACAGGCATGGAAGAAGATGGTATTAAGCTGGACCATCAATTCCTCGATCAACTTAGTGTCGAGTTTTCAGAAACCATCCAAACGCTTGAAGCGCAGGCAGCGGAACTGGCGGGTGAAGCTTTTAATGTTGCCTCACCAAAGCAAGTCGGTGAAGTGCTGTTTGAAAAGCTAGGACTCAAAGGTGGTAAGAAAACTGCAACAGGTCAATACAGTACCAGTGAAAGTATTTTAGAGAAAATCGAACATCCATTGGCTGAAGTCATTTTGGAACATCGTGGCTTGGCAAAACTCAAAAATACCTACACCGATCGCCTGATTGAACAATCGCATGACACAACACATCGTGTACATACCAGCTATCATCAAGCCTTAACTGCAACAGGTCGCTTGTCTTCAACCGATCCAAACCTGCAAAACATTCCAATCCGTACTCCGATTGGGCGTCAAATCCGTAAAGCCTTTATTGCACCTGAGGATCGTGTGTTACTCGCTGCCGATTATTCTCAAATCGAACTGCGTTTGATGGCACATTTCTCTCAAGATGATGCATTAGTTCATGCCTTCCAACAAGGTCAGGATGTACACCGTCGCACAGCATCTGAAGTGCTTGGCATTGCCATTGAAGATGTGACCAATGACCAACGTCGTCAAGCCAAAGCGGTTAACTTTGGTCTGCTCTATGGTATGTCTGAATTTGGTTTAACACGTCAACTTGGCTTTAGCCGTGAAGAGTCACGTAGCTATATCGCACGTTACTTCCAGCGTTATCCGGGCGTATTGGATTATATGGAACGTACTCGTCAAATTGCGCGTGAGCAAGGTTTTGTTGAAACCATTTTAGGCCGTCGTCTATATACACCAGACATTATGGCAAGCAATAAAATGATCAAACAAGCAGCTGAACGCGCGGCAATCAATGCACCTTTACAAGGCAGTGCGGCAGATATTATTAAACTTGCAATGATTGCAGTCGATAAAATGTTGCCGAAAGATCAAGCCAAGCTGTTATTACAAGTGCACGATGAACTTGTGTTTGAAGCGGATGCTGCGATTGCAGATGAACTTTCAAAACAAATTGCTGAAGTCATGCAATCGGTATTGGAAATTTCAGTACCGTTTGTGGTTGAAGTTGGACAAGGTCAGAACTGGGATGCTGCCCACTAAGCCATCCACACACTAGAAAACAAAAATGTTTCTTGCAGACAGGGGATAAATTCCCCTGCGCTACAAGAAAACTGAAAATAAAGAATATCTGATAAAAATTAATTCGTATAGGAGAAAGGAATGCAAAATGTCCTTTAATCAAGTCCAATTTAACCGTCACCGTTCCATTGATACACTCCGTTTTATTTCAATCTTTTTGGTGTTACTGCACCACTTTAATATCCCATATAAGCTCTTTGACACCTCGATCAATTTTCAGGTTTTTGGTGAAAACATCACCGCGCTTTTAGCCCGAAATGGTAACTATGGTGTCACCATGTTCTTTGTAATCTCGGGCTATCTCATCACCTCACACACCATCAAACGCTGGGGTGCGTTACATCAGATCAATACACGCGACTTTTATATTTCACGATTCGCTCGCATCATGCCGACCTTGATTCTGCTGATCTGTCTGGTCAATCTCTTAGCTGCATTTGAGCTTAAACCTTTTATGACTCAGGCACCCAATGGCATTGTCGTCGCTCAGTCAACAGTTAACCTAGCAGCGTTGACCTTTTGGATGAACATCCTGATTATTGAAAATGGTTGGGTCAACTACGCGCTTGGCGTGTTATGGTCTTTATCTGTGGAAGAAGTGTTTTATTTACTTTTCCCACTGACAGCACTGCTATTTAACAAGAAGCCCTACTTTCTATTTGTCTGTTTCGCGCTGATTCTATTTGCACCGTATTTTAGATATTTACATTCTGGTGAAGAAAGTGGTGCGTACCTCTATCATTACTTCTCTAGTTTTGATGGGATTGCCTTTGGCTGTATTGCAGCACTGATTGCACCGCAAGTTAAGCTGCAAGCCCAAACCTGGTTGGGGTTGAAATATATTGCCATTGCGACAATGTTGATCATTTATTTTTCTGCACCGATTAAACAAAACTGTATTTGGGGCATCAGTCTATTTGCACTTGCGACAGCGATCGTGATTGTTGCAAATGTGGCAAATGAACGCACCACCATGCAAACACAGCGTTTTAAGTGGTTACAAGAGATTGGTAAGAACAGTTATGAAATTTATTTATTCCATCTGATTATTTTAGGTTTCTTTAAACTGTTTTATACGCCAGCCCTTACTGAGGGCAACATTAAACTGGTCTTATTATTGATTTATTTCGTCCTTGCAATTGTACTGGGTGCTTTCATTGCGCACTATTTTTCGAATCCGTTAAATCGAGCAATACGGCAACGTTTGATCAAGAAATAAAAAAATGGGCATTACGCCCATTTTTTTATTGAATCAGATTTGCTTAGAGACCTGTTAACAGGACTTTAGCTGCTTCATTCATCAAAATTTCAGCCACGTACAAAGCCAAGAACGCCAAAATTGGAGACAAGTCAATCATCCCCATGTTCGGCAATAAGCGACGGAATGGTGCAAGCAATGGTTCAGCCAACTCTTGAATCACTTCAATATAAGGTGAACGCGACTGTGTAAACATCACCACCCAACTTAAAATAATCGTTGCAAAAATCAAGTAACGACAGAAGCGAATCAAATCTTGAATCATGGTCACAAATGTCGTGATCACCAGATACACCGCACTATGCGGCATCTGTCCAGACAAATACATCAGACCAAACATTTTCAGGAGATACAGCACCACCAACAAAGCAACTGCCGCTAAATTGACACGGCCTTTACCTATCGTCGGAAAAATGCGGCTAAACACATCCACAATCTTGGTAGCTTTCACGGTTGAAAGCACCACTGGATTGTATGGACTGACTGCTGCCAATTGCATTAAAAAACGGAAAAAGACCAATAAAATTGCAACATTGATCAAAACACCAAAAATTAGCGCAGAACTTGCACCCATAATTGTCTTATCCTACTTAAACCGATTTAGTCTTGTCACTCAACTCTTGCGCTAGCTCTTGGCTACGCTTCTGAGCTGCTGCAAGCGCTGCTTGAATATTTTGTGAAATCTGCGCACGATCAAACACCTCTAAAGCTGCTTGTGTTGTGCCATTTGGAGAGGTCACATTTTTACGTAATTCTGCTGGAGAATTTGAGCTGGTAATCGCCATTTGTGCCGCCCCTAACGCTGTTTGCAAGGTCAACGCCGTCGCCACTTTTTCATCGAGCCCCAAGTTTTTGCCAGCACGAATCATACTTTCCATCAAATAGAAGAAGTATGCTGGGCCAGAACCAGAAACTGCTGTTACTGCATCAATTTGAGCTTCACTTTCCACCCAAATAGTTAAACCTGTCGCTGCTAAAATTTGACTGGTTAACTCACGATCTTGCGCATTCACCGCTTCAGATGCATAAATACCATGTGCACCTGTTTGGACTAACGCTGGTGTATTCGGCATGACACGGACAATACGTTGACTACCACCAATTAAATCTGAAATCGTTTGAATTTCAGCACCCGCAATAATTGAGATCACGAGTTTATCTGACAATAAACCTTTTAATGGTTGTAATACCGTTGCCAAAACTTGGGGTTTGACCGCCAATACCACAACGTCCGCATTTTTAATTGCGTCTACATTGTCAGTTGTGGTTTGAATATTTTTTTCTTCTAAGATGTGACGAATTTGTTCTACAGGATCAGAAACCGTAATACGGGTTGTGGGTAAACCACGAGATAGCAGCCCGCCAATCAAGGCTTGTGCCATGTTACCGCCGCCAATAAAACAAATATTTTGGTTCAATGTTGTCGCCATGTCCTACTCATCATACGAAAAAGACTGCTGAAAAACGTCATTACAGTCAGAAATTAAACTTGGTTGCCAACCGCCCTGCTCTAAATAATCAGATTGCGCCAACCAAAAACCCTTTGGGCTAAAAACCCCAAGCATAACATTATCTACGACTAATATTTGAATTGTATGACGTAACCAAGGCAAAATCTGTAGCTCTTGAATGGCTTTTTTCAGAGGCCAATGTCCAACACGACCATAAAGATGAATTATTTCACCCCCCTGTCGTTTAAGCAACGTTAACTCTCGCCCTAAAAGCTGTGAAGAAAGACCAATCGTTTGAGGTTCAATCTTAAATTGTCCAGCCGCAACATGGATGGTTTCGCCCATATCAAACTGTTGTGACAACGAATCTGAAAAGGAGAATAATTTTTCTGCGTATAGCTCATCATGAGTTAAACGATATAACGTTTTCTGATAGCGAACGAAATAATGTTGATTGATATGTAAGGTTGCCTGCGCATCTGGCTTTGCAAGAATGACTTCATGCTGCAATCGCTGCACCATATCATAACTTGGTCGATATTGATCCGCCCCCTTCATCCAAGTCGATAACAATTGACGTTGTCGTGCAGCCGAGAGTTGCTGCAACTCGATCAGATCAAGTACACGATCGGTCGCACATTGTTTCCAATCCCTCTGCAACACTTCATTCAGTATTTCCGCAGCATCCTGCATCAGAGAACTGGTTCGTGTCACAGCAGCCTGCATCTTTGGGAAGCGTTTTTGTAAGACACCCCATAATTCTTCTCGACACCACGCCCGATCATAGTGCGTATCGTGATTGGTTGGGTCTGTCACATAGTCAAAACCAAGTTGCTTCGACCATTGTTCAATTTGCTCACGGCTCAAATCTAAAAATGGTCGCCAAATGGTCATGTCTTGACGGATATCAATTTGCTGCATCGCAGCTAATCCATGTACACCTGCTCCAGAAAACAAACGTAATAATAGCGTTTCAGCCTGATCCTGCTGATGATGCGCCAAGACTAGAATTTCATTGGATTGTAAATGCTGTTGATATGCTTGATAACGCACTTGGCGCGCTTGCTGCTCTAAATTACCTGTCGCAACGTCTACTTGCTGAATAATACACGGAATATTTAAGGCATCGGACTGCTGCTGTACAACATAGCCCCATTCAGCACTCATCGCTTGAAGTTGATGATCAACATAAATCGCACGGGCTTGCGTGGGAAAAAGTTCAGACATTAGAAACAGCAACAGCATGGAATCCATGCCGCCGCTACACCCAATCAAGAATTGAGTTTGTTCAGAAAAATGCTGAGTTTGTGCTAAGACGCGATGCCTAAATTGCTGCTGCCAAACTTCATTAAACGTTGATAACGTGCGTCGCATCGTTCTTGTGCATCCATCGGTTGCAATTCATCTAAAGCCTGTTTTAGCACATCTTTCAAATCATGCATGACTTTTTCAGGCTGCAAATGCGCACCGTCACCTTCATCCACAACATATTCAACAATGCCTAAAGCTTGAAGTTTATCTGCAGTTAAAGAAAGTGCTTCACTCGCTTGTGCTGCTTTATCTGCGGTTTTCCATAGAATAGACGCACAACCTTCAGGTGAAATCACCGAATAAATACTATGTGACAGCATAATCACACGATCGGCTACACCAATACCGAGCGCACCACCTGAACCGCCTTCACCCAATATTGTCGCAATAACAGGCACTTTCAAACTTGAAAGTTGTGCCAAGCTGGTTGCAATCGCTTCTGCTTGACCACGTTCTTCAGCCCCTACACCCGGATATGCACCCATGGTATCGACGAAGGTGAACACAGGTAAATTGAAACGTTCCGCCATATCAAGTAACCGTTGTGATTTACGATACCCTTCTGGATTACACATCCCAAAGTTATGCTGTAACTTTTCACGTGTGCTGCGACCACGATGTTGACCAACCACCATTACAGGTTGTCCGTCAAAACGCGCCAAACCACCGATCATAGCACCATCATCACCAAATAGACGGTCGCCATGAAGTGCATCAAATTCAGTAAAAATTTCACTGACATAATCTAGAAATTGCGGACGCTCAGGGTGTCGTGCAATTTGAACCGTAGCCCAAGCCTTGGACTGAGTCGCTTTATTTTTCATAAGTCAAGAATGGTCCATAATAATATGGTTAATCAACAAATTTGTCTGACTGAATATTTAACTCAATGTCCCAATGCTTAAATTGCACCTGCTCATCATGCAAGTCTGCAACCAATAAAGGCCATTGTTTAGCATCGCCAGAAACGCTGAGTTGCCATTGTTGATCATTTACAACACTCAGTTCAATGGCAGGAAGCATCTGATCACTACGACTATGGTTCAGCAAAACTGCAAGGCGGAGCAATAAACAAAGATAAAGTAAATGGCTACCGCCAACCTTTAAAACGTCATTTTTTGCATCTGCACGTAACTTACGACGATGGTGTGAAACCAAATGCGAGAGATGATTTTGATCAATTTGTGAGAAACCAGGAATATCTGAATGTTGCAATAAATAGGCCCCATGACGGTGATAACCACCATGACTGATTGCCAATCCAATTTCATGCAAATATGCAGCACGACGCAGTAAGTCACTGTCTTCAGTCGTTAAATTTAAAGCGTTAGCAACACCATCAAACAATTCTTGTGCCGTATTGACCACACGTTCAGCTTGCTTGGGATCTGCATTATAGCGCCCCATTAACGCCTGTACACTACGGTCACGAACATCTTCATGCTTGAAACGACCCAGCAAGTCGTACATCACACCTTCACGTAATGCACCATCAGAATATGCCAATTTATCGATATCTAAGACTTCAAAAATCGCATATAAAATGGCAAGACCAGCTGGCAAAACTGCTCGACGGTCTTCACGTAGACCTTCAAAATCAATTTCAGTGATATGTTTAAATTTAAGTAATCGATCTTTTAATTTATATAAACCGTCACGAGTCAGATTCTCTTGTTCGTCACTTAAACCTAAATTAACTGAAATTTGACGACAAGCTTTGATGGTTCCACTTGAACCAACAACCGTATCCCAGCCTTCAGACTTATAGGTATTGGCAATCGCAGAGAGTTCTTTACGGGCAGCAACCACTGCTTTATCAAAGGCTTTACTTGTAATTTCACCATCTGGGAAATAAGTTTTACTAAATGCCACACAGCCCATTTGCAAAGATTCTGTATGCAATGGCTCAAATTCTTCACCAATAATAAATTCTGTTGAGCCACCACCGATATCAACAACTAAGCGGCGACCACCATTGGCCATGGTATGTGAAACACCTAAATAGATCAGACGTGCTTCTTCACGTCCTGCAATAATTTCGATTGGTTTTGGTAAAATTTCAGCTGCTTTTTGAATAAATTCATGACCATTTTTTGCTTGTCTTAAGGCATTGGTCGCTACAATACGTAAACGATTAGGTTGAACTGAACTTAAACGCCCAACAAAACGCGCCAAACAAGCCAGTCCACGTTGTTGTGCTGCCTCTGTTAAATTTTTATTTTCATCAAGCCCAGCTGCTAACTGTACTTTTTCTGACATTGAAGCAACTTTCTTAACTTCACCGTGATCAACACGAGCGATTGCCAGATGGAAACTATTCGATCCCATATCAATCGCAGCAAGTAATTCTTCATCAATCAGAAAATCAGACATTATTCATATAAACCCATGCTCAATTCACGCATTAGAGTAATTCACATGCTTACAATTTTAAAGTCATTTTAAGCAATAAAAGTACTGTATTTGCGCTTTTACTTGATAAATGATTGTAGAAGTCGATGATCAACATCGTGAGCATCCATTAGACTTTTCATTTCCAAACTTGAATAATCAGAACAAACCCTTACATTGAATAAAGCGGCAATGTAATATTCATCGTGATGATGATTAAATTCGCACTTTATTTCTTAAATTTGGAGCAACCTTATGTCTGCGACTATTGTTAATACAACTGATGCAAACTTCCAAGCAGATGTTTTAGATGCTGAAACCCCTGTACTTGTTGATTTCTGGGCTGGCTGGTGTGCACCTTGTAAAGCAATTGCACCTGTTCTTGAAGACCTATCAACTGAATATGCAGGAAAAGTAAAAATCGTTAAAGTTGACGTGACTGCATGTGAAGATACTGCTGTAAAATACAACATTCGTAATATTCCAGCATTATTGATGTTTAAAAATGGCGAAGTTGTTGCTCAACAAGTTGGCGCAGCACCACGTTCAAAACTTGCAGCATTCATTGACCAAAACATCTAATACAATTGTTAAATGGTCAATCTGAGAAATACGCTACTTATTGAATAGCGTATTTCTTAGTAAAAATTGACAATTTGCTTGATTTCCTCTATATTTCTGGATCAAGAAGCTTTGAATGGAATCTACTTCATTGCGCTTCTTAAAAGACACAAAACATAAGATCGCCGCTCGGCAATAACAATTGTTTTCACATTTCTCTCTGAAACAATGAACCAGACTACTGAATCGTGGTTGTGTAAATACAATTACATCAGCATGTATGTATGCGGTCGATTTTTTATTCTTTCCCTAACGTAGTCCTCCACTTATTCCATTCTGTCTGACCACTTATGAACTTAACTGAACTCAAGAAAAAACCCATTGGCGAACTCATTAAAATTGCGGAGTTTATGGGCCTTGAAGGCATGGCACGTAACCGTAAACAAGATATTATTTTTGCCATTTTAAAACGCCATGCCATGAATGGCGAAGAAATCTTTGGTGATGGCGTTCTCGAAATTCTTTCTGATGGTTTTGGCTTTTTACGCTCTGCAGCTGGTTCATATTTAGCAGGGCCAGATGACATCTATGTCAGCCCATCACAGATTCGTCGTTTCAACCTCCGTACAGGCGATACCATTACAGGTACCATTCGTCCGCCAAAAGAAGGTGAACGTTATTTTGCTTTATTAAAAGTAAACCAAATTAACTACGATACACCCGAAAATTCACGTAATAAAATTCTCTTTGAAAACCTCACTCCATTATTCCCTACTGAGCAATTGGTTATGGAACTTGGTAACGGTACAACAGAAGATTTAACCTCCCGTGTAGTCGACCTGATTGCACCAATCGGTAAAGGTCAACGCTCTATTATTGTTGCACCACCAAAAGCGGGTAAAACAATGTTATTACAAACCATTGCTCAGTCAATTGTGCGTAATAACCCAGAAGTTTTCCTAATTGTGCTTCTCATTGACGAACGTCCTGAAGAAGTAACAGAAATGGAACGCACTGTCCGTGGTGAAGTGATTGCATCTACATTTGATGAAGCACCAGCCCGTCACGTTCAAGTTGCTGAAATGGTAATTGAAAAAGCGAAACGTCTAGTTGAACACAAAAAAGATGTGGTGATTCTACTTGACTCAATTACCCGTCTTGCACGTGCTTACAACACGGTCATTCCATCATCAGGTAAAGTATTAACTGGTGGTGTGGATGCTCACGCTTTAGAACGTCCTAAACGCTTCTTTGGTGCTGCACGTAATATCGAAGAAGGTGGTTCACTTACCATTATTTCAACTGCCTTGATTGAAACAGGCAGTAAAATGGATGATGTCATCTACGAAGAGTTTAAAGGTACTGGTAACCAAGAGATTACCCTTGATCGCCGTATTGCTGAGAAACGTGTATTCCCTGCAATGAATATCAAGAAATCAGGTACTCGCCGTGAAGAACGCCTCATGAGCGAAGAAAATCTTCGTAAGGTTTGGATTCTACGTAAGTTATTACATCCAATGGATGAACTTGCAGCGATGGAATTCTTATTGGATCGCATGAAAGAAACCAAAACCAATGATGACTTCTTCGATCAAATGAAAAGAAAGGCATCAACTTAAATTTCAACTAAAAAGCTACCTTAATGGTAGCTTTTTTTATTTGGTTGACATACTTACAGAATATTTACATATTCTTCAAAAAAACATCACGATAAATAATTTATTGATTTATATACTTATATTAAAAGAACATGTGTTGTTTTTTCAACTTACCGATTCAAATTATATAATCTATAGTTATTTTCTATCAAAAAATAGCCAAATTCTACCCATTTTTGTCGTTTTGTTGGACAGAACAGTAGTAATTCATGAATTGCTTTGATAGGATAGCTACAGACCAGTTAGGCTGCTCCCTGCGTTGTTACCTAAAGCGTTTAGGAATAATAAAAGCACAAACAGACTAGCTCAGGTTTTTTTTAATCTCACAATTTTATGAGAGTGATGCCATGTTATTCAAAAAATTCGCTGTTGTTGCTGCTATTGCTACTACTTTAGCTTTCGTTGGTTGCTCTAAGAAAGAAGAAGCTGCTGCTACTGATGCTACTGCTGCTGCTTCTGAAGCTGTAGCTGCTGCTTCTGAAGCTACTGCTGCTGTTGAAACTGCTGCTTCTGACGTTGCTGCTGCTGCTTCTGACGTTGCTGCTGCTGCTTCTGACGTTGCTGCTTCTGAAGCTGCTCCAGCTTCTGCTGCACACTAATCTATTTTTAGATTAAAAAAAAGAGAACCTCACGGTTCTCTTTTTTTGTGCCTAAGTTTTATCCATGCTCATGGAATTTAGGCATAAAAAAGCAGATCAATCGATCTGCTCATTCCCAACACGCTGTCTAAATTTCTGCCCTGCTCGGAAGGTCACCACTCGACGTGCAGAAATCGGAATCTCTTCACCTGTCTTTGGATTACGTCCTGGACGTTCACGTTTATCACGTAACTCGAAATTACCGAAGCCAGAAAGTTTGACTTGTTCACCCGCAATTAATGCCTGGCTGATTTCGTCAAAAAATAATTCGACCATTTGTTTTGCTTCGCGGCGATTTAAGCTAGTAAGCTCACTTAAATGGTCCGCCATATCTGCTTTAGTTAATGCTGTCATGAGGCCCTCAATGTCGCTTGGTAAGTGTCTTCCAACACTTGAATAATGTTATCCATACCAGATTTAATTTCAGCATCTTCAAGCGTACGAGTTGGATGTTGCCATAACACTGCAAAAGCTAAAGAGCGCTTGCCTTGTTCAACCCCTTGCCCCGTATACACATCGAACAACCATGTTGAGTCTAGTAACTCACCACCAGTCTGCTCAATTAACCGCTGAATATCTCTTACCTCAATATTATCAGAGATTAAAAGCGCAATATCACGTCTAACCGATGGAAAACGTGATAATTCTGTAAAATTAGATACATAAGATTGCAAAACTGCCTGTTGATCCAGCTCTGCAACCCAGGTTATGCCCAAATTCAGTTCATTTTCCAATGATGGATGCAAGCGACCTAAATAACCAATCGATTGTCCATTCACTAAAATCTCTGCAGATTGCCCTGGATGTAACCATGCACGCTCAGTACGAGTAAATTCAACACTGATGCGTCCAGCTGCTAAAATTTCTTCAACCTCACCTTTGAAATCAAAGAAATCCATTGCCTGTGGTTTTGCATGCCAAGATTCTGGTGTACGTGAACCTACAGCAATCAATGCCAAAGTCGGAATCTGTTTAAGGTCGTGAATGCTTTGTGCATTCTGATAATCAAAACGTAAACCTAATTCAAAGAAACGTACACGCTGCTGTTGGCGATTTAAGTTGTACTGTACACATGGAATCAGACTTGATAACAACGTACTACGCATTGCAGCCAAATCACTTGAAATTGGATTCGCCAACATCAATGGCTGTACATTTGGATTCAATTGCTTCTCAAGTTTTGCATCGGCAAAACTAAAGCTAATCGCTTCTTGATAGCCTAATGTTGCAACGGTTTGACGTAGTTGCGCAACTTCAAAACGGTCTTGATATTTCTCTAATTTCGCATCAATTTTCGGCAAACTAATCTGAATATTGTCATAACCATCAATACGGGCAACTTCTTCAATTAAGTCTTGATAGATTGCCATATCATAGCGATGTGATGGAGGGATGATACTCCACTCACCTTCAGCTTTAGTTTCAACCACACAGCCGAGACGCGTCAAAGCATCGGCAATAAAGTCACCTGCCACTTGATAACCGAGCAATTGGTCTACTTGCGCTTGTTTTAACTCAATTGCTTCGCGCTTTGGCAACAAAGCTACTTGCTCAGCAACGGTTACTGGACCAAACTCACCACCAGCAAAGGCTTGAATCAGCTCAGAAGCACGGTGCATGGCAATCATTGGCAATTCAAAATCTACACCGCGTTCATAACGTTGTGATGAATCCGTATGTAAACCAAAACGACGCGCACGACCTGCGATCGCTAAAGGCGCAAAGAATGCACTTTCAAGGAAGATGTCTTGGGTATCATCTGTTACAGAAGTATCCAAGCCTCCCATAATACCTGCAATGGCCAAAACTTTTTGATCATCTGCAATGACCATCATGTCATCTTGTAATTCAATTTCTTGATCATTCAACAGCGTCAATTTTTCTTGAGCTTTGGCTTGACGAACTTGGATTGAACCTTCAATTTTTGCCAAATCAAAGGCATGCATTGGTTGACCCAACTCAAGCAACACATAGTTGGTAATATCGACCAAAATGCTATGTGTACGAATACCTGAACGTGCGAGAGCTTGTTCCATCCACTCAGGAGTTGCCGCTTTAACATTCACATTTTTGATAATACGACCCAAATAACGTGGCGTACCTTCTGTGCTAATCGTTACTGTTTTCTCATCATTAATTGATGCAGGTACAGACTGAATCTCAGGCTCATTCATCTTCAACTGATTGATCACTGCGATTTCACGTGCAATTCCACGAATACTAAAGCAGTCACCACGGTTTGGTGTGATACTGATATCAATGACATTGTCATCAAGCTTTAAATAGTCACGAATATTCGCGCCCACTGGTGCATCAGCAGGTAATTCCAACAAACCATCAATTTTGTCTTCTAAATCAATTTCAGAAGCACCACACAACATCCCTTGTGATTCCACACCACGCAGTTTGCCTTTTTTAATTTTAAAATCGCCTGGCAGTACAGCGCCAATCGTCGCAACAGGTGCTTTCATGCCGACACGAACATTTGGCGCGCCACATACGATTTGTAATGGCTCACCAGAACCAATATTAATTGTGGTGACGCGTAAACGATCGGCATCTGGATGCTGTTCAACGGTCAGAACTTCTCCAACTACCACACCTGTAAATGGTTTTGCTACAGGTGCTAACTCATCAACTTCTAAACCTAGCATGGTCAATTGATCAGTAAGTGCTTCGCTATCAATAGCTGGGTTCACCCACGTGCGTAACCAATTTTCACTAATTTTCATTTGTTTCTTCCTTAAATCTCCCCTAACCCCTCTTTAACAAAGAGGGGAAACACAAAACATCAATTCGTGAAAGTCCCCCTTTCACAAAGGGGGATTTAGGGGGATTTTAATCAATAATCTATAAACTTTTTAGGCAAACTGGCGTAAAAAACGCACGTCATTTTGGTAGAACATACGCAAATCATTGATGCCATAACGCAACATTGCAAAACGCTCTACCCCTAAACCAAAAGCAAAGCCTTTGTATTTATCAGGATCAATTCCTGAAGCACGCAGTACATTTGGATGCACCATGCCACAACCTAAAACTTCTAACCAACGACCACGCTCATCCATAATATCTACTTCAGCACTTGGCTCAGTAAATGGGAAATAAGAAGGACGGAAACGTACTTTCAAATCTTTTTCAAAAAATTCATTGAGTAGGTTAATCAATAAACCTTTTAATTCAGCAAAGCTGGTATTTTCTGCAACGTATAAACCTTCGATCTGATGGAACATTGGCGAATGCGTTTGATCCGAGTCACAACGATATACGCGGCCCGGGCACACGATACGAATTGGCGGTTGACTAGTTTCCATAGTACGAATTTGTACGCCCGAGGTATGAGTACGAAGCAAATGTGTTGCATCAAAATAGAAGGTGTCATGCATAGCACGAGCTGGATGGTGACCCGGAATATTTAAGGCTTCAAAATTATGATAATCATCTTCAACCTCTGGACCATACGCAATTTGGAAGCCAGCTTTAGTAAAGAACTGGCAAATCCGTTCTTGTACTTGAGTAACAGGATGAATACTTCCCATACGCTGACCGCGACCAGGTAAAGTAATATCAATCGTTTCACTTGCTAATTTTTTTGCAAGCTCAGCTTGTTGTAATGTTTGTTGACGTTCAGTCAAAGCCGTATTGATTGCTTCACGAACAGCATGAATCGCAGCACCTTGTACTTTGCGCTCTTCAGGATCCATTTTTCCAAGTGCTTTCGACTGCTCTGCAAGCTGGCTTTTCTTCCCTGTAAATTGCACACGGACTTGATCGAGTGCAGCAAGGTCTTGAGCCGCTGCAATGGCAGCAAGCGCTTCAGTGGTCAGGGCTTCCAGTGACATAGTAACTCTCAAAGCAACAAAATATAGAAATATAATAAAACGCTATAGTTTATCAGCTTTTTACCTATTTAATGAAGATAAACGACGGCTTAAATAGAGTACTTTTTCAGTTTTAATTTAAAGATAAAACAACAAGAATATGAAGCAGATGGATTAATTTTTCTTAAAAATTAATCAATAATTGAATAAAATGTATAAGATACTAAGGTCTATTGACATTTCAAGCATCTGTGAAATATCAATAAATCCGAATTCGTCAATGAGAAAGAATAACGATGGCGCTTAATCAAATCTGGAAACAACAGCTTACACTTGTCACCTATGGCAATGAATTTCTTGCGGGCGATCTCAATTTTAGCCGCTGGGTTGAGCATCCGATTTTTAATCAAAATCGACTAATTTTTAGGGATTTACTCTCCCAACACCTGTTGGCACAACATTTCCAGATTTGGCTTGAAGGCTTGAAAAAACAAGGTGTGAAGAAACTCAGCCTACACCTCTCAAGCGTATTAAATGACGAACAAAACCCAAATGCCAATGTTGAGTTACTCCCCTTCGCTCATTTTATTGTCAGCCACCAAGCCAACAAAAAAACAGCTTGGATCTGCGGGCATGAACTGGCTGAATGGTATAACAGTGATCAAGAATTTATCACACCTCAAAGTCAACAAAGTACAACCCACCAAGAGGTGCTTTGGCGTTATGAGTTAAGTGATAAGTTTACCAAGAAAATTGATGCTGACTTACAGAAAGTGAATTGGAATCAGGTTGCGATTTTCTTGGAAAAAGAGCTTTTTGACAGTAAATATGCGGAACATTTTTCAGAACCAGAACAACAAGACCTTCCATTTTACGGATACGACATTGATCCAACAGTGCTATCAGAACAACAGCTTGCATTAATTCCAACAGACTACCCTGCGGATTGCGCACATCGCTTATTACATCGCACCCAAGCTTTGGCTGATTATTTGGAGCAACAAAGACAGCATCCTTACAGTGCTACGGGTCAATTGATTAGCCCAGAAGAGCAAATTAATTTACGTAATTTTTCACAGAAGACCGATGATTTATTTGCCAAGCTGATCGTCAAAACAGCAAACCATTATCAGACTGCCCAACTGACAGCAGAGGAGCCAGAAATCATTGACCGGACCATGGAAGTGCCACATCATCCTGATAAGACTCAACATCACAAGGTTGGCGCATCCGGCGTGATTAAATTGATTGTTCTTACGGTGGTTATCTGTCTGGTTGCTTATTATTTTGGTCTATAACAATACCGCTATGCATAAAGAAACCTAAATCCCAACGTCTAGGTTTCTTTACTTTTATCGATTAAAAAGTTGGTCTAATTTTTATAATCACTTTATGCCCACCATCATGTTGATTGACGATGTGATGCACATTTTCAATTTCACCCTCAACTTCAGCGTCTGGCCCATAGAAAATTCGGATGGTTTCACCCTTTCTAGGCACAATACTCAGTTCTGTTTCAAATGCACCTTGCTGCAATCCTTCTACACTGACTAACATATTTTTATCCTGATGCTGTTTTCTTTACTGTAAAAAGATTTCCGAACAAAAGTCTAATTAAA
The DNA here is from genome assembly GCF_011753255.1 of Acinetobacter sp. Tr-809. Taxonomy (NCBI): domain Bacteria; kingdom Pseudomonadati; phylum Pseudomonadota; class Gammaproteobacteria; order Moraxellales; family Moraxellaceae; genus Acinetobacter; species Acinetobacter sp. Tr-809. Next base: position 29,420 of record NZ_VWVZ01000009.1, read on the forward strand.
CATGTTTGGGTTATGTAATTTCCAAATCAATCAACAACTTGATTTACTCATCATAATCCAAGTCATCTTCATCAATATTGATAAAATCAGGTTCAGGGGTTTGTTCAAATCGTACCGCTAGAATCTCAGTTTGCTTTAGTAAACTTGCTTTAGCAACACGATGCATACCATCCATAACTCGCCCTTGCGCGCATAGAATAATCGGATAATGCAGATCAGCATCTTGCACCAATTGAAAGTGCTCAATGATTTGCTGTGTGGTCGGATACTGATCTGGAAACCAATAGGCTTCATTGAGTTCTTGAATATCAGCAAGCGCAACTTTCTTGGCAACGAAATTATTTGTCAATGCAACCAAGCGATGAACATCCCAAATATATGTATCTTCGCCAACTTGTCTAAAGTGATATTGTCTACGCACGTTTTAACCTCTGTATATTTTCAGCTATGATCATTAGCTTATAGTTATCAAGAAACATATGTAAAAGAAGATTTTTTATTCCTCCACACTCGCTTCAACAAAAACCTCAGACCAATCTTGAACTTAATAATGATAACAATACAGAAGCAAAGCCAAAATCAGTGATCTCCTCAACCCTTTGTCTCATCTTCTTTCTAGCTATTGTCATCGGGCTACTTTACGGGGTGTTCTGGTTGGTTAACCATTATGAATTCGCCAAATTTATGGTAATAACGCTCAGCGTAATTATTTCACTGATGATTGGTCCAGAAAGTAAAATATAGAGCATAACAAGACCGCTAAAAAGCGGCCTTGTTATTTTGTGCATATAGCAACTGAGCGCGCACCTGCATGAGTGCAAAACCAAGTAAGTTTAATCCCTGCCATTGGCTCGGGTCTTGGATATTCTGGTGATCTTGTGCCATACCAATCCCCCAAATCTTATCGACAGGCGATGCTTCAACCAAAATACGATCATGCGTGGCAATCAAGAAATCTCTTAATTTTGGATGCTGTGAGAATTTAGCCAAATTTGCCTGTACCACGATATCAAAACGCTTTTCCTGCCACAGTTGTTCGTCATAGTTATTTACTTTTCGACCTAACTGTTTTGCTTCATTCGGATGCGTGACCTTCAAAATCTGATTAAATCTCTCATCATCATTAAAGAGTTTTGCTTTTTGCGCCATCATATAATGTTCCGCTGTGAGATATTCAACACCATCCTGTTTGAATGGCGATGGAAACCACTGGCTAAAACAGCTTTTGTCTACATGATCGGTTTGCTTTGGGGTATGCCCCCAGAAATATAAATATTTAAATGGGCAGCCTTGTTGGACTTGTTGAATTAAATCATTTAAAAATTGTTCGTCTTGCATCATCTATCTCTGATTATTATCTATTATTAAAAAACCAATTCACTAAAAATAAAAAAGACCGCTAAAAAGCGGCCTTCTTTGAATCTCTAAGCTTATGCAGCTAATGCGCCTTTAGCTTTTTCAGCTAAAGCAGCAAATGCAACTGCATCATGCATAGCGATGTCAGCTAATACGCGACGGTCGATGATCACTTGAGCTTTTTTCAAGCCATCGATCATACGGCTGTAAGACAAACCGTTAAGACGAGCACCAGCATTGATACGCGCAATCCATAAAGCACGGAATTGACGTTTCTTTTGACGGCGGTCACGATAAGCGTATTGACCAGCTTTGATTACCGCTTGGAACGCTACACGGTAAACGCGTGAACGAGCACCATAGTAACCTTTAGCGCGAGCAAGAATTTTTTTGTGACGACGATGAGCCACTACACCACGTTTTACACGAGCCATTTATAATCTCCTTAGATGTATGGGCACATAGCACGAACTGATGCAACGTCACTTACGTGAACCATTACACAGCCGCGCAATTGACGGATACGCTTAGCAGATTTTTTGGTCAAAATGTGGCGTTTGAACGCTTGTTTACGCTTAAAGCCGTTTGCAGTCGCTTTGAAGCGTTTAGCTGCACCACGGCGAGTTTTCATCTTAGGCATAACAACCTCTTTTGAACACCTGTTCGGAACGTTTGCACCATTGCAAAAACGACCTGCAGGTAAGGGAGCCGATATTCTAAAGCATCTTCATTCAAAACGAAAGCAAAATGCTCATTTTTTGATAACAACTCCATTATTTTCGCCAAACGTTATTTTCCATAATTAATTCTCAAATTATGAGAAATATGCACAAAATAAGCGCATATAATAATGACAAATTCTTAAATCTCAATCTATATGAATATACAGAATGATGCTTTCGCCGCGTTGCGGTATCGGGATTTCTCTATCGTTACTCTCAATCAATTCTGCTTAACCCTAGCAATCTTGATTCAGGAAATTATTGTCGCTTATTCACTCTATCAAATTACTCGTGATCCGCTCACCTTAGGTTTCATTGGTCTGGCAGAGGCTATCCCATTCATCACACTCTCGTTATGGGGTGGTTATTTTGCAGATAAGCTAAATAAACAGAGCATCATGAAGGTCTGCTTATTTTTCTCTATTCCTTTGCCTTTGATCCTTTGGGGACTGTTCCATTTACATGGTTTAGAGAAAATTGGGATTAGCACCCTCTCTTGGGGCATCTATGCTGTCATTTTTGCATTAGGAACCATTCGCGGCTTCTATAATCCATCAGCAACTTCACTCAAGCCTTTTTTGATTCCACGAGAACTGTATGCCAATGGTGCGACATGGACCACGATTGGCTGGCAAAGTGGAGTCATTATTGGCCCAATGCTAGGTGGTTTTATGCTGGCTTATCTTGGTCGAGAAAATAGTCTATTTGCAGTTACAGTATTGTTGTCGATCTGCTTTATTCTCATTAACTGCTTACAGCAACGTACGTTCCCAAAAATGGAAACTGAAAATGTACTGCAAAGCCTGACTGATGGTTTCCGTTTTATCTGGAAAACCAAAATCGTTTTATGGGCGATCTCGCTTGATCTAGTATCCGTGTTATTTGGTGGCGTGATTGCACTCCTGCCCATTTTTGCAGAAGATATCTTAAAAGTTGGTCCTGAAGGTTTAGGCTATTTACGTGCTGCACCATCAATCGGTGCACTACTCACCATGATCGTGTTGACCAAATTCCCTCCAATGCAACATGCTTGGCGGAATATGTTATTGGCTGTAGCTGGTTTTGGTATTTTTACCATCCTGTTCGCTTTCTCAAACAATATGTGGCTGTCTCTGTTTGCGCTCGCAATGACAGGTGCTTGTGACAGTATTTCCGTGGTGGTTCGTCAAACTGTGTTGCAAATTTTCCCACCCGAAAATATGCGCGGTCGCGTTGCAGCAGTAAATGGAATGTTCGTTTCGTCGAGTAATGAATTGGGTGCCTTTGAATCAGGTCTGGCTGCCAAATACTTAGGCACTATTAGTGCAACAATTCTCGGTGGATGTATGACCTTAGCAGTAGTAAGTTATTGCTGGTTTAAAACCAGTGATTTATTCAAAGTCGATATTACCAAAGGCTCAGAACATTAAATCAATGGGGAGAGGCTCTCTCCTTTCCCTATTTTAAAAAACACCCAAATACAATACATATAACGTCAAATAACGCCCACCTTTGGCAATGGTGACAATCAATAGAAATCGCCAGAAATTTTCCTTCATCAAACCTGCAATTAAAGTAATTGGGTCACCTATCACAGGGGTCCAGCTCAGCAATAAAGAATAAAAGCCATATTTATGATAAATCTGCTGTGCTTGTAACAACCGTTGTTCTGAAACAGGAAACCATTTCTTATCTTTAAAGTGTTCGATTTTTAGCCCAAGCCACCAGTTCACACAGGAACCTAAGACATTGCCAATCGTCGCAACCAAAATCAGGTAAATAGGATTAGAAAGCCCTTGTACCAATAATGCCATCAATACTGCTTCAGACTGTAAAGGCAATAAGGTAGCAGCACCAAAGGCAGAGAGAAATAATAGAAAATAAGGCATCAATTCAAAAAATCAATCAAAATAGGATCAGCACATCATCAAGAGCAGACAATATCGTGTGAATACTATGGATTCAAGGCTAATTTCGACCAAACCGCGTTAAGTTTTTGTTGCGAAATATCAATCCGAAAAACGCTTTTAATGCTTTGTTCAAAATCATCAAAGTTGGTTAACTCTTTCTTGTCAGAATTTCCTTTACCATGCGTCCTTAAAATACGATCTTTTAAGGTAATTCGCATCTCTGCATTAGCAGTAGATAACATTAAATACTGAGTAAATAAGGATTCAGGCGAGGTCGAAATGTACCAGTTTGCAACTACAGCATCTGCATCTGAAATTTGTTGCTCGGGGTTAATTGCATAGACATCCACCCATTGACCATGAATACAGACTTGCAGCATATATGTCATTTCCGTCAGCACTGTCGTATCCAAACCACTCTGTACAGCTTCAACAAATCTAAAAGGTTCTAGTGGTGTCTGCTGTGTTTCACCGATATGCTCAAGTGATAAAACCGTGGTCGGGGTCATCCCTCCAAATCCAGGATCATACAAAAAAAATTGCTGATCAATACATACCAGTGTGACCAAATGAGTTCTCACTGGAGTACTGGAAGGCGAGCTTTGATAATACACTCGACCGAGTACGTTATATGCCTCATAACCCAGTTCAGTTAAGGCAATTCTGGTTAGGGTACTGTGTTCTAGACAATAGCCTTCACGATTTTCAATCAATAATTTTTGCACAAGTAAGTCTGACGCTAATGAAACCTCTTCTCCTAAAAAAGAGGATAAGTTACCAAAAGGAATAGCTTGCACATGACGACTTAATAGGCTTTTTAGATTAGCCAAAGTTGGAGAGAAATCTCCTTCAAAACCAAGCTTTTTTAAATAAAGGGCTGATATTTTTGCTTGCATGATGCTTTATCTTTGATGAACTTGAATTATCGTAGCTTGAACATGTATAGACTAGATGAAAAATTACACAATTATAAAATAGTCAGGCTTACACGATTGAAAGCATGGCTTGGCCAAGGATTATTTTTTTCTTTTAGCCACTTGAGATCGAATGGAAAAATGCACGACTGAAAAAATGAATGGAAAAAGAAATGCGATCCAAAATGTAAGATCAGACTTGACCATTTTTTGGTACCACGTCAGCTGCATTTCACCCGCAGAGACTGCTGCCCAGTCAATAGACACAGTAAGGTCAAGATAAATGTATAACAATAGATATACACTTAAAAATCCAACAAACACCCCTGAACTAAAATACGAGTTTCCAGTTTCAAGCTGCAACCACGCAAATAAAGATGAAAAAATTAAACTGAGACTTCCGATAAAGGCTAAAACAATAAACCAGAAAATATCAATTCCAAGAAAATACTGCATGAGGCTGCATGAAATTGCCGTGATCAACAACAATCCCATCGCAATCGCCCAATGCTTTAAGTAGCTGTTTCGCTCAACCCCTTGATTCATCCAACTTTGATCGATAAGGCTTTTTGTATCGCAGGGCGAGCTGTTAAGCGTTCAATATAATCTTTCACATATGGATAGTCTTCAAGCTGAATGCTCTGCCATTCGTAACGCAATGCCCAAGGTAAGATCGCCATATCCGCAATCGAGTATTCACCTGCCACAAACTTCTGACCAATCAACTGTTTGTTTAAAACATTATAAAGGCGTTTGGTTTCATTTACATAACGATCAATCGCATAAGTAATCCGTTCAGAAGCAAACTTATTGAAATGGTGATTCTGTCCCAACATCGGACCAAAACCACCCATTTGCCACATCAGCCATTGTTCCACTTCAACTCGCTCTTGCTCATCGGTCGGATAGAACAGACCTGTTTTTCGGCCTAAATATTGTAAAATTGCACCAGACTCAAACACAGAAATCGGTTCACCACGTGGGCCATTTTGATCGACAATCGCTGGAATTTTATTATTGGGAGAGATTTTTAAAAAGTCGGGTTGAAACTGATCATTCTCTAAAATATTAATGGGAAAAATCTGGTAGTCGAGCCCCATTTCCTCTAAGGCAATTGTTATTTTATGCCCATTGGGTGTACCCCAGTAATATAAGTCAATCATTTATATTGTCCTATTCATCGTTATCTTGACTGTTGTTGCGTTATAGCACACTTCGCCCATATCGATCAGCAAATAAGCACGAAAAGAAACAATAAAGCTGTGTTTTCAAAGGTAATCTTGCAAAACCTTAAGCTTGACTTGCCAAGAATTCTTTGGCTTTTTCACCTACAAATTTACGACCTGCATTACTGCCATTGATCCACTCCTCCACGGAAAATAAATCAAACATTCCTACTTTAAATAAGGTGGGCACAGCTAAAGCCAGTTCTTCTTCTACAGTACCTCGAACCCCTGCGTTATATAAATGAATATTATGCAGCATGGTCGCGACAGTCCCCGTCTGGACACGACTGCCGTCTTTCAATTTGACTTGCGGTAGTACCTCTCCGTCCTGTACCACCTTTTGATTAATTTCAGAGAGTTGCTCAGTACCTGTAATTGTCGACATGTCATTTTCCTATTTTTAATTCGTATCAATCTTCAACCTACCCTATCATATTTTGATTCGGATGCCTGTGGATGACACTTAGAAAGTTTTGAATGAAACAATGCATTATTTTAGACATAAAAAAGCACCGCTAAGTGCGGTGCTTTTTTGTAAGAAAAATTACTTTTTCTTTTTCGGACCAATTAACATGCCCATTTGACGACCTTCCATCTTCGGCGCTTGTTCAATAACGCCAAACTCAGCAACGTCAGCTTCAATTTTTTGCAATTGAGCCAAACCAAGCTGTTGATGTGCCATCTCACGACCACGGAATCGCAAAGTGATTTTTACCTTATTTCCTTCTTCAAGGAAACGTAAAATTGCACGCAATTTAATTTGGTAATCACCTACATCCGTTGCAGGACGTAATTTGATTTCTTTCACTTGCACTTGATGCTGTTTTTTCTTCGCATCTTTTTGCTTTTGCTTTAAGTCAAATAAGTGCTTGTTGTAGTCCATGATTTTACAAACAGGTGGTTCTGCATTCGCCACAATCTCAACAAGGTCAAGATTAGCTTCTTCTGCAGCACGCAATGCTTCATTTAATGAAACAACACCTTTTTGTTCTCCATCTGCAGCGACGAGGCGTACTTCTTTCGCACGGATCTCATCGTTAATTGCAGGACGGTTACTTTTAGCACCTTGTTGTTGGTTACGGTCAGGCTGTTTAATCTTTATTACTCCACGATATACCGGCCACGTTCGGCAACGGCAGATTTCACTAAGTCAATAAATGCATCTACTGACATAGTACCTAAATTTTTTCCTGAGCGAGTACGCACATTAACTGTACCCTCTTCAACTTCTCGATCACCGAGAACAAGAAGGTAAGGAATACGCTCTAGGGTACGCTCACGAATCTTAAATCCGATCTTTTCATTTCTCAAGTCAGAAATAGCACGAAGACCATTTTCTTTGAGTTTTGCGACCACTTGCTCACTTGCCTCAGCTTGTGAATCAGTAATATTCATGACACAAGCTTGGATTGGTGCAAGCCATGGTGGCATGAAGCCCGCATAGTGTTCAATTAGTATACCAATAAAACGCTCGAAACTGCCAAGAATTGCACGATGAAGCATGACTGGTTGATCACGATCATTGTCTTCAGTGACATAAGAGGCATCTAAACGAATTGGCAAGTTGAAGTCACATTGGATTGTACCGCACTGCCATACACGACCTAAGCAGTCTTTCAATGAGAATTCAATTTTCGGACCATAGAATGCACCTTCACCTGGTTGTAAGTCCCAAGCCAAGCCAGCATCATCTAAAGCATCCGCTAAAGATTTTTCAGCCAAGTCCCAAAGCGCATCATCACCCACACGTTTTTCTGGACGTGTCGACAATTTCATTTGCACTTCTTCAAAACCGAAGTCTTTATACACATCTAAAGTCAGCTTAATAAAGTCAGCAACTTCTTTACCAATCTGTTCTTTGGTACAGAAAATATGTGCATCGTCTTGAGTAAAACCACGAACACGCATAATACCGTGTAAAGAACCTGATGGTTCATTACGGTGACAAGAACCAAACTCAGCTAAGCGAATTGGTAAGTCACGATAAGACTTTAAGCCTTGATTAAAGACCTGTACGTGACATGGGCAGTTCATTGGCTTCACTGCATAGTTACGACTTTCAGAGTGAGTCGTAAACATATTCTCAGCATAGTTCGCTGCATGCCCTGACTTTTCCCAAAGCGTAAAGTCTACGATTTGTGGCGTCTTAATTTCTTGGTAGCCATTGTCTTGTTGAACTTTACGCATGTATTGTTCAAGCACTTGATAAATGGTCCAGCCGTTCGGATGCCAGAACACCATACCCGGTGCTTCTTCTTGCATATGGAACAGGTCTAAAGCTTTACCAATTTTACGGTGGTCACGCTTTTCAGCTTCTTCAATACGTTTGATATAAGCAGCTAACTGCTTTTTATCAGCCCAAGCAGTACCATAAATACGTTGTAGCTGTTCATTCTTCGCATCACCACGCCAGTAAGCACCAGAGATTTTAGTGAGTTTGAATGATTTTAAGAATTTAGTGTTTGGTACGTGCGGACCACGACACATATCCAAATAGTCTTGATGGTAGTACAAGCCCATTTGGGTTTCATTCGGCATGTCTGCGATCAAGCGCAACTTATATTCTTCGCCACGTGCTGTGAATTCTGCAATCACTTCATCACGTGGAGTCATCTTTTTGATGACGTCATAATCTTGATCGATGAGCTTTTTCATGCGCTCTTCAACCGCAGCCATATCGTCCAAAGTAAATGGACGTGGCATCCAGATGTCGTAGTAGAAACCCTCTTCGATCACGGGACCGATCACCATTTTCGCTTCTGGGAACAATTGCTTAACAGCATGTCCTACCAAGTGCGCACATGAGTGACGAATGATTTCTAAACCTTCTTCATCTTTAGGAGTAATAATCTGAACTGTCGCATCTTCTGTGATTAAATCACAAGCATCCACCAAGCGATCATTGATACGGCCAGCAACTGTATTCTTTGCAAGACCCGGACCAATACTTTGAGCAAGTTCCATTACGGAAATCGGTTGATCAAACTGTTTCTGATCACCATTTGGTAAAGTAATGATTGGCATAATAAAATCCTTAAGGAGTGATGCCCTATACGAAGGAGCATATCACCGCGAGATTATGTATTGAGGCAAGCCTCAAAAAATAAAAAACGGCGGATAAAAAAGTACCCAAGATTTTACACGGGTTTAGCTATGGATGAAACCTCTGAACCAGAAAAACCCGAGATCAGTTCAGATTCATCTCCGACTAAAGCCTAAATGATTTAGACTCAATGACAGACTAGCTTAATAGCAATAAATCAAAAGAACAGAAATGGAGCAAGACACATGGTGAGTGCATATGATGAATTACCGAGAACCCCAGCAAATTTTGTTGCCTTATCACCTTTACGCTACTTAGAACGGGCTGCTTATATTTATCCCAATCAGGCTGCAATTATTCATGGCGAACGCCAAATCACATGGCAGCAGACTTATCAACGCTGCCGCCAGTTTGCGCACCAGTTAAGCCGTTTAGGTATCCAAAAGAACGATACTGTTTCCGTGCTATTGCCCAATACCCCTGCCATGATTGAAGCACATTTTGCCGTGCCAATGGCAGGTGCGGTACTCAACACCTTGAATACCCGTCTCGACGCCAAGACCATTGCCTTTATGCTGGAACACGCGGAAGCTAAAGTGCTATTGGTCGATCCTGAATTTCGTCAGGTTGCAGAAGAAGCACTCAAGCTTGCTCCACAAGAGATTATTGTCATTGACGTCTTTGATACTGAGTTTGATGGTGAACAAATTGCAATTGGTCAATTTGAATATGAAGCATGGATAGCACAAGGTGACCCTACCTTTGAATGGTTACTTCCTCAAGATGAATGGGATGCCATTAGCCTGAGTTATACCTCAGGCACCACAGGCAACCCTAAGGGTGTGGTCTATCATCATCGTGGTGCTTACCTGAATGCAGCCAGCAATATTTTGGCCTGCGGTATGAAACCGCGTGCGGTATACCTTTGGACACTGCCGCTATTCCACTGTAATGGTTGGTGCTTTGCTTGGTCCATTGCTGCTAGTGGCGGTACTAATATTTGCCTGCGTCGTGTCGACCCCGCATTAATTTTCCAATACATCGCAGCATATAAAGTGGATTATTTCTGCGGTGCACCAATTGTACTCTCCATGCTGATCAACACCCCAACTGAACAAAAGATCGCTTTTGATCATCACGTCGAAGTCATGGTAGCGGGTGCTGCACCACCTGTGGCGATCATCGAGGGGATGCGCAATATTGGCATTAACGTCAATCATGTCTATGGTTTGACTGAAACCTATGGTCCTTCTGCCTTATGCGCTTCACAGGCTGGCTGGAGTGATTTATCCATTCAGGAGCAAGCGCAATTACACTCTCGCCAAGGTGTACCTTATCCTTTGCAAGACAGCATGCGTGTGCTTGACCCAGAAACCATGCAATCTGTTCCCAATGATGGAAAAACCATGGGCGAAATCATGTTCCGTGGCAATATCGTGATGAAAGGTTATTTGAAAAACGCCCAAGCCACAGAAGAAGCATTTAAAGGTGGCTGGTTTCACACAGGTGATTTAGCAGTGAGTCATCCTGATGGCTATGCCAAGATTACAGATCGTTCCAAAGATATTATTATTTCAGGTGGAGAAAATATTTCCTCGCTCGAAGTTGAAGACGTGCTTTACCGCCATCCTGCGGTACTCACAGCTGCGGTTGTGGCAAAACCTGATGAACGTTGGCAAGAAGTGCCGTGTGCTTTTATTGAACTTAAACAAGGAGCAATGGCATCCGCTGAAGAAATCATAGCCCATTGTCAACAAGAGCTAGCACGTTTCAAAGTACCCAAAGATGTGGTGATTACTGAGATCCCGAAAACATCGACAGGAAAATTACAGAAGTTTATTTTAAGAGAATGGGCAAAGGAACGAGCAACAAGTGAGCTCGGAAATTAAGACCTGCTATAAAAAAAGAAGTTTCCTTAGAAACTTCTTTTTAACTTTAAGCTTTTCATTTTACATTTTTATCCATATAAAATTAAACTTGAATATAAATTATAAATAATCAATATTCAATTTAACCAAGTATATTAATCAACATTACTTCCTGAAATTTCAATATTAATTTAAACAATTCAATAACAATTCGAACTAGGCGATTCAAAAACAGCCAATTATTTTATGGTAAATTTATTTCTTTTTTTTACTTTAGAAATTTATAAAATGAAAGTATTCAAATTTAATCCTATTACTCTATCAGTCTATTTGTTATTAGCTGCATCTCTTACAGCATGTGGAGGTGGCTCATCTGATTCTAGTTCCAGCCCAGCTTCATTCACTTCCAACACAGCATCAGCAATCACCTGTGTCAATGGCATTCCCAAGAACTTAAAAACACAAGGAACAGGTATTTTTGATGACGAGTGGTTTTCTTTAGAAGAAGGTGATGATCGTGAAGAAGCTGCTGCCGTTTTTTATTCGAATAAAATCATCGATGGTATCTTGTATCAAAATACAACTAATTTAATTAAAGGATCTGCTGTTAACAATGACACAGCCTATTTAGATGATTATGTTTTAACACCAAATACATTTACGACTGCTTTCCAATACAAAAAAACAAGCTCTGGCTTACCCATTGGCTATGCTATTTCACAAAGCGAAAATACATTACAACTGAATCGCTTTAATGACACATGTAGTATTCACTCCGAACAACAAATTAATCAGCGTCTTAAGAAAATTGATATTTCAAATAAAACCATCAGTGACTTATTCAAATATTATGAATTCCCTCAAACAACTAAAACTGAGCGTTATATCAGTTCAGGAGTTGTTTATAACCTAGAAAGTACAAATAAAGATGCGTTAAAGAAATTACTCAATGATCAGACCAAATTTCCACAAGGTTCAATACTAAGTTATGTAGATCAACAAATTTCTACAGTTCCAGAAATTTTCTTTTCAAAATCTGACCAAACTGATTTTCGAGACTTAGAACAATTCAAAAAAGGGACTGACATCCCTAAAGGCTATCGTTGGAAAGATGATAAATTTGCTAATTACAACGTAACCTATCCTGTCGACTCATCAACAGGAAAACGTATTACATTTACAGATGCCTACACTGGTGTACAACTTGATGGGAAAATCTATGCAGCTTATCTCATTGCAGAAGGTGATCTAGCTCAAGATCCAAAGCGTCTACCAGATGAAAGTATGGATATGTCTGAAACCTATTTCAACAAGGCTGCGGTACAGACTATGGCAGATGCACTCAATCGTGTACTTTAAGCTTTAGCATTTAAAACAAAAAACCTCGCTAGCGAGGTTTTTTTATTGAGTAAAACTTTGATTATTACTGTTCAGATAACAAAGCGACTTGTTGTACGTAATTCACAAATTTAAGCTTAGATGCAGCAAGATCTTCTTCACTGACCTGCTGTTTCATATCTCGATGAATACGTAATACATGCTGACGTAAGGTGTGACGTTCAGATGCATTAAACACCTTACTAAACTCATTGATAACGGGATCACCCTGGTCAATCATACGATCGACCCAACGCATTAATTGCATTTGCTTTTTAGCACCTTGTTGAGGTGTTAAATAAGATAAAATGATAGTTTCATCTTCATTTCGCAATAGTTTACCGATACGTAAAAATTGACGACGGCGTGCTTCATGCGCACTAATATTTTGTATCTCAAGTAAAGCATCAATGAGACGCTCATCAACAGGAAGTTTCTGAATCTGTTTTTTATTTAGTTGAGCCAATTGCTCACCTAAAGCTGCCATTCGTTGCACAGCTTTTTTTTGCTCAGTCCTACTCGCACGTCCTTCTAATGACTCAAAATCTTCATCGGTATAACGTTGGGTACCACGTGCCACTATTACTCTGCCTCGTAAAATTTTGCTGCGAACAGCGTTTGAATTTCTTCTAGTGCTTTGTCTTCATCAGCACCATCAATTACCAATCTCAATGTAGTGCCTTTACCAGCACCCAACATCAACAATGACATAATATTTTTTGCATCAACTAATTTATCGCCCTTACCAATTTGGATAGAAGAACGAAACTTGGTCGTCACCTCAATGAGTTTACCAGATGCGCGTGCATGTAAGCCGAGTTTATTAATTACATCAATTGTTGTGTCTATCATGACCAGTGCTTCATTTCTCTATGTAAGATTTGGACAGCCCATTTTGCCTCAAGGGCTTGTTTGAGTCTATCTACGATATAAACCGAACGATGTTGCCCGCCTGTACACCCAACAGAAATAGTCATGTAATGGCGGTGCCCTTCTGCAAAAGCAGGCAACCACTTGTCTAGAAAAGTATAAATATCTTCAAACATATCACTAGTTTGTTGACTACCTTCTAAAAAGCGGCGTACAGGTTCATCTAAACCTGAAAAACGGCGTAATTCTAAATCCCAATGTGGATTTGGTAAATGTCGTACGTCAAAAACATAATCTGCGTCCAACGGAATACCATGCTTATAACCAAAGGACTGTAAAATGACGATTAAATTATCTGACTGTCCAAGCTTAGACAATAAAATATGTTTTAAATCATGAACACTTTTATCGGTCGTATCAATATGTACTGTTGAACGGAATTGTATCGGAATGAGTAATTGCTTCTCCTCTTGGATACATTGCAGCAAACTATTGAAACGACTGGCCAAAGGATGCGGTCGACGTGATGCGCTAAAACGTGCAATTAAGTCCTGATCCTGAGTGGTCAGGTAGATCACATCGACCGAACCATGTCTTTTTAATTGCTCAAAAACATGATCAAACTCTTGCATATCCGCACGGGTGCTTCGAATATCCACCCCAAGTGCGAGTTGCTCCAGATTATTCTCATGATCTAACTTCGCCACAATTTCAGGCAATAACGCCAAAGGTAAGTTATCTATACAATAATAGCCCAAGTCTTCAAGTACTTGTAATGCCGAGGATTTTCCTGAACCGGATTGACCTGTAACGATAAGAATACGCTTCATGGCGTTTTTACCTTCATTTTTTATGTTTTAAAATCGATTTGCAAATTATCAATCAAACGTGTTGAACCCAGCTTCGCTGCAATAAATAACACCAAGTTTTGGTCAAATTGCTGAATCGGTTGCAAGTTGGTTTGACGAGCCTCCACATAATCCACAACAAAACCTGCCTGTGTCAATTGAGTAGAGATATTTTCTAACACTTGTGTAAGTGCCTGTCCTTCATGCAACTGCTGTTCAGCCTGTTTGAGCAATTGGTAAATTGTTGGTGCAACTGCGCGTTGCTGCTCCGTCAAATACCCATTCCGTGAACTTAAAGCCAAACCATCTTCAGCACGGACAATTGGCACACCAATCACTTCTAGTGGCATATTCAAGTCTTGTACCAACTGACGAATCACAGCCAGTTGCTGATAGTCCTTCTGACCAAAGAAGGCATAGTCTGGTTGTACAATATTGAATAACTTGGTTACAACAACCGCAACACCATCAAAGTGACCAGGGCGAGATTTACCACAGAGATCATCGGTAATTTGACCCACACTAATATTAGTCAAACGCGGATGGGTACCATACATTTGCTCAACCGAAGGTGCAAAAATGATATCGCAACCAACATCTGCCAATAAGCGACTGTCTTGTTCTAAAGTACGTGGATAACTGTCAAAATCTTCACCCGCACCAAATTGAATTGGGTTGACGAAAATACTCACCACGACCACATCACAAAGTTTTTTTGCTTCGCGCACCAAGGTCAAATGACCTTCATGCAAATTCCCCATGGTTGGTACAAAACCAATTAATTTCTTTGAACTACGCGTAGGTGCAAGTGACGCAGTTAAGCCTTGTATAGTTGTTTCAGTTTTCATGAATTAAAGCTCAACTTGGAAAGTATGTTCCTTGGCAGGAAAAGACTGATCTTGAACTGCGGCATGGTACGATTTAAATGCATCCACAATTGCAGTTTCACCCGCTTGCTCTTTCATAAAGTTACGAACAAAACGTGCTACACGGCCAAAGGTTAAGCCAAGCATGTCTTGTACAACAAGGACCTGACCATCAGTTTCATTCCCTGCACCAATTCCAATCACAGGTGTATTTGGGAATAATTCAGCAATTTCTTTACCGAGCTGAGCAGGGACACATTCAAGTAATAAAACCGCTGCACCTGCGTCAACCACAGCTTGGCAATCTGCAATCAGTTGATCTGCCGCTTCACGTGTTCTAGCCTGAAGTTTATAACCACCAAACACATGTACCGACTGTGGTGTCAAACCTAAATGTACACACACAGGGATACCATTGCGAGTCAACACCGTAACCAACTCACTTAACCATGCACCACCTTCGATCTTGACCATTTGCGCACCGACTTGCATCACAGTCTTGGCATTCTTCAAACCATCTTCAAGTGTTGCATAACTCATAAATGGTAGATCAGTCATGATTAAGGCATGTGAGTTACCACGACGTACAGCTGCGGTATGGTAAGCCATATCTTCGACAGTGACAGGAAGTGTAGAGTCTCTGCCTTGAATCGCCATACCTAGAGAGTCACCGATTAAAATCGTATCAATTTCAGCCAATTCCATAGCTTTAGCCATACTTGCATCGTAGCAAGTAAGACATGAGAACTTGCGTCCTTCGGCTTTAAACTTTCTTAAGTCACTTAGACTAATCATGATGATGTCCTCTACAGGCGTTTCCAGAACGAAACAGTCTTAAGCGGTTGCCCAAGACTGGTCTGCTATTACAGTCAAGTTTGCTTGCTGTACCAGTTCTAAATCTTTTAAAAAATGACCATTCAATTGTAAATGAGCATCTAAATCTAATAAGGGAATGATCACAAAATCACGTTGTAAAAGACCAATGTGTGGCACGGTCAAACGTTCATTTTGAATCTGCTCTTGACCATAGATCAGTAAATCCAGATCAAGCGTACGCTCTCCCCAACGTCGTAACCGGACACGTCCAGACTCTTGCTCAAATTGTTGTAATTGATCAAGTAAAGCAAGCGGTGCAAGTGTGGTATCTAGTTGAACGACAGCATTTAAATAGTTGGGTTGATCTTGTGGGCCCATCGGTGGACTTTGATAGAGTCGAGATACTGTGACAGGACCTAAACCCGCTAACTTCGCAACAGCTTCACTCAGAATCTGTTGCGAATCACCTAAGTTACTACCAAGACCAATATAGGTACGAATGGTCATTGTGTCGGTCCGAAAACAACATGGCTTAAATCGCGTTGTACACGTTTACGCTTGAGAATCGGATGATCAGCATTGATTTGACCTGAAGTCGAAGATGCTTTTTCAATAAAACGAGTCGCTGATTCATCGACTCTAACACGCTCTTTTTTACCTCGACGACTTCTCGGCTCAGGTACATTGACCAAAGGCTCGATTTCAGTTGTCTTCGGTTCATCCACCTCAACTGCCACCTTACGGCGTGTCTTACTACGTTGACGGTTGTATTGACGAATTGCAGCTTCTTTCTGGTCTGTGGTCATTTCTTGGTAAGCTTCCCACCAAATACCCATCCCCTCAGTACTGCTATCACCCGCTTTTTCACGCAATAACAAAAAGTCGAATCCTGCACGGAAACGTGCATGTCCTGCCAAGGCTTCAATCTGCTGTGGTTTAGGATTCAACAAACGCGTTTGCATTTCCCAAACTTCACGAATAAAAGTTTCAGCAAAACGAGGGATGATGGTTCGTGTTGCTTGACGCTTAAGCACATCCAAACCTGCTTGTGCACGTGCTTCCGCTGGCACAACGCCTTTGTTCAGATAGAACTCACAGCGTTCCAAGAAAGGTTTCCATAACAACACCGCATAGAAAAATGCAGGATTAATGGTTTTACCAATTTGAATTCGTTGATCCGTATTTCGTGCTGCGCGCTCAATAAATGCAGTAAGATTTGGTGGAATTTCAGCAAAGAGTTGTTTCCAAACACCAAACTCAATCAACATCGGCAGAACACGCGTCAGATGTCCCATAGTAAATAGTTTTTGCGATTCGTCATATAAACGATGTGGCGAGACATCACGCAATAATTGCGTCATCTCAACATCAAAAACATCAAGAATGGATTGATCAATCTGGAAGTTTAATTTTGCAGCAAAGCGCAAAGCGCGCAACATCCGCACAGGATCTTCTTCAAAACGCTGTGCAGGTTCGCCGAGGAAACGTAAAGTTCGCGTATTGATATCATCTACCGCATGGCAGAAATCAAGAACGATGCCTTTACGCGGTTGGTAATATAATGTGTTGATCGAAAAATCTCGACGAGCAAAGTCTTGCTCAATCGTTCCCCAGTTATTATCACGAAGAATCATACCAGATGCACTGGTGACTGCTTTTTTCGGTGGGGCGCGAAATGTCGCAACTTCAATCAGTTCGCGACCAGAATATACATGTGCTAACTCAAAACGTCGTCCGATAATTCGGCAACGTCGACCAAAAACCTCTTTCACTTGAGCTGGTGTAGCATTAGTAACCGCGTCAAAATCCTTTGGATTAAGACCTAACATCATATCTCGAACACCGCCACCCACAATATATGCCTCGTAGCCTGCTTTCGTCAGACTATCAATCACATCTAAAATTGAGGAAGGAAGTTGAGTTGTGGACAAACCACATTTTGACGCACGCAAAGTTTGCAAAAGACACTGTCTCCTACGTCAGGACGTAAATAACAATTTGTCGCTAATCATAGCTCTAACACACACAAAGGGCAATTTATTCTGTTGGAAGTTTCAACAGTTCAGTCTATCTAATCAATCCGATTTTTACATTCTCAAGTTTACAACATGAGCTTGCTCTTATTTTTTTCAAGTAGTTTTGGCCCAATCCCTTTGATATTCATTAATTCATCGATGCTTTTAAAACCACCATTTTTTTGCCGATATTCCATAATCGCCTGTGCCTTTTTTTCACCAACACCACTGAGCGTCTGTAACTGCTGTAAGCTCGCTTGATTTAAGCTAATTTTACCGCCTTGAATATTTACAGATGATGAAACTTGATTAGAATTTTGCTGTTGTGTGGGACGAGCTAAATAATAATTATTGTCAGACTGTTTAGCCAATTGCTGATCACGTGCCTGTTGCTGTGCCTTCCACTGCTGATAAGATTGATCAAATTGCTGTGCGTGGAGGTGTGTAACACCTCCCAAGCAGAGAATAAAGCCTATAAAAAATTTAAGTTTGCTGCGCAGATGCGGCAACTTCATTGTCTTTCTCCTGAGATTTTAATTGTTGTTTGGCTTGCTCCCAGAGTTCGTCCATTTCTGCCAAACTCATATTTTGCAAGTCTTTCTGTTGATGTTGAGCTTGTTGTTCAATAAAAGCAAAACGGCTTCTAAATTTATGAATTGTTGCCAGTAGTGCAGTCTCACTCGACAGCCCCAACTTTCGCCCAACATTGATTAAAGAAAATAAACAATCACCAAACTCTTCTTGAATATGATCAACATCTTGGCTTGTTATCGCCTGTTGTAATTCTTCTAACTCTTCATCTAATTTGGCATAAGCATCATCCACACTTTCAAAATCAAAGCCTAACTGAGCTGCTTTGTTCTGAATTTCATGTGACTGAACCAAAGCTGGTGCATGTTTAATCTCATCTAGCCTTGACTGTATCTTACCTTGTTTTTCTTGCTGTTTGATTTGTTTCCATAACTCACCGACCTGCTCAAAATCCAAATTTTGATATTTTTCAGCCTGAAATACATGCGGATGACGACGAATTAATTTTTCACAAATGGCTTCTACCACATCCTGAAAGTTAAATAATCCTTTTTCATCAAACATTTGAGATTGAAAAACCACTTGTAACAATAAATCGCCGAGTTCATTGCGGATGTCATCGATCTCCCCTGAGCGAATTGCAGCCTCAACCTCATACGCCTCCTCAATGGCATAACGGGTTAAACTTTCAGGTGTTTGCTGTTGATCCCATGGACATTTTTGTCTTAATTCTTGCATGATTGCCAATAACTTTTCCATGGTGATCTCCAAAACTAGGTTAGCCAAATTGTTGCAGCTTGAACAAGCTTATGCGTAATATACACGCACGCAAAAATTATCAATATAAAGCAAGGGAACGCAATGCAATATAGTGTTTTTATAAGTGGGGCTGCACAAGGAATTGGTGCTGAAATCGCACGTTTATTTCACCAAAAAGGCTTTAAAGTCGGCATCTATGATATCAACGAAGAACAAGCTCAGATCTTAGCAGAACAACTGGGAGATAATGCCAAAGCAGGCTACCTCGATGTCAGCAATCACCGTCAATGGCAGATCGCACTACAGGAGTTTAAGAATTGGGCAGGTGAACTGAATATCTTGATCAATAATGCAGGGATTCTCTATTCTGGAGCATTTGAGAACACCTCGATTCAATCACATCATCGCACCATTGATATTAACGTTAAGGGTGTTCTCAATGGCTGTCACACAGCCTTAGCATATCTACAACAAGCCAGCTTTGCGCGAGTGATTAACCTGTCCTCAGCCTCAGCCATTTATGGTCAAGCCGATCTTGCCTCGTATTCAGCCAGTAAGTTTGCTGTTCGTGGTTTAACAGAAGCCTTGGATGTGGAATGGCAAAAATATAATATTCGTGTCTTAGACGTCATGCCGCTATTTGTACAAACCAATATGGTGAAAGACATGGATGCAGGCAGCATTCAAAATATTGGTGTGGATTTAACCCCTGCCGATGTCGCAAAACAAGTGCTGCATTTGGCACAACAAAAAGATCACGCCTTAATCCCAACTCATACACCTGTGGGGATAAAAACCAAACTGATGTATCAGTTATCGAGCATTAGTCCGCAATTCTTAAACCGACTCACAAATATCTTTTTAGCTAAACGTTAGATATAAAAAAAGCTGCATCGAAATGCAGCTTTTTTTATTTTATTGTCTAGCTTCCTTGAACCAAACGTCTAGCACTGATAATCCCTGGTTGCTGCTCTAGACGAGCTAATAAACGAGACAGTTGTGCCAAACCTTTGACTTCAATCAACAACTTCATATTGGCAATACCATCTGCCTCAGAAATGGTATTGACCTGACGAATATTGATTTGGTCTGAGAAAATCACCTGCGTCAGATCTTTGAGTAAACCACGACGATCATAAGCTTCCACCACGATCTGCACACTCTGTCCGCGTGTTGGTTGCATTTCCCAATCGGCTTCAACAGCACGTTCAGGCTCTTGGGTGGTCATCCGTAAGTAATCTGGGCAAGCAATTTTGTGAATGCTGACACCACGATTCAAAGTAATATAACCGCCAATCGACTCACCATGCACAGGCTGACAACATTGCGCAATATGCAGTTCAACATTATCCAACCCATCAATCAGAATCCCATGTGCCGATAAAGTATGACTAGCACGCGGGTTTAAGGCAGGTTTTAATACCAGCTCTGGTTCGTCCTGATCCAAGTGCATCTGACGATTCACTTGATTCATCAAGGCATGCAGACTGATATCACCGCTGACCAAGGCAACCAAAATATCATCACCAGATTTCAGGTTAAAATGTGATGAATAATCTTTCAGATCAATACTTTTTGGGTGAATTGCTAAACGGGCTAACTCTTTATTGAGTAACTCACGCCCAACTTCAACATTCTTACTGCGATCTTGCTGTCTAAACCAATGACGTAGCTTGTCACGCGCACGTGCGGTCTTGATATAACCCAAGGAGTTCACCAACCAGTCACGGTTCGGTTCACGATCTTTCTTGGTTAAAATCTCAACCTGCTCACCTGTCTTTAAAGTATAGGTTAAAGGCACATAACGTTGGTTGACACGTGCCGCATAGCACTTGTTCCCTACTTCGGTATGTACATGGTACGCAAAGTCTAAAACAGTTGAACCACGTGGTAATTCTTTGATATCCCCGTCACGGCTAAACACATAGATCTTTTCAAAATTCTCAAAATCTTGAATTTGATCAATACCATTCGATTCTTCATCTTCACCATGCGGTGTGGTTTCAGTACGCTCTTGATAATGCTCAAGCACAGCACGTAATGAATGTAACCGATCATTAAAGGAATGATCGGTATTCTTGGCACCTTCTTTATAGTTAAAGTGCGAGCACACACCCAATTCCGCTTCGTTATGCATCTCAAAGGTACGAATTTGTACTTCCAGAGACTTATTCTCAGCAATCACAGCGGTATGCAATGAACGATAACCATTGGCTTTCGGATTGGTAACATAGTCATCAAACTGGTTCGGAATATGCCGCCATATCTGATGTACGATGCCCAAAGCGTGATAACAATCTGGGACACTTTTCACCAATACACGCACTGCGCGAATATCGTAAAGCTGATCGAAGCTTAGATTTTTGCTTTTCATTTTTCGATAAATCGAATAAATGTGCTTCACACGCCCTGTGATTTCAGCCTGAATATCATAGGCCGCCAGTTCAGTTTTCAATTTATCGATGACAAACTGAATATACTGCTCACGCTCCAAACGCTTCTCATTGAGTAAAGAAGCAATCTCTTTATAGCGTTCTGGGGCTAAATAACGAAAGGCGAGATCTTCCAATTCCCACTTGAGCTGGGCAATCCCTAAACGATGCGCCAATGGTGAATAAATGGTAAGAATTTCACGTGCTACACGTTCCTGACGCTCTTTACTTGCGGTTGCCAATTCACGCAGTGCATAGGTTCGCTCTGCCAGTTTGATCAATACAACCCGCACGTCTTCCGTCACAGAAATCAACATTTTGTAAATGCCGTTTAAGTGTTCACGCTGGTTATTATTAAAGTGATCTTCTAAACGTTTGTTCTTTTCAATCAACTCAGACAGTTTACCCATCGCAAGTGTGCCTTTCACCAGACCCAAAACCTGCTCGCCAAACTGTTGTTGAATATCCTCTAAGGTAATCAAACCTTCACGTACACTACGATATAACACTGCCGCTGAAAGCGTGTCTTCATCGACATGTAAATGGGCCAAAATATCCGCCATACCAATCCCTGTACTAAAGGTATTGATACGATGATTTCCCGTCGCTTGTAACTCTTTTGCTAAGGTCAGCTCCGCAACCTGTTGAAGTTGCTTCAGCTCTGCCCCATCCAAAATACCACGCACTCGATCTAGCCAAGAGACTAGACTACTTTGCGCTTCAGCGGCATGTTCTACAGTCGCTTCCTCAGACAGCTCTTGAAGCCGTCCAGGTAACTGCTCACGTACTGTGACCATACCTTTCTCCTCTGGATATGTAACTCATTTTTTAATCGTTTATCTCTTCGATTTTTTCAAGCCGCTCAACTTTTTCAAACAGGGCAATCGATTCAACATGTTCAGTATGCGTAAACATGTCCATGACCGCAGCTTTCTTCAGTTGATAGCCATATTGTGCCAGTACACCTGCATCCCTTGCCAGTGTTGATGGGTTACATGAAACATAAACGATTCTTTTCGCTCCAAAATTTGGTACATATTGCATGACTTCAAACGCACCCGATCTTGGAGGATCAATTAATAATGCATCAAATCCTTGTTTCGCCCAAGAATGATGCGAAAAGTCTTTTGTTAAATCTTGTGAAAAGAACACCGTCTGAGACAAATGATTTGCTTGCGCATTCTCAGTTGCCCTACGAACCATCTCATCACTCGCTTCAACACCGACCACTTGACCTGCCTCACCCACACAACGTGCAATCGGGAGTGAAAAATTACCTAGCCCACAGAATAGGTCAAGTACTCTTTCCCCTTTCTGTAATTGAAGCAATTCACATGCCAAGTGAATCATCTGCGCATTTACACCACTGTTGACTTGGGTAAAGTCTAAGGGCGAAAAGGCAAATTTGACTGCAAAATCATCCAAACTGTAATGCAAACGCATTTCGGCTTGTGAATCATCTACGCGATGTAAACTATCCGCCCCTTTTGGTTGCAAATACAATTGCCATCCTTTGAGTAACGTAAATTGACGTAATTGGTTGACATCCGACACATTTAATTCATCTAAGTGACGAATTAACAATGCAACCTCGCTGTCTCCCATGGCCAATTCTATATGACCAATGTGGGCTTTGCCTGTAAGACTTTCGAGTAGTTTTTTAAGTTCTGGTAAACTTTCGGATAAGGTTTGATCAAGCACTTTACACTGCTGTACTGCAGTTAAATGATTACTATGATGCTCACGGAAACCCATTACCAATCGGTTTTGCTTGGCAATATAACGTACCCCAATTCGGGCACGACGACGATAATCTGGCTTAACCGAACGAATCGGATCGAGCCATTGTTCAGGCTGTAACCCTGCAAAATGTTGTAAATGAGATTTTAAAACATTCTGTTTTAATAGAATCTGTTCATCAGGATGAATATGTTGCAGACTACAACCACCACACACCCCAAAATGTGGACAAATAGGATCAACTCGCCCCTCAGCGGCCTCACTTTCTAGCTTGACCATGTCCGCTTCTTCTAAGCGTGAAGTTTGATTGGTAATCTTGGCCTGCACCGTTTCACCAACAAGGGCATAACGGATAAAAACTTTCTTGCCGTGTTTTTCTTTAGGATGATCTGGATGCGTTCCATAGTGCGCAATGCCTCGCCCCTCATGAGAAAATGCCTCGATTTGAAAGGTATAGCTTGGATATTGCGTTGGACGTTGTTTCGCTTTGTGTTTCAAAAGATGAACCTAATTTTTTGGCGCAAAAGTATCTGCGGTGAATACAGTATATTGCGATGTTTGCTGCCATACCTGTAAAAAATCTGTTTGTTGCGTTTGCGTTTGTAAATAATCAATGGTGGATTGCAGTAAATATTGGTGATCCTGTTGATTCAACTGGCCTTTTAATAATAACCAGCGAAGATAGACCAACCATGTATTCAACACATCACCTTCACAATAGCTTGTCAATTGTAACCATTGTTTGTTACGGACATATTCAGGCACATGATACCCTGCTTCTCCGCGCTTGCCAGGAAAACCGAGTAAACAAGCCATATCATCCAATTTCTGGAAATTACGACCATTAAACATTGCCATCACATCCATCAGGTCAACATGACGATGGTGGTAACGGTTTTGATAGTTGTTAAAGCGCTTTTGCTGATCGATTTCACCTTGATCAAACAAGCTCGGTGCAGACAAACCATGATACATGGCACGAAATAAAATGACAGGCAAATCAAATTGCGAACCATTCCAACTAACGAGTGTTGGTTGTTTCTTATCAAAGATCGATAAGAATTTTGACAACATTTCAGCTTCGCTATGCTGTTCCTGACTAAATGAAAACAGGCGATAGCCTTTTTCATCAATCCATAAGCCAGAAATACAGACAATTTCATGCAAAGGCAGACGTTGAAAATCCATCCCCGACTCTTGGCGACGAATTTTGGTGAGCGCCTGCTCTACATCTGCTTCAGGTAAATCAAGGTGATAAAGATGTGCACCAGACTTTAAATCGGTCAGGGTCTCAATATCAAAAACTAAAATTGGGAACCGTAAATTCATCTTAACATCTCTTCAAATCCCTCCCAACCTCCCTTTTATAAAGGGAGGAATCCCCCTTCTTTTAAAAAGAGGTGAGGAGCGGCTATAGCTCCGTAAAGGAGATTCTAATCTTGTACTGAGAACAATCCTGTGGATAAGTAGCGATCACCGCGATCACAGATAATGCAGACAATCACCGCATCAGGATTTTCTTCAGCAATTTTAATCGATGCCCAAACCGCACCACCTGAAGATGTCCCCGCACTAATACCTTCCGTACGTGCCAGTTTACGCATGGTTTTTTCTGCTTCAATCTGTGGAATATCGATAATACGGTCTACACGACTGCGATCAAAAATCGTCGGCAAATATTCTTCAGGCCAACGGCGAATCCCAGCAATGCTTGAACCATCAGAAGGTTGTAAGCCGACAATCTGAATATCAGGATTTTGTTCTTTCAAATATTTAGAGACGCCCATAATCGTCCCGGTGGTACCCATTGAGCTGACAAAATGGGTAATCTTGCCACCTGTTTGCTTCCAGATTTCTGGACCTGTGGTCAGGTAATGTGCCTCGACATTATCAGGATTACCAAACTGATTCAGTACAAAGCCTTTGCCTTCCGCCTGCATTTGTAAAGCAAGGTCACGGGCGCCTTCCATACCTTGCTGCTGAGTAACTTCAATCAACTCGGCACCATAGGCTAACATTGCATCTTTACGTTCCTGACTCATGTTGTTTGGCATGATCAGTTTCATTTTATAGCCGCGCATTGCTGCAACCATCGCCAAAGCAATACCTGTGTTACCACTGGTCGCTTCGATCAAGGTATCACCCGGTTGAATTTGTCCACGCTTTTCCGCTTGCACAATCATGTTATAAGCTGGACGGTCTTTTACCGAACCTGCAGGGTTATTGCCTTCTAATTTTGCTAATACCGTGGCTTGGGTATGACACGCTAAACGCTGCAAACGCACCAAAGGGGTTTTACCGACATAGTAATCCAGTAAAAAATCATCTGCTAAAAAATCAGTTTGCGTATTCGTCATGATCGACACCGATATCAAGGTGGCGCCTATTGTATGAAAAAAATAGAGATACTGCACCTTTTCACTATGCTTTTTATTGGCAAGCAGATGTCCTTGATTTTCACAAAGCGTGCTAAGATGTTGCGCAGAATGATAAATCTGACCGTACTATGTCAAATTTCAATAAGACCATATCGAAACGCTTACGCCTCAATCATGCTTATGGGCAATTGATTGCACTGATTTTGGTGCCGATTGCCATTTTGACAGGCGTTGGAATTCTTTGGGTTTTATCCGAAACCACCAGCTCCGCAAAATCACAACAACGTTCGGATGCTTCTGCTATTTTGGCGCGCTACCACCAAACCGCAAATGATTTATTACGCTTGGTACAAGAACAGCCTGATCAATATGATCGCGCCCAAAACATCATGCAGAAAATGTTTGATGAAAAAAATTTACAGCGTGCCGTTCTGATTGATAACCGTGGTCAGACTTATTTAAGCGTTGGCTATCAAAACAATCGCTTTTGGCCGAATTTTCCAGAAAACAGTAATTTCTTTGGCCCAATTTCGCATAATCACAACAGCATTTATGGTTCGAAACTCGACAGTGGCGACCCAAATTCTGTTTGGTTGATGATTGAATTAGATAATCAACCGCTAGAATTGGCCCGTTATAAAATTCTGCTGTCCTTGGTCGTGACTGGACTGATCACCATACTGATTCTACTGTTCTGTTTAAATGTATTCTCTCGTCGCTGGCTCGCGCCATTGTATGAAATCCGCATGCAAATGCAACGCCTTAATGCCGATACCCTCGATCAGCATATTGTGGTGAATAGTACCGGTGAACTGCGTTTACTACAGCGTGATATCGCCAATGTGGTGAAGCGTCTGCACTTTAGTTTCCTAGAATTAAAAGAACATACCGAGCAAACCGAAGAAGATTTACGTCGAACACTCGATACATTAGAAGTCCAGAACATTACCTACCGCCAAGCACGTGACCAAGCGATTTCATCCAATCAATCGAAGTCGGTTTTTTTGGCCAACATCAGCCATGAACTCAGAACACCGCTGAACAGTATTGATGGCTTTATTCACTTATTATTACGTCAGCAAAACCTAAGCAATGAGCAAAACCTCTACCTGCAAACCATCCGAAAATCATCGGCACATCTGTTGGCACTGATCAATGACGTGTTGGATTTCTCTAAAATTGATGCAGGTAAACTCGAGCTTGAAACGGCACCCTTTGACCTTGAAGAAGCCATTTTTGATGTAATGGATATGCTCTCGCCTTTGGCGGCACAAAAGCATATCAATATGGCCTTCTACTATGCAGAGAATATTCCAAAACATGTGGTCGGTGATGCACTACGCTTTAAACAGATTCTGACCAATCTGATTTCCAATGCGATCAAGTTCACCCCTGATGGGGAAATCATTGTTCGCGTGCGCATGGAAGATGATGAGATCGGACAATGCCTACTGCACTTTAGTGTACAAGACAGCGGTATTGGCCTAAGTGGTACAGATCGTAAAAAGTTATTTGAATCGTTCTCTCAGGGCGATGCATCGGTGACACGTCAATTCGGTGGCACAGGGCTTGGTCTGGCCATTTCCAAACAGTTGGTGCATTTGATGCATGGTCAGATTGGCTTTGAAGATAACCAAGAGCGTGCTCCAACCGAAAAAGGCTCAACCTTCTGGTTCACGGCTTCATTTAAAGTTGAGGAGCAAGATGAGTTTGTGGAGCATCCACGTTTCGAGCATTTGCAAGTGGTTTCTTATCTTGCCCACCCAGCAACGGCCAGCGTATTGCGTTCATACCTCGAAAATTACCATGTCTCACATATTGAGACCCAATCGATTCTGGATTTATTCAGCCGTTTGAATCATCTGAATCAACAAGAAAATACGTGGCTGATTGTCGATCATAGCGGTGATACCGAAGCCTTACTCAAAGAGATTCGTCAGCGTTATCATGGTAACTTGGCTGTTTATGGTTATCAGATGAGTCTTGAGCCAAACATGCTCAATGAGTATCGTGCTCGCCCACTCTATCAACCGTTAAGTCGTCGTGAGTTGGTACAGCTACTCGGCAATGAGCCTGTTTTTGAGCAAGAACCAGAAGACTTTAATGGTCAAGGTTTACACATCTTGGCTGTAGATGATCACCTACCTAACTTGATTGTACTTGAGGCCTTACTCGGTGAGCTCAATGTCACCACCACCAAAGCCTTAAGTGGACAAAAGGCCATCGACATTATTCAAGAGCGAATAGAACAAAAATCGCCACCGTTTGATTTGGTATTTATGGACATTCAAATGCCAGTGATGTCAGGGATTGATACCACTCGCGCCATTCGCTCATTGGAATCAACACTTGATAACGGGATGCAACTGCCAATTATTGCCCTCACAGCACATGCTTTGGCGGATGAAAAGCAGAAACTGCTCAAAGTTGGTATGAATGATTATGTAACCAAGCCAATTCAGATGGAGCAAATCATTCAAATTCTGACGCATTGGACCAAAAATAATTTCAGTGCCCAACCTGCGAGCATTGAACCTAAGCGACCAATTGAATCAATTGACCCTCAAATCCTGAATTGGCAACAAAGCGTGCAACTTGCAGCCAACAAAGAAGATCTGGCGCAAGATTTATTAAATATGCTGGTGGATAGTTTTGATACGGAATTGGCGGAAATGCAGCAACTGATTGAGATGGAAGACTTTCCACAATTGGAGCATGTCCTACATCGTCTTTATGGCGCAACCCGTTATGTTGGAACCCCAAATTTACAGCAAGTCTCAGGTGAGTTTGAACAATTTGTCTCGACCTTACGCAAAGAACGCCGTAAAGCAGATGATGTGTTTATTCGTGAAACCACCCATCGTTTCAATGAACTTAGCACAGCGATTGAACAAGTGAGACAAGCTGCTAACTTAATCCTACATGCCCACGACTCCTAACGCAGCAAGTTGGGATATTGGATAATCAATGATTAAAATACGGGCAGTCCTTTTTGTGACTGGCCTGTCATGTTTCAACCTAAAGACTCATGCTATGCTGCCTCATCAAACACAATAAGAGTAAGGCAGATGGCACTTTTACGCGTTGAAAAGAACAATGGAATCGCAACAGTTTCCTTAAACCGCCCAGATAAACGTAATGCAATGAGCTTTGCCTTACTCAAAGAGCTGGTGGCAACTGCAAAAAAAATTGAAAAAGATCGTTCAATCCGCTGTGTCATTCTCACTGGTGAAGCACAAGTCTTTAGTGCAGGCATCGACCTTTCTGATTTAAACAACCCTAAAAACACCGCATTTGCCGCATGGGAACTAATCAAACCAGGTCAAAGCTTATTCCAAAAAGCATTCTTGATCTGGCAAAACCTACCAATCCCAGTCATCGCAGCAATTGAAGGTTATTGCTTTGGTGCAGGCATGCAACTGGCTCTGGCAGCAGATATCCGTATCGCGACGCCAAATACGCAAATGTCAATTATGGAAAGTCGCTGGGGTCTTGTACCCGATATGGGACTGACACGCTCATTAAAAGGTCTCATTGGTGTTGATTTGGCTAAAGAATTGACCTTAACTGCACGTATCTTTGATGCTGAATACGCCAAAGAAATTGGTTTAGTGACACATTTGGATGCTAATCCATTAGCCAAAGCAAACAGCATTGCCGAAGAAATTTTACAACGTTCACCTGATGCAATTATGGCAGCCAAGCGTGTTTTGGATGCGATGGAACACCAACCTGAAAAAGCATTACGCTTAGAAAAACTTTGGCAATTAAAACTAATTTTAGGTAAAAACAGCAGCCTGGCACGTAAAAAAGACAAAAATCCAGAAGTTCAATTTTTACCGCGCCAATATAAATAATCACGACTTGAGTACATTCACATGCATGCGAATCAAAAAACACCAATCGCTTTTTTAGGTATGGGTTTAATGGGCACACGTATGGCCAGCCGACTATTGCAAGCAGGTTATCCTGTGGCGGTCTGGAACCGTAGCCCACTTGCATGTGAACCTTTGCAGCAACAAGGTGCTTCATTATTAGTACTAAATGATATCGCAAGCTATCCTGTTATTTTGACCTGTTTAGCTGACGATCAAGCGGTGCAAAGTGTTTTCTCGCAAATTCAACCCTATTTAAAAACTGAGCAGATCATCGTTGATTTCTCGAGCTTATCGGTGTCTGCGACGCAACAATTGGCTCAATCTGCGCAACAACAACAGGTCACATGGATTGACTCCCCTGTATCAGGCGGAACTATGGGAGCTGAACAAGGTACATTGGTTATTTTTGCTGGTGGAGATGCTGCAACTATTCAACAGCTCACTCCAATTTACAATGTCTTGTCACAGCGCGTTACCCGTATGGGAGAGTCAGGCACGGGGCAGGCCACCAAGATTTGTAATCAATTGATTGTTGCAGCCAACAGCACACTGATCGCCGAAGCCGTTGCCCTTGCAGAGCAAGCAGGTGTAGATACAAGTTTACTTGCTCCTGCACTCGCAGGTGGTTTTGCTGATTCTAAACCCTTTCAAATCCTTGCACCGCGTATGGCAACTCATACTTTTGAGCCAGTACAATGGAAAGTGCAAACCTTATCAAAAGATTTAAACAATGCGTTACATCTAGCGCAAAGTTTTAACTTAAAGATACCTGTGGCACAAAAAGCCTTATTACAGTTACAAGCTCACCAAGAAAATGGCTTTGCCGATAAGGATTTAGCGACTATTATTCAATATATAGAACAATAATTATTGATTCGGGGAGTCTGAAAATGAGCCATCTTGCAGTCAATTTATCCATGATCTTTACTGAAGTCCCTTTAATTGAGCGTTTTGCCTTAGCGCAAGCTCACGGTTTTCAGCATGTGGAAATTCAATTTCCTTATGAACTCGACATTATTGATATTCGAACCCAACTTGAACAATATAATTTATCTCTCTGCCTGATTAATGTTCCTGCGGGCGATTTAATGCAAGGCGGCAATGGGCTTGCAGGTATACCTGGTCGTGAAGTCGAATTTCACCAAGCACTTGAACTCGCCATTACCTATGCCAATGCATTAAATGTTCCACGTGTGAATATTCTGGCAGGTAAACAGCCTCTTGATGCAGATCTACTCCCCTGTCTTAACACCCTATCCAACAATCTAAAACTGGCTTGTCATATGTTAACTGAACAAGGTATTGAACCTGTTTTTGAAATGATTAATGGCAACGATATGCCACGTTTCTTAGTTCAAAATATTGCTCAAGCACAAGAAATGCTGGAAGCCATCAACCACCCTGCCCTGAAAATGCAATATGACTGTTACCACATGGCAATGATGGGTGAAGATGTTTTGGCAGGTTTACAGGAAAACTTGCATCAAATTGGACATATCCAATTTGCCGACTGTCCAGGCCGCCACGAACCAGATACGGGAAATATCCCCTATAAACAAATCTTTGACTGGTTACTACAAAGTGACTATCGAGGTCTCATTGCAGCGGAATACAGACCAAAAACTCAGTCAGATCAATCTTTTGCATGGAAAAAGAAGTACTTTTCCAATGATGTGAATACATAAACTGTTACTGCTAAAATTTGAACTTTTTAGAGAAAAACGGTATATTTGAAAATGAGCAATTGTCAGGAAAATATACCCTCTATGAATTTAGAACCATCGCCCAGCGCTTCTAATTCTCACGACCTAAAAATCAAAACAGCGAACAAAGATGTACAAGCGTGCCTAAACGTTGTACATGAAGCTCTCACTGATGTAAAAGCCAAAGATATTCTTGAACTTGACGTAAGTACGATCAGTAATGTTGCCGATGCAATTGTGATTGCAAGCGGTACATCGACTCGTCATGTTAAAGCCCTTGCAGATAATGTTGCTGATGAAGCACGTAAAGCAGGTTTCCGCCCAATCGGTGTCGAAGGTGAACGCGATGCTGAATGGATCTTAATCGACCTCGGTTTCGTTGTGGTACATGTAATGCTACCAACCGCGCGTAAGTTCTACGACTTAGAAAGCCTATGGCGTGCGCCCGAATCTGTAGCGTAAATCTCTTCAAAAAAAGCGACCGAATAGGTCGCTTTTTTATATGGGATATGTAAGCAAAGAGATGGCGCTAAATACGGGCATAGCACAAGCTGATTTAACCCTAAATTTCCGACCATTCGTTGTAAAATATAATCGTAATGCTAGTATTAAATCTTCTCTTCAAGTACAGCTAGAATAAGATGAAAGATTCAGCCGCATGGATTGAAACACTCAATAAAATTACAGGATTAGCTTAATCAGGTTTGCACTACAGCAAAGATGTGTACGATAAAGAGCGTTATGAGCAATTACTTGATCATGTCCGCACCTTGATTGAATTAAAAGAAATTGATACCACTCTTTTTATCCCCAATGTACTACAAGATATTGGCTATGCAACACCTAAAATCGATGTGCGCGCTGTTGTCTTTAAGGACGATAAACTTCTATTAGCCAAAGAGACACAGGATGGCTTATGGTCTATTCCTGGTGGTTGGGCAGATGTTGGATATTCCGCTGCAGAAAATGCTGAAAAAGAAGTCCTTGAAGAAACTGGGTTAGAGGTGAAGGCCGTTAGACTCCTCGCACTCACAGATCGTAGAAAGCACCCTCACCCCGCCATGTTCTTGCACGTGTATAAAGCCTTTTTTTGGTGTGAACTGATTGGTGGTGAACTCAAGCCAAGCATCGAAACCTCAGAGGTGGCTTTCTTTGGCAAGGATGAATTACCTCCAATTTCAACAGCACGTGTTACCGAAGCACAAATCCATCAATTTTTTGAGTTATTACAAGGATTACCTGAGAATACTTATTTCGACTAATGCTCAATTCTAAAATCCATCAACAAGCATAATCCCCAAGGAAAACATCTTTGCCATCTAAGGACGAGCAAATGCCAGTCATCTCCCATCTTTAAATTTGACATGACAAATTGTCAAAATTGCAGCACTATACAGATTCTTGCAATCCCACCAATAAATAGCATAACTGGAGTACAGGAAGTGAAAATACTGATTACAGGTGCCAATACAGGCATTGGTTTTGCCACAGCAGAGCAGTTGGTCAAACAAGGGCAACACGTGATTCTAGCTTGCCGAAACCCACAGAAAGCACAACAAGCACAAAACAAATTACAGGCGCTCGATCAAGGGCAAATCGATCTCATCTCCCTCGACCTAAACAGCCTTGAATTGACTCGAAAAGCAGCTGATGAAATTGCAGATCGCTATGGCAATCTGGATGTGTTGATCAACAATGCAGGCTTATTTGCCAAAACCAAACAACTGACTGCCGATGGATTTGAGCAACAGTTTGGCGTCAACTATCTCGGTCATTTTTTATTGACTCAAAAACTGCTGCCTGCTTTAAAACAATCGCCTCAAGCACGTATTGTCCATTTGGCATCGATTGCACATTGGGTAGGCTCAATAAAATCCAATAAATTCCGTGCAGAAGGTTTTTATAATCCGCTGTTTTATTATGGGCAATCGAAACTTGCAAATTTACTGTTCAGTAATGCATTAGCAGAACAATTAGCGGGTAGCTCAATCACCAACAACGCTCTGCATCCAGGTGGTGTCGCTTCTGATATTTATCGTGACCTACCAAAACCTGTCTATGCAGCGATGAAATTAGGTCTAGTTCCAACTTCCGTTCCTGCAAATCTGATCAGCAAAATGGCGATTGGTGATGAATGGGCAAACCGTAATGGAGAATATGTCAGCGCGCACATGCCTGACTGGAAATCTTCACATGCCAAAAATCAGCAACTGGCACGCAACCTTTATCAGCAATCCCTAGGTCTGGTCGAAAAATTTCTTTAAAAAATAAGCCAAATAAAAAAGCCACCCGAAGGTGGCTTTTACAATCCTGTTTGGGGTCAGATTAGTGACCACCACCATTGATTGCTTTCGTCATATCTTCCACAACTTTCTTGGCATCACCAAAGATCATCATGGTTTTCTCATTGTAGAACAAATCATTATCTAAGCCAGCATAACCTGTCGCCATAGAGCGCTTGATCACCATAATGGTACGTGCTTTATGCGCTTCAAGAATCGGCATACCATAAATCGGTGAAGTCGGATCGTCTTTAGCCGCAGGGTTCACAACGTCGTTTGCACCAATCACTAATACCACGTCTGTTGCAGGGAAATCTGAGTTGATCTCATCCATTTCCAAGATGTCTTCATAAGCAACATCTGCTTCAGCTAACAATACGTTCATATGACCAGGCATACGACCAGCAACTGGGTGAATCGCGAAGCGAACTTTTACGCCCTGCTCTTTCAAGATTTCACACAATTCTTTAACTGCATTCTGTGCACGACCTTGCGCCATACCATAACCCGGTACAATCACAACGCTGTCTGCATTTGACATCAGGAAGCCTGCGTCATCTGCCGAACCAGAACGGTGGTTACGTTGAACTTGCTCACCCTTATCTGCCGATGCAACTGCTGCACCACCCATTGCACCACCAAACAAAACGTTGATGATTGAACGGTTCATCGCCTTACACATGATGTAAGAAAGAATCGCACCAGAAGAACCTACAAGTGAACCAGCAACGATCAACATATTGTTTTCAAGGGTGAAACCAATACCTGCCGCAGCCCAACCAGAGAATGAGTTCAAAAGTGATACCACAACTGGCATATCACCACCACCGACTGGTGCAATCCATACCCAGCCAAATGCAAGTGCAAGTGCTGTCATTGCCCAGAATGCAGTCATGTTACCTGTGGTGAAGAAGTAGAAACCACATGCAAGCATCGCAATAAAGATCGTTGCTTGAACTGGTTTAACCCATGCACCAGAAATTGTTTTTGCCCATTTCTTCGCAGCCAATTTACCGTAAGCAAATACAGATGCAGTAAATGTGATCGCACCAACGAAGCAACCAACAAACAATTCAAATAAATGAACTGAACTCATATGTGCATGTTGAACACCAGCAGCTGTTAACGCGGCTTCATTTTGTTCAAATAATGCAGTGAGTTGGTTATTGTGCAGAATCGCCGCAATTGCAATCAATACTGCAGCCAAACCAACGAGAGAGTGCATCAATGCTACAGTCTCTGGCATTTGTGTCATTGGCACTGTTTTCGCACGCGCGATACCAACAACAGCACCCAGTACCATTGCACCACCGATCATCCAAACCACTGGATGTTCAGCAACAAAGAAGGTGGTTACTACAGCAATCGCCATTGCGATCATACCGTAGCGGTTACCTGCAATTGCAGTCTTAGGACCAGACAAACCGCGTAAAGTTAAGATAAAAAGGACAGCACCAATCAGGTAGAACCAATCCGCATAGTCTCGAATGAATTCCATTGCTTAGCCCTCTTTTTTCTTTTGCTTCGGCTTGAACATTTCAAGCATACGAGCAGTTACAGCAAAGCCACCGAAGATGTTAATACTTGCCAAGAACACAGCAATCGCACCAAGGATACTCACCACGTTTACACTTTGGAATGCAACGTTAGCATCTACACCAATCGCTGGCATACCAACAGTTTGGATCATCGCGCCAACAACAATAATTGAAGACAATGCATTGGTTACCGCCATTAATGGTGTATGTAATGCAGGTGTTACACCCCACACCACGTAATAACCAACGAAGATGGCAAGGACGAAAATTGTAATCGTTTCAACCATGAGAACTCTCCTTAACCGCGCTTGAGCAGTACTTGACCGCCATGAGTCACGAGTAACGCTTTTTGGATTTCTTCTTCTTGATTGATCGCAAAGGCCTTGTCTTTGTCGAATAATGTCTCAAGGAAGTTAAAAACGTTACGTGCATACAATGCAGATGCTTCAGTTGCAACTGTGCCTGGAATGTTTGGAATACCCAAAATTTTCACGCCATTTTCAGTTGTGACTGTTTCGCCTTCTTTAGAACCTTCAACATTACCACCCGTTTCAACTGCCATATCTAAAATGACAGAACCCGGTTTCATCTTGGCAACAGTTTCCGCTTTGATTAGACGTGGCGCATCACGACCTGGCAATAATGCAGTGGTAATCACGATGTCAGCATTTGACACAGCTTTATCTACAATCGCGGCTTGGTCCTTGATGTATTGCTCACCCGGCATCCAGCCATAACCATTTTTAGCAGCATCCGCAGCTTTTTGTTTTTCTTCATCGGACATTGGCACATCAAGCCATTTACCGCCTAAAGATTCAACCTGTTCTTTTGCTGTTGGACGTAAGTCAGTTGCTTCTACGACCGCACCTAAACGTTTCGCAGTCGCAATCGCTTGAAGACCCGCAACACCAACACCCATAATCACAACACGCGCAGGTTTTACAGTACCTGCAGCCGTCATTAACATTGGGAACATACGTTGATATTCAGCCGCAGCTAACAATACAGACTTATAACCTGCCAAGTTTGCTTGAGAAGAAAGTACGTCCATGTTTTGTGCGCGAGAAAGCGTACGTGGAAGTAATTCTAGAGCAAAAGCAGACACTTGCTGATTAGCAAACTGATCTAGTTCTGGATTGCGGTAAGGGTCAAACATTGCTATGACAGTAGTATTCGCCGCAAGCTTTTGAATTTCATCGCCTTTAGGGGCACGTACCTTCAAAATAATTTGGCTGCCTGTATAAGCATCGTCCGTAATGGTTGCGCCAACTTGTTCATAAGCACTGTCAATGTATGCAGCTTTAACACCAGCACCACGTTGAATGACAATACTATGACCTGCGTTAATCAACTTCTTAACTGTCTCTGGTGTAGCCGCTACACGACTTTCACCTGCAACAGTTTCGGTTGGGATTCCGATCTGCATGAGCGTTCCTCAAGCTAGTTTTTCTTAAGTAAACATCGCAAATAGCAATGTTTCCCCCAGGAGTATTCTTTGTAGAAATTTGGATTCTAATGGAAGTATTTTAAATTTCCACCCAATATTTATTTAATAAATACCTATATTTTGAACTGATGATTCACATTCACATTTTTAACTTGTATGATCCGCAGGTTTGCCTTTTGATCAGTCAGACCTTGTTTTTCATATTCCATAAATGTGAGAACTCAAGCATTCTCGTAATCAATCCATCTATTTTCTTGCATTTCCCTTTCTCATAAGAAAGATAAAAGCGGTATTCACTCAATAAACCTACTGATCGCCCTTATCCTCATTACCAATAGACTAAATTCGTTTTACCAAATTGGATCACTCCTTTTATCTAGTAATGATAGATGGGTTGAATCGGCATCATAATCATGCAGTTGTTAGGAGGGATTGGCTTCTCTGAACTTTTATTGGTCTTTTCGGCTACTTTTTATTAGTTAATTTATAGAACTCAAGTGAGTTATAAGCATGAGCACTTATTTCTCCTTATCAATTAATCTGAATTGCATGCAGCAAATACTTCAGAAAAATCAAAAAAGAGTTAAAAAAACTTAGATAGGCATTTTTTCAAGTGATATTTGTATAGTTTTGTCTAGAAAAAGCTTCTTTATTGCACAATATTGGTGCAATAAATACCCACCCCTCTAAGTTCAAACAACCTTTGATCTGCATAAAACTTAAAATTCTAAAAAATAGGCTTTTTATTGTCATTGATTGTTGCTTTAGCTTCAAAATCCGCTTGACCTCAAGCTAACTTGAGCTTTGATACTCAATTATCTCAATATTCAGCATGATGTTTTTCGCTATGAATAAGATCAACACTCCTATCTTTAAAATCATCAATCCGAATGAACTGTATAATCCACGTGGTAATGGTTATAGTCATATTGCGGTTGTCCCCCCCAATATGCGTACCATTCATATCGCAGGCCAAGGTGGGGAAAATAAAAATGGTGAGCTTTCAGAATATTTTGAGCAACAGGTACAACAAGTCTTCTATAATATTCAACATGCTCTAGCTTCAGTCCATGCTCAAATTGTGGATATCGCTGTTTTACGCATTCTAATTGTGGAGCATGATGCTGAAAAGCATCAGGCTTTGATCCAAATTATACAAGATTTATGGAAAAACCATGCTTTCCCAGCATGTACGCTCATTCCTGTCCCGCGTTTGGCATTGGAAGGCATGCTAATCGAAGTTGAAGCAACGGCCTATACCGCTTAAACCAGCAATAGAGAAAATTATGTCTGCCCCTCAAGATATTAGTCAAAATAAAACCTTACTCTGGTTTATGGCTGCAGCATGTGGTTTGTGTGCGGGTGCCAACTATTATAGTCAACCGCTCATTCACTCCATTCAACAGTACTTTGCCGTGACTGAAGGTCAAGCTGCACTAACTGTAACTTTTGCCCAAGTCTCTTATGCATTGGGTTTGCTGTTTATTGTGCCAATGGGCGATGTAGTCAATAAGACTAAATTCATTCCTTTATTGATGGTGTTATGTGCTGTTGGCTTATTTATTAGTGCCTTCTCTATCAACTTACCTATGCTTTGGCTCGGTACGGTCATGGCTGGACTATTCTCAGTTGCTGCACAAGTGTTGATTCCCCTCGCAACCATGACCGTAAAACCAGAAAAAACAGGTGAAGTAATTGGCTTTTTAATGAGTGGATTGCTGGTAGGTATTTTACTTTCAACCAGTCTGGCAGGCTTATTTTCGAATTTATTTCACTGGAAAGTGATTTATGTGGTCAGCGGCATATTAATGTTGATTTTGGCTTATGCCTTAAAAAGCCGTTTACCTTATGCCATGCGCATGAAAATGAATTATGGCCAAGTCTTTGTCTCCATGGCGCAGTTACTCAAGCAAGAAAAACGCTTAGTCTTACGTGCGCTTGCAGGCGGCTTCGCCTTTGCTGCGGTCAGTATTCTATATTCTACGATTGCCCTACTGCTAACTTCAGCACATCATCTTCAAGATCTTTTAATTGGTATGGTGCCTTTGGTCGGGATCTTTGGCGCCCTCTCTACGCAATATATCGGTAAATATGCAGATCAGGGCTATACCAGCCAACTGACTTGGATGGGTTGTGCTTTATTTATCTTGAGTTGGATTTGTTTCTATTTCGGACAAAGCCTCTTGTTCAGTTATATTCTCGGCTTTGCACTCATCCAATTGGCTCTCGCCTTAGTCCATACCAGTAACCAAAGTGTGATTTTCCGTTTACGTCCTGATGCGAAGTCTCGTATCAATGCGATTTATATGACTGCCTATTTTACTGGTGGAGCATGTGGTTCAGCACTTGGTATTTTTGCTTGGAATCACGGCGGCTGGAGCATGACTTGTTTGGCTGGAATCAGTCTGGTCTTTGCCTGTATGTTGTTTAGCTTGTTTGATTACCTTTTAACGAAGAAAAACAACAGGGTCACCTCCTAGATCTTCATCCGCATAGTGAAAATTGAAGTGACGGGGATCAGCATTGGTGAATTGATCACAAAACTCGTATAATGCTGCCCTTTCTTTGCTTGTCCACATTCGAGATCTGTTTATGCAACCACTTGAATCATTACAGCCACGTATTTCCGTCGCGCCGATGATGGATTGGACAACAAAAGACTATCGTTTCTTTGCACGTCTTTTTAATCCTAATGTGGTGCTGTATACCGAAATGGTGACCACGGGAGCGATTATTTATGGCGGTGCCAATCGCCATCTCGACTTCAACCAACAAGAACATCCGATTGTTTTACAGCTTGGCGGCTCAAATCCGCAAGATTTAGCCACATGTACCAAAATGGCTGAAGACTGGGGCTATAACGAAGTTAATTTAAACGTAGGTTGCCCAAGTGACCGTGTACAGAATAATAAGATTGGTGCATGTCTCATGGCTGAACCCAATCTCGTTGCCGAATGCATTCATAGCATGCAAAAAGCAGTGTCGATTCCTGTGACGGTGAAACATCGTATTGGGATTGATGATATGCAGTCTTATGAAGAAATGCTGCATTTTGTCGATACGGTGGCGGCAACGGGTTGTACACATTTTATCGTGCATGCACGTATTGCCATCTTGCAAGGTTTATCACCTAAAGAAAACCGTGATGTTCCGCCATTACGTTATGACGATGTCTATCGCTTAAAGCAAGAACGTCCACACCTCACCATTGAGATTAACGGTGGCATCAAAACCTTCGAAGAAACACAACAACATTTACAGCATGTTGATGGGGTGATGATTGGTCGTGAAGCCTATCACAATCCGTACCTATTGGCTGAGATGGGCCAACTTTGGAATTTGGAAGCACCTGATCGTTTTGATCTCATGCAACAGATGATGCCTTATATTCATCAGCGTGTAGCTGAAGGCGCACCACTTTCAATTATCACCCGCCATATTCTAGGCTTATTCCAAAACTTGCCTGGCGCAAGAAAATGGCGTCAAGCACTGAGCGGTGGCAATGCCAAAACGATTGCTGATATCGAAAATGCAATTCAAAATATTCAAACCGCAATGCAACGTACTGAAGATTATTTAAAAGAGCATCAAAACTAACTCAATGTTCTAAACATAACTTATCTGAATGGGAACATAGCGAATTACGCTATGTTCCACCACCACTGAGCTTGCGATAACCTAAAAGTCTCACCAATCACTTGAGCTTAACAACTTGAATCCTTGGTTATGCTCAAGCGTGATTTCACAATTTCGTCTTCCAGAAATAGCCAAAGTTTACACCACCTACCGCGGGATTTGTCGATCTTCAAAAGTGTAAACTATGTGTAGCTAGAAAGTATGCAACATGCCCTTTCAATATGAACATAACCAAAGTTAAACTTTTTTAGCTAACTGAAACTCTTCATAATAATCAAAAGGCATCTGTGTTTTTGTATCAATGATTTCCGTCAGTTCATCACCTAACATAATCATATTCCGAGCAGGGACACCTTGTAGCTGAATCTTTAACTGGTCATTATCCAGAAACTTAAATTTCCCTGCATAAATTTTAGCTGGACTATTATCATTATTATTAGTTTGTTCCAATACAAAGGTTTGATCCGCCTTGATTATGAGATCAACGCCTGTACCTAAACAACCATCACAGCTCGTCACGCATGTCGCACATGGCACCACTCCAGAATAATGCCCTACCCATGCCTTAAACTCAGGATTATTGACGAAATGTTGCTTATTTGAATGTACATCTGACTTTTGTGCTTGTGTATTGCTTTGATTTTTTGCCTCATTAGATTGTGAACATCCAAAGCAGATACTGGTAAAAACAAAGGAAGCCAGCAATGCCTTCTTCATATACGATTTCTCTCAAACTCAATATTTAACATTCATTGCAGATTCAACACGACGCAGCGCATCACTATACGTTCAGCAATGGTGCCAGAGCAAGTGCTGCAATATATGTTAGCCACAGGAATATTTTTAGATTTTATGCAAAAAGACGTACTAAATGGTTTTGTTTTTTATTAAGAATAAGGGGATTCATATATAAGTATTCACGATCAAGCATCGCAATATTTAGCTAAATATTTTAAAGACGCTAGTATTCAAAAAAAATTTTTTGATATATCGCAGAATTCATTGCACTATGCTGATGAAGATTTGAAAATTTCTCAGGACGGAGCACTTCAATCAATTTATCACATATCATTATATTAAACATAAGTTTAGATAAACACTACGTATCAAAGCAGATCTAATTCCCCATATCAATCAGTCCATTTTTTAAGCAAAAATGAAATATAATCTTACAAATCATTTTATCTAAACTAATCAACCAACAACTTACTGATAATGAAAAAGATTCTTAAATAGAAATTCAGCTAAGTGATCTTTACAACAGCTAAAATGTTATATTATTACGTTACATTTCAGTTTTTTTAAGATTTATCGCTTACTATGGGCGCCGTAATAAATTCTGGCACACGTTCAGTTGTTTTGAAAATGCGGTAGAGATTCACAATGATTTATGATGTACCTTCAGTTGATCACAGTATGATTCACCCACCCTCGCAACAGGTGGTTATTCCTTATCGAGAGATGCCAAAGCTGCCATCGTCTTCGGGAATTGATGTGAGTAAGTTCTCTCAGAAGTTGACCAAACGAGCATCTTATCGCAGCTCATCTCAATGTGCTAAATTCGTCAGAATCGCTTTACAATCTGCTGGTGCAAATATCGTTCAACATCCTGTTGCTGCATCAGACTGGGGACGCACCTTACAACAGATTGGGTATCAAAAAATCACACCTGAATTTAATAATCCCCAGCCAGGCGATATTTATATTATCCACCGCACCAAAAAACATCGTTACGGACATATTGCAGGTTTTACAGGATCACAGTGGGTATCTGACTATAAGCAACGTAGCTATGATGTTTATAAAGATCCGAATGTGACTTATAGTTACTACCGTTTAGCGCCACAGTATCCGCAAGCTTAATCTCTGGGTTGTGCCATTCTTAACTCACCCTGCTTCTGCAACAGCGTAGTTAATACCCAAATGCTGCCCCCTCTTCACGATGAAACAAGCTTGCTATTCATCATAAAAAATACTTTTGCATAAATTGGGTCGTAGCAGTCAAATCGCATTAGTCTAGTTACCCAGCATTCTATCAATCTTGCTTTTTATCTTCCAAATTTACTCAGACACCGCCAATATTTGTCTTTGAAAAAACTAACCTCAATTTCGAAGTTATCTTTATGATTTTGAATAATTTGGTCAATTACCTTGGATGGCTTTCTAAAATCCTTACAAGCGAGATATATCGTTCTTAAATGATTACCAGTTTCACGACCGATATTTAAATATCCATCAACATCTTTTAATTCAGCAACTAATGCCTGTTCAACACTTTCAAGCAGTTCATATTGATTCGATGGTGGCATACCATTAAAGTTCTCCCCACCATAACGTATCTCAATAATCATCATCCA
Source organism: Acinetobacter sp. Tr-809 (assembly GCF_011753255.1). Taxonomy (NCBI): domain Bacteria; kingdom Pseudomonadati; phylum Pseudomonadota; class Gammaproteobacteria; order Moraxellales; family Moraxellaceae; genus Acinetobacter; species Acinetobacter sp. Tr-809. The sequence goes on from NZ_VWVZ01000009.1 coordinate 71,911, forward strand.
AGGATGTGATGCTTTTTTATCCCACTCTAATAATGTGCTATTTAAAATGGCAATAAGAGGTAAACCGTCATTCGTCTCTCCTTCTAAACTAATATATTCATCCTCATCAGTATTTGAACGAATCACTTTATCAAGACGAGAAATTTCACTGTTTTTTAAGGTTAAAATTTTCTTTAAATTTGCAATGGGCATTAATTCTTTTTCAGCATCTTGTTTAGATTGCACTGAAACTTGATCAAGTTTGGTTACCGAATCATATTCCCCCAAATAATTGTCTAAGAAAATATAAACGCCTTGTAAAAATTCACTTTTTTGCGCTTCATTATATTCATCATGAACCACAAATAGATCAATTTCATCTGGATATTCAGGATGGTCTTTTAGGTAAAAAGATAAGGTGTCTTGACTAAATTCATGGTCATGCATACCAATACAGGTCTGATGGATTTCACTAGCGGGTTTAAGGGCTGTAAATTTCCATCCTGAAATTTTAGGTGCTGTGGCAATAAGCTCTTCTACAAAGATAATATTTCGAATCACCCCATCAGGTGTCAATATAAGTTCAGCGGTGTGTTCATCTGCCATTCCTGCTAGGAAAAAAATTCCATCATGAACGTTCACCAATTCAGCCCATAATTTATCAAAGAAATCTTCTTGAATTTTATCTTGATTCCTTGCATTTAATATTTGATAAAACTCATGTTGATGTTCCTGAAACCATTGCCAAAACTCGGCATAACTATTTTTATTGTTTTGCATAAGATACTCGGTATTGCCTAAATTTTTTTTGAAACTCATGTTGATTATTCTCTACTTTTTTATCTATAACGAATCAATTTAGCTCAATTGTCGTGGTTGTTAAATGCCTGTTAAATAAGGGCTGATCACCCTCAACAACTATTTGCTAATCTGCATACGATCCAGTTTCTTTAAGACTTCAGCCACCGCCACCATGGCAAAGCTTGAAGTCACCACCACTGCCGAACCATAACCGCCACAACGTAAGCCAGCACTTGGGCAAACTTCTGCACTTGAAAATGGATTATCAATCGAATACACACAAGTAATGCCGAATTTCTCTTTGGGCTTTTTACAAATCCCTTTGGAACGCAGTTGAGTGCGTAGTTTTGCTAACATTGGGTCTTGCTCTGTCTTGGATAAGTCTGCCACGCGAATCTTAAGCGGATCAAGTTTGCCACCCGCACCGCCTGAAACGATCAACGGGATTTTGTTAAAACGACAATGCAACATCAAGGCAAGTTTGGCTTTGACGTCATCAATACAATCCAAAACAATGCTTGGCACTGGATTTAGAATTTCTTTGACATTTTCAGGGCTGAGATAATCATCAATCACGTTTACTTTCATACGTGGATTAATTTGGCGACAACGTTCTGCCATCACTTCGATTTTTTCTTGTCCTAGTGTCGAACTCATCGCAGGCAATTGACGGTTAATATTCGATGCGGCTACCACATCCATATCGACTAGGGTCAGTTCACCAATCCCGGTACGTGCTAGTGCTTCAACTGCCCAACTGCCGACGCCGCCAATCCCAATCACCATGACATGACTGTTTTCATAATGTGAAAAAGCAGTTTCTCCATAAATTTTGGCAACACCAGCAAAACGGCGCTCATATTCATCATTTACAGGAACATCGGTCATCACAGTCGTGGTCTATCTTTTGAATCAAAGTAGTATTTTACCGTGTTTAACTGGTTTTAGGTTAGCCTACTGAAACTTTACTTGATGGTTGATCTCGACGAATTAAAATAACCAACAGGGTAAAAACAATCAGGCTCATGCATAAAGCCAACAGGTTTGCATTGATCCATCCAAGGCTACTCAAAATCGGTGCAGGTAAAAATGCCCCTAATGTTGCAAACAAAGCAATTCCTGTTTCATTAATGCCTTGGACACGATGTTTTTGCTGCTCGTTGAGACCTGCTAACAAGGTTGATGCACCTGAGTAAGCAAAATTCCAGCCCACGCCCAGAACGATCAAGGCAGCATTAATATAGATGCCGACCTGTCCAAACATTGGAATTAAAGACGATAACATCAACAAAGCAAAACCGACATAAATTGTGGTTTGCGTTCCCCATTGTTGAATCAGTTTAGACACAAAGAAGGATGGGATAAACATCGCCAACACATGTAGCTGAATCGAGATCGAAGCATAATGAAATGAGTGATGTTCCTTGAGATGTAAGGAGGACATAATCATCATGACATTCATAATATAGTAAGCAAATGCACCGCTGATCACCGCAGCGATAAGCAAAGTGCTTGGCAGTTTGCGACGTTGAGTTGGTTCAATCAGCACCTGTTGTATCTGCTGGCATTGGAATTTTTTGTTCCATAAATACAAGATCGGAGAGAGCAACAAGGCCAAGACACTAAAAATGAAATAGATTGCGGTAAAATCAGGTAAGCCTTGTACCTGTTGAAATTGAATTGCCAGCATCGGTGCAATCACAGCAGCGATCACTCCACCCGAGATCACCATGGCTGTTGCTTTTGGAATTAAATCAGCGGCCAAGCGATCAGAAGCAGCAAAGCGATAAAAATTCGCAGTTGAGATAAATAAACCCAGAGAAAAATGGCTCAGGCACAATAAATAAAACTGTTGCTGCTGTAGGGCCAAATAACCGAGAACCCCAGCGAAGAAAAGACAGACACAACCAAACTGGAAAACCAGATGCCGTCCAAGCTTTTTCATCAAAAATGAAAAAATAAAGGTGGTCAGTAACATCGCTAAAAACTGCAAGCCATATGGAACCGTAGCCAAAGCTTGAGTAGGTGCCAATTTCAAGCCAACAATTGCAGCCACCGTCACCGACAACACTGCGGCAATGAGGTTAAAGGCCTGTGCAACCAGGAGATAATAAACATAGCGAGGTAACTGATTCAAAGCCTTTATCCAATTTAATCGGGCCTGACTACCTTAACGCTGAATGTTTGAAATTCAAACAAAAAAAGATGAAAGACCAGCTTTCATCTTTGATTTAAGTGTGTGTTTCGTTATGCAGCGATCAAATTGCGTAATACATAATGCAGAATCCCACCTGCTTTAAAGTATTCCACCTCATTTAGCGTATCGATGCGGCACAACACTTTGAACTGGTCTTGACTGCCATCTTCTCGCTGTACCTGAATATCTAGCGTTTGATGTGGTTGGATATCATCAGATAATCCATAAATCGAAAGCACTTCACGGCCAGTCAGGTTCAAGGATTGACGGGTTTGACCATCTACAAACTGTAAAGGCAATACGCCCATACCGACCAGATTCGAACGATGAATCCGTTCAAAACTTTCCGCAATGACTGCTTTAACGCCTAAGAGGTTGGTCCCTTTTGCTGCCCAATCCCGCGATGAACCTGTACCATATTCCTTACCTGCAATAATCAGCAACGGTGTTTTCTGCTGCTGATACAGCATGGATGCATCATAGATAGCCAGCTTTTCACCCGTTGGAATAAAGATGGTATTGCCACCTTCTTCACCACCCAGCATTTCATTTTTAATGCGGATATTGGCAAACGTCCCGCGCATCATCACTTCATGGTTACCGCGTCGAGAACCATAAGAGTTGAAATCTTTCGGCTCAACCCCCTGCTGCTGTAAATAGCGTCCTGCTGGACTGTCTTTCTTGATATTCCCTGCTGGAGAGATATGATCGGTGGTGACTGAGTCGCCCAATACCGCCAAGATACGTGCCTGTTCAATATTGCTAATGGCTTTCGGAGGCTGATTAATTTCCTCAAAAAATGGCGGATGGCGAATATAAGTCGAATTATCTTGCCACGCATAGGTTTGGCTTTGTGGAATCTGGATCGCCTGCCAAGTTGCATCCCCATCAAACACTGCTGCATATTCTTTATGAAACATGTCGGTATTCACTTTTTGCAGTACTTGATCAATTTCTATCTGGCTTGGCCAAATGTCTTTCAAATAAACATCTTGTCCATTTTGGTCTTGCCCAATCGGTTGTGTGGTTAGATCAGTTCTGATATTCCCCGCTAAACCATAAGCCACCACCAATGGTGGTGAAGCCAACCAGTTGGTTTTCACTAGGGGGTGAACACGTCCCTCAAAGTTACGGTTACCTGAAAGCACCGAAGCCACATTTAGATCATGACATTGAATTGCTTCTTCAATCGGTTCAGGTAAAGGCCCAGAGTTACCAATACAGGTGGTACAACCATAACCAACCAAGTTATAGCCTAACTCATCTAAGTACGGCGTTAAACCTGCCGCAGCCAGATAATCGGTCACCACTTTAGAACCTGGTGCCAATGAACTTTTCACCCACGGTTTACGCTGCAAACCTTTTTCAATGGCTTTTTTCGCCAGTAAACCTGCTGCCAGCATGACACTTGGATTCGAGGTGTTCGTACATGAAGTAATTGCTGAAATCACCACATCACCATGATTCAATGGATAAGATTTACCTTCAATGGTGCAAGAGGGTTCTTCATGCGCTAAATTTGCTTTCTTGGCTTCAACAGCCGTACCACCACCGCCTTCATTCTCCAAACGTTCTTTGGCATCTTTGGCTGGTTTTAAATTCAGCTCCATCAACGCATTAAACGTTTTCGGAACATCGCCCAACAAAACCCGATCTTGTGGACGCTTTGGTCCTGCCAGACTGGCCTGCACGGTACTCATATCCAGACTCAAGGTATCGGTAAATACAGGTTCATCCCCTGTATGACGCCATAGCCCTTGCTCCTTACTATAAGCTTCTACTAAATCTATACGTTCTTGTTTGCGGCCAGTTAGGGCTAAATACCCCAATGTCACATCATCAATCGGGAAGAAACCACAAGTTGCCCCATATTCAGGTGCCATATTGGCAATCGTGGCACGATCCGCCAGAGGTAAATCCGCCAAGCCATCGCCATAGAACTCAACAAATTTACCCACCACGCCTTTTTGACGCAGCATTTGAGTAATGGTTAAGACCAAATCGGTTGCAGTAATGCCTTCATTCAATTTGCCTGTGAGTTTGAATCCAATCACTTCGGGAATCAACATGGATACAGGTTGCCCGAGCATGGCTGCTTCTGCTTCAATCCCGCCCACACCCCACCCGAGCACGCCAAGCCCATTGATCATGGTGGTATGTGAATCTGTCCCCACCAAGGTATCTGGAAAAGCAAAGGTCTGACCTTCATCTTCTCCCAACCAGACCGCTTGCGCCAAATATTCTAAATTGACTTGGTGACAAATCCCTGTACCGGGCGGCACCACACTAAAATTATTAAATGCAGATTGCCCCCAACGTAAGAATTGATAACGCTCGCCATTGCGTTGCATTTCAATTTCAACGTTCTCAGCAAAGGCATTGTCATCGGCAAAATGATCGACCATCACCGAGTGGTCAATCACCAGATCTACAGGAGATAAAGGATTAATCAGATTGGGGTCACCGCCAGCCTGTGCCATTGCGGCACGCATCGCGGCAAGGTCAACCACAGCAGGGACACCCGTGAAATCCTGCATTAACACCCGTGCTGGCCGATATTGAATTTCCTGATCCGAGCGTTTGCTTTTCTGCCAGTCAACCAAGGCTTGAATATGTTCTACTTTTACACTTTTTTGATCTTCAAAACGGAGTAAATTTTCTAGCAAAACCTTAAGTGACTTCGGTAATTGATCAATATTACCCAGTGTTTCAGCTGCTCGCGCCAAGCTAAAGATTTGATAGGATGTCGAACCGACGCTGAGTATTTGTAATGCATTGAAACTATTGATTTTGCTATATCTGGCCATAAGGTTGCCCTCCCAGTATTGGCTGATTGTTTATTATCAAATTGTTCTTTTAATGTACCCCTGTTTAGAAAAGTATGTGTTCCCTTTTAGTATCTTATTTTTAACGAGATTATTTGCTTATTCTCTTAAAATTTAAGTCGCAACGCAGCCAATGAGTTTTGCCATATTTGTGCTGCCAGCTGCAACTCAGGCTGATCAAGGGTCTGAGCCAAACTGTTCAGAACATAAGGTAGGTTGACTGGGGTATTCCGCGTGCGGTGCTCGGTCGAAGTCTGACAACACAACGGCGTCATATCTGGACAATCGGTTTCGATCACCAAGTTTTCGCTGCCAATCGCCTGCACCACTTGATGCAGCTTTTTGGCATTTGGATTGGTGATTTGTCCCGTCACCCCGATTTTAAAACCTAGTTTAACCAAGGCTTTGGCTTCTTCTACGCCACCACTAAACGCATGGGCAATGCCGCCTAATTTGAATTTTTGTGTTTTTAAAATAGCAATGGTTTCAGCATGCGCCTTACGGATATGCAATAACACAGGCTTTTGATACTGTGTTGCCAATGCAAGTTGCTCAATAAAATAATGCTGTTGCTTGGCAAATAGTTCGGGCTGTTTATGCTGTTTTAAAAAAGTATCTAAACCGATTTCACCTACAGCCACACAGTCATGCTGCTGTAGGACTTGCTCAAGCCGCTGTAAATGTTCTGGCTGATGTTGTTCGATATAAAATGGATGCAAGCCTGGCGCAAGATAACAGCGTGGCACATTTTCCCAATATTGTAATTGTTGATGGGTATGGAGTAGTTCATCAAATCTAGACGCAACAAAACCAATCAACACCAAAGCATCGACCCCAACCCGCTTTGCTTGTTCAGCCAAATGTTGCCGATCATGATCAAAATCGGCAACATCAAAATGGGTATGGGTATCGAACAGTTGCATTAACTTTGACTTGGTGTACTTGCAGCAGGCGTAGACGCTGCGGGCTGATCAATTTTTGGTAAATATTCAGGTTTTAACACACCCTGCAATTCACTAAATGGAATCACTAAGCGCGGTAAACCTACGACATAAGGACCAATGTCGTATTCGCCATATTGCAGAATTAAACCCTGCTCACCCAATAAGAAATTATCGGTGATTTGGAAAGGCCAAGCCTGTTCATATTCCTTCGGATCGGTTGCAAGTTTGGAATCGACAATCCATGTTTTAAACGCTTCATGCGCCAGCTTGTCTAAAGTTGCTTTTTGCTTAGGCAACAATAAGTCGTGTAACTGCACCTGTTTTTGAGTGGTTAAATCAAAATTGTAATAGCGTTGTGAAGTCGAGCCATGCGCTCCACCCAAATAACTGCTGCTATTCAACACTACGGTTGCCAGCTTGCCTTTCGGTTGCAAAATCTTAGGCTTAATCATCAAGCTGATCTGATGACTACTACTTAAAGCTTTTAACTCTTCATCAATTTTCACAAAGGCATTGGCATAGGCTTGTGCCTGAGTATCTAGACCTGTTTTTTGCTCAGTCGTTTTTACTGTGGATGCTGCTGAAGCATCGGCATCAACCACATCAAGCATTTTACTGAGTTGATCGAGGATCTGCTGATCCAGTAACTGGTCAATAAATGGGAAATTACTTTGTAATCGTTCAACGGTAAAATCTGGGCAGGTATTACCTTTACATTCAGGTAATGTCACTTGTAGCTTCACCGTTTCACCACGCAAAATCGGCTCAGCAGTTTGCTGTGCCGCTGGTGGATCTGTCGGTTTATCCTGTGATTCTTTAGGTTCTGATTTCGGCTGGCAAGCAGCAAGTAAAATTGCACAAGCAAGCACGCTAAATTTAGCAATTGTTTTCATTTAAAACCTATCTGCATTGTTATTACACAAGATTTTTAAATGCTATCGAACTTCATACAAAACCGCTAGCAGTGCATGCAATTTCTATACGAAACTTAAAACTCTAATTTATTTTGATAGGAAATCTAATTCATCTTCATCATTAACTAAAAAATCAATTTCAAAATCACTATCTTGAGTAAATAAAGAATGTAAATCCGCTGACTGACCAATTGAGCTCTTTAGCATTTCAACTGCAATCCTTAAATAACCTTGGTGATTCGCATATAAGGCAACCTCACCAAAGCTTCTAAATTTAGCAATTGCATCACCTTTAAGCATTGATGTCTCAATACGTTCAATTATTTCTAAAATTTCTTCATCTGTCATTTTTCCCTCAACATTTAGAACATTTGCTGGTAAATTTCAGCTTGTAGCATCTGTTTACTTTGTTCAGTGGTTAAATAAATATCCAACTGTGGTGCATCCTTACTAATTTCGTTGGCACGATAATGTAATCCAATGCCCTCGCCATCAAAGAACCAATCTGCCTGCCCCCAATACAATTTTTTCGGCACTTGCTTTTTCACTTCTGCTGATTGTTTTGCAATCCACTGTTGATAATGTGCCTGAACAATATCGTTTAATGCATTCTGCTGGTTTTTCTGGATCACATCCAAGATACTGACATTTTTTTGTAGCTTACGATCTGCCACAAAGAAATAAAAACGATCTTTCACAGCGAGATCTTCTTGTTGAGTATCAACACCCACTTGCAACAACACATATTGATTGCGCTGTGACGCTATACGCGTACTTAAATGCAGTTCATAAGCCTTGTTCTTAGAATATTTATCCTGCCACTCATCCGACTTTTTCACATAGGCATTTACGGCTTGCTGTAAAGTTAAATTCTTATTTTGTTCAATCTGTTGCTGAATCACATTTGCCTGATTTTTAGCAATCCATGTATTGAGCCATGCATCTTGGGTTTTAATGGTTTGAATATCAACATCAATACAGTTTTTCTTTTCACAAAATGGCAGTGCGTAATCCGCCTTGGCTTCTTTCATATTCAAGAAAGGTAGAACTTCTGCTTTTTCGACAGTTGCCGCGGCTTGCTCCGTACTTTTCTCCGAAGCTGTATCATTTTTTTTAGGATGATCACATGCCGTTAAAGCCATCATTCCAATCAATACACTGACAGCAAAAAGTGGTTTTAAAGTGTTCATCACATCATCCTTTATTTTAATCCCTCCCAACCTCCCTTTATAAAAGGGAGGAGCATCACGAATCTAAATAGTTATAGAACTCGTGAAAAAGTCCCTCTTTTATAAAGATGGGTGAGGAGCGTAAAGCTCCGCAAGGGAGATTCTAGTGTTCTCGTGTGTTACGGAACTGAATATCTGGCCAGCGTTCTTGCATCAACTGCAAGTTTACACGGCTTGGTGCAAGATAAGTTAAGTGACCTCCACCATCAACAGAGAGTTGATCGTGTGCTTTTTTCTTAAACTCATTTAAGATCTTTTCGTCATCACAATGCACCCAACGAACCGTATGCACACTAACAGGCTCATAAATACAGTCCACTTTATATTCTTCTTTTAAGCGATAAGCGACCACATCAAACTGTAACACACCAACAGCACCTACAATCAGGTCATTACTGATTTGTGGCATAAACACCTGTGTTGCACCCTCTTCAGATAACTCTTTCAAACCCTTTTGCAATTGCTTCGATTTCAAAGGATCTTTCAAACGTACACGGCGGAACATTTCAGGTGCGAAGTGTGGAATACCTGTGAAATGCAGATCTTCACCGCTGGTAAAAGTATCACCAATTTGAATTGTACCGTGGTTATGTAAACCAATAATGTCACCCGGCCAAGCTTCTTCGAGGTGCTCACGCTCGCCCGCAAGGAAAGTCAATGCATCACTGATACGCACATCTTTACCGATACGTACATGATTCATTTTCAAGCCTTTCTCATATTTACCTGAGCAAATACGCATAAAGGCAATACGGTCACGGTGTTTCGGATCCATATTGGCTTGGATTTTGAACACAAAGCCTGTGAAACCTTCTTCATTGGCATCGACAATACGTTCTTGAGTTGGATGTGCCTTTGGTTCTGGCGCCCAATTGATAAAGGTATCCAATACATGGTCAACTGCAAAGTTACCTAACGCTGTACCAAATAGAACAGGGGTTTGTTTACCTTGTAAGAATAATTCACGGTCTAATGGCTCATTCGCCATTTGTACCAATTCAAGAGATTCTTCAAATGATGACCAAGCCAACTCACCGACTTTTTCACGAATGTCCGCATGGTCATAACCATCGCGTACTTCAATATCCGTAATGGTTGAACCAAAACCTGCTTTATAAACATACAGTTTGTTTTCCAGCAAGTTATAAACACCAGCAAAGTCACGTCCCATACCTAAAGGCCATGTAATTGGCACGCAGCGAATATTCAGGACACTTTCAATTTCGTCGAGCAGTTCTAAAGGCTCGCGAATTTCACGGTCCATTTTGTTCACGAATGAAATGATTGGTGTATCGCGCATACGACACACTTCCATTAATTTAATGGTACGTTCTTCGACACCCTTTGCACCATCAATCACCATCAATGCAGAGTCAACTGCGGTTAATGTACGGTAGGTATCTTCCGAGAAGTCTTCATGTCCCGGAGTATCAAGTAAGTTAATGGTGTGCTTTTTATAAGGGAACTGCATCACTGACGTGGTAATCGAGATACCACGTTCTTTTTCCATTTCCATCCAGTCAGACGTTGCAGATCGGTCAGACTTACGGCTTTTTACCATACCAGCAACTTGAATCGCTTTACCCCATAACAACAGTTTTTCTGTCATGGTGGTCTTACCCGCATCGGGGTGGGAAATGATCGCAAACGTGCGTCGTTGGGCAACCTGTGCCGCTAATTCATCTTTAAACATGCTAAAAATCTACAATTTGTGCACCCATGTGTATCTGCAAACGATGGCAAGAACAGATGGCGAGCGAAAGAATTTAAAATTGGCGCAATTGTAGCAGATTTATAGGTGATGTTTATCGATTGTTGATATGTCTTAAGTTATCCACAAAATAGGGCTTTCTTCGCCACTCCAGTACCAAAGGTACAATCAAAATTCTATCAAAAATAAGCAAACGTTTATCTGATATGCCTGAGCAGTGATCTTAGTTTCATGTTCCGATTGATCACTACATAACGGTCTTTACACGGCCTTTGAGATTTATTTTTAAGATATAAAAATGATCGACCGCACAAACATGAATTTCATTCACTTTGAGGTTAGATTAAATCATTTTTATTCATCTCATGATTACGGTATAAATCACTCTATACAGAAATTCAGATTTATCTCGGAAATTAGGGTGGCAGATTAAAATGAGTAAAGAGTTTGCATTTACGATTAAGCGTATTGATTTTGATGAGAACTACACGCCATCAGAAAATACACGTATCACAACCAACTTTGCGAATTTGGCAAGAGGCGAAAGCCGCCAACAGAATCTGCACAACACCTTAAAGATGATCGACAATCGCTTTAATGCTTTGGCACATTGGGATAATCCTTTTGCTGATCGTTATAAAGTCGAGCTGGAAATCATTTCAGTTGAAATGAAGGTTGATGCGGCAAGCAATGCCAATGCGCTTCCTTTAATTGAAATTTTGAAAACCAATATTGTTGATCAAAAAACCAATGAGCGTATTGAAGGTATTGTAGGCAACAATTTCTCTTCTTATGTGCGCGATTATGATTTCAGTGTGCTATTGCTTGACCATAATAAAAATCAGTCTGGATTTAGCACACCAGAGAACTTCGGTGATTTACATGGTAACTTGTTTAAGAGCTTTATTGAGTCAGAGACTTACAAAGCAAACTTTAAAAAGCCACCTGTGATTTGCCTCAGTGTTTCCAGCAGCAAGGTGTACCAACGTACTGAAAATCAGCATCCTGTATTAGGTGTTGAGTACCTGCAAGATGAGTATTCATTAACAGATGAATATTTTCAAAAAATGGGTTTAAAAGTTCGTTATTTCATGCCGCCAAATAGCGTTGCGCCATTGGCATTCTATTTCTCTGGAGATTTGCTGGCGGACTATACCAATCTTGAACTGATCAGCACCATCAGCACCATGGAAACATTCCAAAAGATTTACCGCCCTGAAATTTACAATGCTAACTCTTCAGCAGGAAAGTCTTATCAACCAAGTTTGAAGAACCAAGATTATTCACTGACTCGTATTGTATATGACCGAGAAGAGCGCAGTCGTTTGGCGATTGAACAAGGGAAATTTGTTGAAGAACAATTTATCAAACCTTATCAAACCATTCTGGAACAGTGGTCTGCCAGTTATGCAGCACAAAGCAGCTCACAAAAAAGTTACGCGCACTAATTTATTGAAAATATAAGGTTATTGATGATGAAAAGATTATTACCAACGTCGACTGCGGGTAGCTTACCGAAACCGTCTTGGCTGGCAGAGCCTGAAAAGCTTTGGTCACCATGGAAATTGCAAGAGCAGGGTCTGATTGAAGGTAAACAGGATGCTTTACGTTTGTCTTTGCATGAACAGCAAGTAGCAGGCATTGATATTGTCAGTGATGGCGAGCAAACCCGTCAGCACTTTGTGACGACATTTATTGAGCATCTTACGGGTGTTGATTTTGAGAAACGCGAGACGGTTCGTATCCGTAATCGTTATGATGCCAGTGTTCCGACTGTGGTGGGTGCGGTATCTCGACAAAAGCCTGTTTTTGTTGAAGACGCTAAGTTCTTGCGTCAACAAACCAATCAACCAATCAAATGGGCGTTGCCAGGTCCAATGACCATGATTGATACGCTATATGATGCACATTATAAAAGTCGTGAAAAATTGGCGTGGGAATTTGCCAAGATTCTGAATGAAGAAGCCAAAGAGTTAGAAGCTGCTGGCGTGGATATTATTCAGTTTGATGAACCTGCATTTAATGTGTTCTTTGATGAAGTGAATGACTGGGGTGTTGCGACTTTAGAGCGTGCGCTTGAAGGTTTGAAGTGTGAAACCGCGGTACACATTTGCTATGGTTATGGCATTAAAGCCAATACTGACTGGAAAAAGACCCTCGGTTCAGAATGGCGCCAATATGAAGAAGCTTTTCCAAAGCTACAACAGTCAAAACTCGACATCATCTCACTCGAATGTCACAACTCGCGTGTGCCAATGGATCTGATTGAATTGATTCGTGGTAAGAAGGTGATGGTTGGTGCGATTGATGTGGCAAGTAACACGGTTGAAACGCCAGAGGAAGTTGCGAATACACTACGTAAAGCACTTCAGTTTGTCGACGCTGATAAGCTGTATCCATCAACTAACTGTGGTATGGCACCTTTAGCGCGTGATGTTGCACGTGGCAAACTGAATGCATTAAGTGCGGGTGCAGAAATTGTTCGTAAAGAACTCGCTTAATTTACCGATCTTTTGATGGCTTAAGGGCTGCACACTGTAGCCCTGAGCACATTTAAACAGATTGAGTTTAATTTAGGAATAAAGTGATGGTTGAAGCAACAGATTTTAGAGATGCAATGTCTTTACTCACCAGTGCAGTCAGTGTGATTACCACGACTGGCATGTCTGGTCGTTATGGCTTTACTGCATCTGCTGTATGTAGCGTCACGGATACACCTCCGACTTTATTGGTGTGTATGAATAGGGCATCGAGTTCGCATGTGCATTTCGTCGACAATAAAATCTTAAGCGTGAATGTATTAAGTGCAGATCATCAACATATTTCTAAAGCCTTTTCATCTAAATTAAGCCCAGAAGAACGTTTTAAACACGGTGCTTGGTCTGAGTTGGAAACAGGTGCGCCTGTTTTGGATGATGCCTTAGTGAATTTCGATTGCGAGATTGATCAGATTCAGGAAGTTGGAACGCATACTATTTTTATTTGTCGTATTGTGGCAGTTCAACAAAGTGGACATGATCAAAGCTTGGTTTATTTTAATCGTGCTTATCATCATGTAGGGCAAACGGAAATCGCTTAGACCAATTCCCCTGCTTTCTGGTTCTATCCGATTAGAAGGCGAAAGCTGAGATATTCATTATTGGATTTTTGATTTGGGTACTCATTTTAGCTAAGCATAAAAAATTTATGTCTAATCAGTATGACTGGATCAAAATAAAACTTGATCGTCATATTGCTCCTATTGATTAAACCAATTTTTCCAAGAGCTCGTTGCACGCGTCTCAATCGCCACCGCTGGGATTAACTCAGTTTTTAAAAGCTCTGTTTGACCGACTGCTTTTGCTAATCTAGCTTTGACTGAATGAATACACTCTCGATCACCAAACTCACAACGATCTAACATCGTTCCGCCACAAGGACCATTTGCCAAACCTTTAGGGCAAGTTTCTGGGCAAATATACAAAGTTTCACTTAAACGACATTGCCCACAACTGTCGCAACCGACAGCCTGATGTTTGCTAAAGTGTTCAACCTTCATTAACAGACGGTTCGCTCTGGGCTTATCCCAAAAAGCAGCTTTAAAAACAAATTGTCCAATCCGAACAGCAACTTTTGAATTAAAAAAAACACCATGCATGAACTGCATATTCTTATATTTAAGTACTTGAGAAGAGCTTATTTTCTTACGAAACATCTTAACCTGAGGTTGAAACACAACATTGGTCGTTGTTTGCCACAATTGATACCAAAGCTGCTCACATTCAGTTAGCGATAAATTCTGATATTGCTGTAAGGCTTGTTCAAGTTGAGCTTGTTCTTTCACTTTATGACATGAGGATAAATGAACCCCGTTATAGCCAAGATGCTTGCAGATCAATATCTGTAAAGCACAACGCGCATATACTTTTTTTTCAGCCTGAACAGGATCAACCTGATACTCTTGCTCCAGTACTTTTACAACATGCTCGGAAATTACAATACCTGCAACCTGATTACTTAGCATGAACTGAGCTCGACGCAACGTCAGTGGCATTACACAAGCAATTAAAGAAAAGGATGGATAATGCTCTGCTAAAGATTCTTGGGTTTTCTTGATTTTATCTAAGTCAAAACCTAATTGGGTGATTAAGAAGTCGGCCCCTGCTTTAATCTTTTTATACAATTTCAAATACTGGGCGTCACTTTCTGCTTCAGTATATTTAAAAGGATTGAAAGCAACACCAATCTTAAAAATTTGTCGTTTTTTAGCTGCCATGACTGCACTCACAGATTCTAAATAACGTGTCCGATCAGCGGTATGATCTAGACCAAAATCATGCTTTTTTAGCTTATCACCTGTGAGCAATAGCAGATTTTTATAACCTGCTTGCTCTGCTTGATCTAAAAATACTTCAAACTCTGCAATGTCTCTGCCTTTACCTGAGAAATGTAACAATTTATCAATCGCTTGAGGATAATTTTGCGCAACCGTTATCGGCTCTGGATCTTCATCACTTTGCACTCGGTCGGCCAAAGTCAACATTGTAGGTAAACCTGCAATATATTGTTGTGGTACAGGGTGAATGCTTTTTTTAGAACATAAATGTTCAACCAAGATACAGAAATGATCCAGACCTAAACCTTGAGAAAATAAAGACGACGGCATAAAAAGAGGCAGTTAAAAAGAGGGGGTAACAATCCTAAGGCGCTAGTATAATTTATCTATTTAGAAAATAAAGTGCTCAATAAAAGCTCAGCGTTATCTTCCAGAACATATCTTTAGAAACCTTGACTTCTAGATGATCAACCCACAAAAGCAACACCAAACATATGATCGAATTTGTTATAGCCTGATTTACTCCCCCAGCAGATCTTTCATATAGAACTTATATTCTCTGAGCGAACAATAGAGTCAGTATATGTACCTTTAGCTGCTACAAGGATTGAGTTAGGATAAGCACAAATATCAATCTTTTCACACTGCTATAAGAGTAAAAAATGTCACAACAAGATTATGAAAATGGCTTAAAAGTCCGCACCGAAGTGATGGGTGAATCCTTTGTAAAACGAGCTCAAGACAATACCGTACCCTTTACTCAACCTTTACAAGACTGGATCAATGAACATGCTTGGGGCTCGACATGGCAACGTGAAGGCGTATTACCTCGTAAATATCGCTCTCTGATAACCATTGCATTCTTAACTGCACAAAAAAGTCCAACAGAACTTAAAGGTCATGTTCGAGGGGCATTAAACAATGGTGCAACAGTTGAGGAAATTCAAGAAGTATTACTACACAGTCTCCCATATTGTGGTGCACCAGCAACACAAGAAGCTTTCCGAGCTGCACTTGAAGTTATTAATGAATATCAAAAAGAAGCTTAGATCTCTAAATTTTAGTTGTTATAGCGACATTTTTAGTGTGACAAGATCTTGCAGCATAAGCCCTATATAAGGGCTTATGCTGTCAATTACGATATAGAGTGAGCATTGCTATAATGTTTTTTTAAAATTTGAATAAATGAATTCATTATATGACGATCTAAATTTTGAGTATTTGCAATACCTACATTTAATGAAAGAGGGAAATTCTCCAGTTTAACCACATCTAACTCTTTTCCTTCTAATAAAACATTATCAAAATACTTTTTAGGAAAAACTCCCAACCCATCACCATTCTGAATACATTCTAATTGAAGCTCAACCCCGAAGGTTTCTCTATTAAGATGCAGTTCCAATTTATTATCATACAAGGTCTTGATCAAACCCTCTCGAATGCAACAGCCTTCCGGATGCAATACCCAACCTCTTTTGCTACACATCTCAAGACTATTATATTTATGAGCTTCACCTTTTTTCGAAACGACCACAAGCGGCAAATTTACAGCTTCATGAAACAAAATATTTTCTTCCAACAAATTAATATTTGATGGTGCCATTATTATTGCTAAGTCTACCTCACCATCATTGATTTGCTGAATAAGACTTCTCCCCCATCCACTCACAATATCTATTCCACCGTGAGGATTAATTTTACCATACTCATGTATGATACTACCCAATAAGTCATCAACAAGCATTTTAGAAACTGCGACTTTAATATCTTTATTCACATTACCATCACGCTTATTGGTTTTTGTGAGCAAGTCCAATTGCTTTAAAATTAAAAAACACTGAAAATAAACTTCTTCCCCAAAATCCGTCAGTAATAAAGGTCTACTCTTTCGATTAAATAACACACCATTAACCAAACTTTCCAAGTTTGAAACTCTTTTAGTCACAGTCGACTGATTGACTCTTAGTTTTTGTGAAGCAATTGTTATTGACTTATTATCTGCCACACAAATAAAGGTCTGCAAATCTTTTATATCCAAAATCAAACTCCTTTCATTTTTCATTAAGATATTTTCTAAGTTTAGAAGGAGAACATCCTGCCCATCCCCTAAAGGCACGTGTAAATGCACTGTACTCGGTATAACCTAATTTATATGCAATATCTGACAAACAAACATCTTGATCTTTCAATAGAGTTAATGCTTTCTCATATCTTTTTTGTTTTACTAAAGCTTTAAAATCACCACCCTCATTTTTTATTTTTATCGATAAAATCCTTGGTTTTATTTTCATTTCTTTTGCAACTTTAAATAGGTACGGCTCTCCCTCAGCCAAAACATTAGCTATTTGAAAATTAACTTTATCAATAAAACTCTCTTCATCTTTACTCCCACATAAAAACAATGAAAAGAAAGTATTAAAGCAAAAACCTTTCGAATTATTACAAACAGTTACAGTATCAAACAAAAACAATGAATACAAACACTCTCTAAAAAAATCACTGAGATCTCTTTTGAATACAATATGTATATTAGTAACATCAAGCTTATAAAAAAAACTACTAATCTCACTCAAAAAATCATCAATAGAACAGTTTTTCTTAAACACTTCACATTTATATATAAAGAAACATCTAATATTATTAAAGGGAACACGATTAAACACAGAAAAAAAACTATCAACATCAAAAAGAAAAAAAACGGCCACACTCTTTATATCTTTATTCCCCGCCTCAATAACATGGAGTTTTATATTATCCCCATAATGTAAAAAATTATGAAACATATTATCCATCTCATATTTCATTTCTTTTAGCTTATCAGATATAGATACCAACCCGCTTAACATTTTAGACCACTTTAATAGTCATTTAATGCAAATTAAACAAACATAAGAAAGGAGCACTTCAATGGGAAAAGAATCAGCATAAAAAATTCACTCATTCTTTCCCCCCATCTCAACTTACCACTGAATATTTACCCTACGATTAGGGGCCAAGCATTGTATAACTTGTACATTTCGATACTGACCAGTACATTCTTGATAAATACTCGTTCCTCCACTCACCTGCAATTGAATTCTGGCAGGATCAACCCCTTGCTGTACCAATAGCTGAGCAACCGTATTCGCCCGACGTGAAGATAGATCTTGATTATAGGAAAACTTACCTAGTCGATCCGCATAACCTGAAACAACAACGGGATTACGCGACTGTTGAATTGCCCCAACTACATCAGCAATATTTGTGGAACTTTGTTCTATCGCATTTGTATCTGAGCGATCAAAAGCAAAAAAGATTGTTGCTGTTTGCGCGGCTGCTACAGGTACGGTTGCGGGAACAACATTATTCACACCCCATGCCATTAAGCCTTGGCACTCCTCACCTTTCCAAGATAAACGTTCAGCAATATAGTTTTTGTCAAAATCGATACGTAATTGGCAACGTTTATAATCTTGAGTTTTTGGTATCCGGACATCCAAGACATAATTCCAAGTTCTGACTGCAAAGATACCCTCATGAAAATGAGGATTTCCCAGAATACGACGAAACTGATCCTTATTCATTCCTTTATCTAAACGGACAATGTCATTAATTTCATAACGTTTTGCCAATTTAAGATAACTTTTGCTTGCTTCAGGAAAAATTATTTCTTCTTGTACCGCAGCTTGATCGGTCACGTCACTCACATTTCCTTCTGCCGCTACGTCACCAACTTCTTCTGTCACCTGACGATGAAGGTCTTCTGCCTGACTATTAAATGCAAGACCTGCCAGTGCGACCATCATTAGAGTTTGAATCTTATTCATGTCTGCTCTCACGTAATTATTGTTAGAGAAAAAGGGGGCCTTTCGGCTCCCCTAATAAATGATTTAGTCAATAACAGTACTGACACCAACACGAACCAGTGGACTATTGCCTTGACTCCCCATTGCAGCACCCGTTGTAAGTGACCAACGACCATTATCAGCAGTACGTCTAAATGTCACACCAATTGCACTCTGATCATTGTAATAGGCAGCTCCAGCAGCCATCGTTAACTTACCTGGAACAAATGGTGCATTTTCAAGTGCCGCTGTCGCAGCAATACCCGCAGACATCTTGTCTTCCAATTTGTCCATACGTTTATTGGTGTCATAGAATGCTTGTTGTAACTGGTCGCCTAAATTGGTGACACGATTATCAATAGCACCTAATGCATCACCAACGTTGTTGTAATTACTACCAGCAACATTATAGCTAGGTGCTTGCCAGCCTTTTTCTGGATCATAACCAGCTCCTCCTCCTAAGGCTGCTCCTACATTCTGATATGATTGATGTAACTGGCTACCATTGATCGCATCTTTTGAACTGCTGTGAATTGCGCCATCAGCAACACCAGTCACTTTCTTATCACCAGCATTGATACCACCAGTGGTCATACTTGGTCCTGCTTCTCCTTTTGGTCCAGTGACACTAATACCACCGCCTGTAATGTTGGTTGTACCTTTGTCACCAGCAACATTCACTTGATTTGCATTAACATCTTTCGCTGTAACACTGTCCACAGAGATGTCTTTGGCAAGACCAACTTCATAATCTCTGCTACCATCCTCTTTGGAAGTTTCTTTCACTGTGATGTTGCGATCTTTATTGCTCACTGTAGATTTAGCAGCCTGTGCAGCCTTACCAACTGCACCAATTGCATCATTGATGTTGTCTTTGCCTGTACCTCCAATATCAGCGTTGGTGTATTTTCCTGTGTTCGGATCATATTGCGTGTTACCACCAATAATGTTTTGTACACCTTGGCCTTGGGCATGTAACTGCCCCCCATTCACGGCATCTTTTGATCCAGCGGCAATCGCACCATCAGCAACACCAGTCACTTTCTTATCACCGGCATTGATTCCATCTTTGGTGACGCTTGGGCCGCCTTCAATGGTTAAGCCATTACCATCAATTTTGGTGCCTCCAGCAGTAAGGCTATTTACATCAAGATCATCAGCAGTTGAGACTTCGTAATTGGTACTACCATCTGCATTCTTGCCTTCTTTTACAACAATGTTTTTGCCTTCAGTTACAGTCGTTTTCGCTTCTTGTGCTGCTTTACCAACTGCACCAATTGCATCATTGATGTTGTCTTTGCCTGTACCCCCAATATCAGCGTTGGTGTATTTGCCAGTGTTCGGATCATATTGCGTGTTACCACCAATAATGTTCTGCACACCTTGACCTTGAGCATGTAACTGACTGCCATTGATCGCTTCTTGTGAGTCTACTGCAACTCGGCCTGCTGCTACACCACGAATCACAGTATTACCAGCATTGATACCACCTGCTGTAATACTTGGTCCGATGTTATTGCCAGCCGCATCAATAAAGCTCATGCCTTCTTGATTAATCAGCGTTCCTTTGCCTTCTTGATCTTTCAAGCTGATTCCTTTGGCTCCATATTCAGCTTCGTTGCCTTTTCCATCTTTGACTTGAGTCCCTGTCGCATTGAGTACCGTTTCATTGCCCTCATCATCAGTTGCGGTTACGCTGTCAAACTTCACATCTTTTGCTGTGGCGACTTCATAGTTGGTACTACCATCTGCATTTTTAGATTCAGTCACAACAATGTTTTCGCCTTCTTTGACTGTGGTTTTTGCTGCAATGGCCTGACCACGAACTGAATCAATGGCATCATGGATGTTGTTTTGGCCTGTGTTTCCGACATTGCTAGTGGTCACTGATCCGTCTGGATTCAATACTGTTTTTCCACCAATCGCATTTTTCACACTATCCGCAACACCATATAGCTGACTACCGTTGATGGCATCGGTTGAGTTTGGATTGACATCACCCGCAGTAACACCGCTGATCTTGCCCGTTGTACCGTCAATACTAACGTTGCCAACTTTAACCGAATCAAATTCAACATCATCTGCTGTTGCAACATTGTAGATGTCTTGACCATCATCACCTGTCGTCTTAGTCACGTTAATGTTCTTACCTTCGGTGACTTCAGTCTTCGCTGCTGCTGACTCACCAGCAATGGCATCGGCAATGTTGTCATAACCTTTGTCATTGACTGTAAATGGACCATTTAGCTTGCCACCTTCGTTGGTTACGCCACCACCGATAATGTCCCCGACTGAGCCCACGCTGTCATTTAACTGACCGCCATTGACTGCGTCTTTCGAACCTGCTGCAACTTCGCCATCAGCAACATTACTAATTTTCTCTTTGCCCGCATCAATACCTGTACGGCTGACGCTAGGTCCTACTGGTACATCGGATGCATTGGTAAATACCAAACCAGTACCATTCAAAATCGTACGATCACCTTGGGCATTTTTAATCGTTGTGCCAGTTGCTGTTGTTGCGGTACTGTTGCCTTGTGCATCTTTGACGACTGTGCCACCTGCAACTATCGTTGTACTATTCCCAACAGCATCTTTAACCTCTACACCAGTATTATCGAGACGTGTATTTCCCGCAGTCACGCTATTCACTTTCAAATCACGATTCAGGCTGTACTTGATGTCATTGCCTTCTTTCGTAACTTGTAAGTTTTCTTCGCCATCTGCTGTACCAATATCAACCGTGTCGCCTGCTCTCACTGCTGCTGCATTTGCACCATTGCTTTGCAGTGTCCAGCCTTTGTCTAACTCCGCCAAGGCATCGCCAACGTTGTTGGTATCTGTTCCATTGATGTTATACGTTGGTTTCGATACCGTGCCGTCTGGATTAACCGTTGAACCTCCGCCTAGGGCATCTGCAACGCTTTGCGCATTGTTCGCCAATTGACTGCCATTGATCGCATCGGTTGAGTTTGGATTGACATCACCCGCAGTAACACCGCTGATCTTGCCCGTTGTTCCATCTATGCTAACGTTGCCAACTTTAACCGAATCAAACTCAACATCATCCGCAGTTGCAACATTGTAAATGTCCTGACCATCATCACCAGTCGTCTTAGTCACAGTAATATTCTTACCTTCGGTGACTTCAGTCTTCGCTGCTGCTGCCGCTTTACCAATTGCACCAATCGCATCATTGATGTTGTTTTCGCCTGTTCCGCCAATGTCAGGATTGGTATAGGTGCCTGTGGCTGGATCATAAACGGTATTTCCACCAATAATGTTTTGTACACCTTGGCCTTGGGCATGTAACTGACTGCCATTAATCGCTTCTGCTGAATCTGCACTCACCGTACCCGCTGCTAAATTAGTGATTTTCTTAGCACCAGCATCGATACCGTCTTTGGTAACACTTGGGCCATTGGCAATGCTTAGACCGTCATTATTAATCACAGTATCGCCAGCGGTTACACTGTTCACTTTCAAATCACGATTCAGGCTGTACTTGATGTCATTGCCTTCTTTCGTAACTTGTAAGTTTTCTTCTCCATCTGCTGTACCAATATCAACCGTGTCGCCCGCTCTCACTGCTGCGGCATTTGCACCATTGCTTTGCAGTGTCCAGCCTTTGTCTAACTCCGCCAAGGCATCGCCAACGTTGTTGGTATCTGTTCCATTGATGTTATACGTTGGTTTCGATACCGTGCCGTCTGGATTAACCGTTGAACCTCCGCCTAGGGCATCTGCAACGCTTTGCGCATTGTTCGCCAATTGACTGCCATTGATCGCATCGGTTGAGTTTGGATTGACATCACCCGCAGTAACACCGCTGATCTTGCCCGTTGTTCCATCTATGCTAACGTTGCCAACTTTAACCGAATCAAATTCAACATCATCTGCGGTTGCAACATTGTAAATGTTCTGACCATTATCACCTGTTGTCTTAGTCACAGTAATGTTCTTACCTTCGGTGACTTCGGTCTTCGATGCTGCAGAGGCTTTATCTAACTGATCTTTATTAACGGCATCAGTACCTTCTGTGCCTGCAGCAACATTGCTGATCTTATTACCCGCGACATCAATCCCTGATTTGGTAACACTTGGGCCATTGGCAATGCTTAGACCGTCATTATTAATCACAGTATCGCCAGCGGTTACACTGTTCACTTTCAAATCACGATTCAAGCTGTACTTGATGTCGTTGCCTTCTTTCGTAACTTGTAAGTTTTCTTCTCCATCTGCTGTACCAATATCAACTGTGTCGCCTGCTCTCACTGCTGCTGCATTGGCACCATTGCTTTGCAGTGTCCAGCCTTTGTCTAACTCTGCCAAAGCATCACCAACGTTGTTGGTATCTGTTCCATTGATGTTATACGTTGGTTTCGATAGCGTGCCGTCTGGATTAACCGTTGAACCTCCGCCTAGGGCATCTGCAACGCTTTGCGCATTGTTCGCCAATTGACTGCCATTGATCGCATCGGTTGAGTTTGGATTGACATCACCCGCAGTAACACCGCTGATCTTGCCCGTTGTACCGTCAATGCTAACGTTGCCAACTTTAACCGAATCAAATTCAACATCATCTGCGGTTGCAACATTGTAGATGTCTTGACCATTATCACCTGTTGTCTTAGTCACAGTAATGTTCTTACCTTCGGTGACTTCGGTCTTCGATGCGGCAGAGGCTTTATCTAACTGATCTTTATTAACGGCATCAGTACCTTCTGTACCTGCTGCAACATTGCTGATCTTATTACCCGCGACATCAATCCCTGACTTGGTAACACTTGGGCCATTGGCAATGCTTAAACCGTCATTGTTGATAACCGTATCGCCAGCGGTCACGCTATTTACATCTAGGTCTTTCGCGAGTTCAATCGCGACTTTGCCATTGTCAACCTTCGTGGTGATGTTGCTGTCTGCACCAACGACTTCAATCGCTTCACCAAGTTTTTTCTGTATGGTTGTGCCATCTTGTGCGGTTAATCCAAAGCCTTTATCAGTTAGATCTTGGCTGGCTTTATCTAACTGATCTTTATTAACGGCATCAGTACCTTCTGTACCTGCAGCAACATTGCTGATCTTATTACCTGCGACATCAATCCCTGACTTGGTAACACTTGGACCATTAGCAATGCTCATACCGTCATTATTAATCACAGTATCGCCAGCAGTTACACTATTCACTTTCAAATCACGATTCAGGCTGTACTTGATGTCATTGCCTTCTTTCGTGACTTGTAAGTTTTCTTCTCCATCTGCAGTACCAATATCAACCGTATCACCTGCTTTGATTGCACCAGTATTTGCGCCATTGCTTTGTAGATTCCAACCTTTGTCTAATTCAGTAATCGCATCACCAACGTTATTAACATCTTTGCCATTTACGTTATAAGTTGGATTAGACACAGCACCTGTACTAGGGTCATAGGTAGAACCACCACCTAACCCTTCTGCTGTACTTTTTCCAAGTTCATCAACACCATCTTGTACACTTCTTAACTGACTTACATTCACTGCATCGGTATCAGCCGCACCAGCGGATACGTTTTGGATACGACGCTCATATCCAGCAGAACCGACCGAAACTACTGAAGATGATGCTGCAGTGCCAGTACGGTAAGCTGCTCCTGTCGCAGTCGTTGTTTTACTACCAGCACCTAAAGCGACATCATCTGCATTGGTTGCAACTGCACTTGAGCCAAGTGCAACACCACGTACTGCTTTGGCATCCGCTGTATCACCCAAAGCAATTGAACCCGCTTCTGTGGTCTTTGACTTGTTACCGATTGCAACCGAACCCTGCCCAATCGCCTGATTTTCATTACCTATTGCAACCGCACCATCTGCTGCCTTGTTAGCGGCTGTATCCCCTGCTGCGGTATTGTTACGACCCAGTGCAACAGCACCATCACCATTAGCACTATTTGGATCACCAATCGCGACAGCACCATCCCCTGCTGCTTTTTGACCTCGACCAATAGACACTGCACCGCCATCGGCAGTTCGCGAATTGGCTGTGGTACCATCAGACCCCATAGCAACATTCCAGCCTGTATCCCCAGTGGTTACCCCGTTCCCCACGGCAATATTGTTGCTATTACCGCTGGCTGTTGCTGCATTTCGGCCCATTGCGATATCGTTATCACCCTGTGCTTGTGCACCATCTCCTACCGCTACAGAAGAGTTACCCGTTGCGTTTGAATTTGAACCATTTGCTACAGCATTGTTTCCATTAGCTTTTGCTCTAAAACCATTGGCCGTGCTCAAATCTCCTGAAGCTTCAGATTGTGTTCCCATTGCTGTAGAAGCAAATCCTGAACTTTTTGCTTGATAACCAAATGCATTGCTTGCTTGACCTTCAGCATTGGCATAAATACCAAATGCACTTGCTTGGCTCTTACTTGCTGAAGCACTATGACCAAATGCTGAAGTCTGTCGTGCTGTTGCTTTAGCAGAAGAACCAACAGCTGTAGCCTCATAAGCTTCATTATCATCTCCAGCTACAGCATCAGAACCACTCGCAACGGATAATCTACCAGCAAAAGAACCTCGTCCTACTGAAACTGCACCAGTATTCATCGCCTTTGAACTGTCTCCAATTGCAATAGCACCAGTGCCTTTATTATTTGAGGTATCATTATTATTAAAAGTTGCAACTGCATTATTACCTAAAGCAACCGATTTAAAAGCTAGGGCCTGAGCGTCAGCACCTGCCGCAAATGCTCTCGTATCCGATGCCACAGCACTTGCACCCAAGGCAAGCGATTTCTCTGCTGTTGCACTAGACTTATCCCCCACTGCCGCAGACGAAAGACCCGATGCTTGTGCTTCATTACCATAAGCTGCAGCATTGGCATTTGTAGCTTGAGCCTGACGACCAACAGCGGTGGTTTGATCGGCAGTACCTTTTGCGCCAGTTCCAATCGCTAGTGAATCTGTACCTTCAGCGTTGGTCGCTGTATCAGGAGTATAATTTTGCGTAGTAGTCGTACTGCTTCCAATTGCTATACCTCGAACACCCTTAGTTGTTGCCGAGTGCCCCACAGCAATACCGTTAGTCGCCGCCGAATCAACCGTGGCTGTATTACCTAATGCAATTGATTGATCAGCATCGGCCCAACTCATACGTCCCATTGCGATAGAGGTATTCCCACTAGCTCTGTTATTGACCCCGATAGCTGTACTTGAGGTGCCATTTGCGATGTCATTCCCTACACCTATTGCTTGATTATACCCTGTACCTCCGACACGGTTCCCCTGACCAACAGCCATATTATGAAAAACACTATTTCCAACTGAAACATTCGAGTTACCAATTAAAGTTGAACCGCCTGCATTACTAGATGTGTTATTTCTACCAAGTGCAACTGCACTACCTGAGTAAGATCTTGGACCATTAGGATAGTTATTAACCTGAGTCCCACGACGGTTAAACAATGCCTGCTGAAAATTTACATCAACTCCTGAAATCGCACTACCACAGCCAATCGCGACACCACCAGGTCCATCAACTTTCGCTTCGTTTGATGCATTACCACATTGCGATGCAGTAGGTGAGATCGCCATACTGCTGCCATTATTTGCCGAACCACCACCTGTATTTGTTTCAGCAAATGTATGACTACTTATAAATACGATGCTAATTGCAGCTGTAAGAAGTTTTATCGCAAAAAATACTGAGTGGTTTTGTGACTGCTGGTCTGTAGTTTTACTAGAACCTAGTGAGGAAACATTCCGCTTTTTCGTTGCCCCTCTTGCGGTTTCTGATGCAACCGTCCATATATTTAATTTTTTATTCCAGACAAGTCTGTATATCCTATTCATGAAGAAAAGCCTTTAAATGAATGAAAATTGACCAGCACAAAATAAATAATAAAACCGTGACAGAATTAACAATTAATGCAAAAAATTAACAATTACATCACTTTAATAAAGAAAATTAATTAATATTCAAAAAACACATTGGAGATAAACAAATTAGTTGTGTATTTTTGACAGATTGGGACTTTAATTTTAAAAGTCATAAAAAAAAACTTCAGCTAATGTATAAAAGCTTTTAATTCCAACCTTAGTTTTACTCTAGAATGTATGAAGAAAAAGTTGCTTATTCTTAATATTGATAATGATTATCTTAAAGTACTCATAGATACTGCTTCTACTTTTGGCGTATCTAAAACAGAAATCATTAGATATTGCCAAATCCCTTTATCTCTAATCACTGAGAATAACAATGAGCGCATAAGTTTTAACCAGTGGACTAATATTGTAATTCAACTTTTAGAACTATTGCCAAACAAAGGTATCGGCTATCAATTCGGTTTAAACTGCAAGCCAACTGTTCATGGTGCACTTGGATTCATGCTCATTACCAATAGCAATATTGGAAAAGTACTGGTTGATTTACAGAAGTACTACCATATGCGAATACATAAAATGGATATCTCCATTTTAAATAAAAACAACAAAATAATAATTCGAGTAAACCCGCTTTATCAACTTCCAGCACACTTAAATGAAAGCAAGAAAGAACAAATAAACAAATTCTTTTTAGAAAGTGCTCTAATTGACATTATTAACAACTTACAAATGATCACCAACTACAATTTAACAGGCGTTAGTATTCATGTGACATGGAATAAAGAAGACTATCATTCACTTTATGAAAAGCGCTTACCTGTCATCGAATTCAACCAAGACTATAATCAAATTAGTATTGACCTTAAATGTTTAGATTTACCCCTTATCTTTAACTCTCAGAATGCCTATGAACTTGCAATGGAGTTAGTAAACAAGGAATATTTGTTATACCAAGACCCCACCGATAAAATAATTTTAAACGTAAAACAACAACTTATATTTAAACCTGGTGAAGGGTTTCCAAGCTTAACCCATGTTGCCAATAAACTTAAAATATCGGAAAGAACATTAAAACGAGAGTTATCTCTTGCCAATACGACTTTTTCTGCGCTACTCCAATCTAAAAAGTTTGAACTCGCAAAAAAACTTATTAATTCCAATCGGAATATTCAGGAAATATCTGATTTACTCGGTTACAGTCATATCAGTGCATTTTCTAGAGCCTTTTTTGGCTGGACAGGGAAAAAACCAAGTGAGTACATAAGAGAGAGTAAAACTCCGATTAAAAGCTACAACCTAAAATAAATATTCATTTAGTAAAAACACATATTCATTAACAACTTAACCGTTCTAATTAGACATTATATTCATTTTCAACCAACCCTATTCTATTGTTTAAAAATATAAATATACTATACACAGTTACTTTCCCCTCAGTTGCCAACACCCTGTTTCAGGCAACTGAGGCTTTTTATTTTAAGAACTTAATCAATAACAACTTTAACCTCAAAAATAAACAGTATATGCAATTCAAACAAAAACCATTCCTTTATTAAATAAAACAAGCTACATTATAAAAACAGTTTCCCCCTCAGTTGCCAGTATCCTATTTCCGGTAACTGAGGCTTTTTATTTTAGATCTTATTCATTTAACTTTCCCTCAATATCTATTATATATTAATAGAGGGAAAATACTTTCTTCTAAGCGCTAAAGACACGCTCACCAAAGCAATCAACACGGGTACTTCAACCAATGGTCCAATCACCGTGGTAAATGCCACTGGCGATGCCAAACCAAAAGTAGCAATCGCGACGGCCATGGCTAACTCAAAATTATTCCCTGCCGCAGTAAACGAAATTGCTGTGGTTTTAGCATAATCGTTGCCTATCCATTTGCTCATAAAAAAGCTGATAAAGAACATCACCACAAAATAAATTGTGAGTGGGATAGCAATACGAATCACATCTAAAGGTAGACTCAGCACATCACCACCTTTAAGGCTAAACATCGCAATGATGGTAAACAGTAAAGCCAGCAA
Source organism: Acinetobacter sp. Tr-809 (assembly GCF_011753255.1). Lineage (NCBI taxonomy): Bacteria > Pseudomonadati > Pseudomonadota > Gammaproteobacteria > Moraxellales > Moraxellaceae > Acinetobacter > Acinetobacter sp. Tr-809. The sequence goes on from NZ_VWVZ01000009.1 coordinate 100,549, forward strand.
ACTTAAAGGGCTGATCTTTGGTAAAAAGACACTTTGATACCAATCCAAACCTCTAGTTTTTACCAAGATGAAACGAGTCAGAAAACCAAGTAAAAATGGAATGCCTAGATAAACCAATACTGCATGGGTAATTGTCCAGAAATCGACATCAATCACCTGCCCTGCAATACCAAAATACGGTGGCAAATAAGTAAGGAACAGCCATGCATAACTACTAAAGAATAAAATCTGGAAGATACTATTAAAGGCCACTAATGCTGCGACATATTGGTTATCGCCACACGCCAAATCATTCCACACCAATACCATCGCGATGCAACGGGCTAAGCCGATGAGAATTAAACCCGTCATATATTCAGGATAACTCTGCAGAAAAATAATGGCCAATCCAAACATCAGAACAGGAGCAATAACCCAGTTCTGTAGCAAAGACAAAGTTAAGGTTTTTTTGTCTTTAAACACTTGTGGCAGCGTTGCATAGTCCACTTTTGCCAAAGGTGGATACATCATCAAGATCAGACCGATTGCAATTGGGATGTTGACTGAATCAACAGTCATTTGATCTAAAGCAATAGAGGCGTGCGGAAAAAAGGAACTAATCGCAATGCCCACTGCCATGGCAATAAAAATCCATAGTGTTAGATTACGATCTAAAAAGGAAAGTGTTTTCATGGCGTTTTAATCACAGCAGCTTTTTGACACTAAGCTTTGTAAGCTTGGAAAGATCGGTGCAGTTTGCGTATTTAAAACAGTTAGGATTTCATAACACCATGAGGGTAATTTTTTCGCGATGCTGTAATACACCCATTGCCCCTGACGACGATCTTGCAACAATCCTGAAGCACGTAATAGTGCCAAATGACGAGAAATTTTAGGTTGGCTCAGTTGTAATTTTTCAGTCAAATCACAGACACACAACTCTTGGTGTGCGTTGACTAATAGCACGATATTTAGTCTTGTTTCATCAGATAGACTCTTAAAAAAAGTGACTGCTTCCATTATTCATTCCCCTTTAAATCGTTAATGTCACAACCTGTATTTATTGAATACGTTGACCGTTTTGATCTATCACTTGCTCCCCATCTTCTTTGCTAAAGGCTCCTTTCTGAGCAAAAGGCAGAATATCGAGTACAAGTTCTGATGGTCGACAAAGACGTGTTCCTAAGGTCGTCACAACAAAAGGACGGTTAATCAGGATTGGATGTTTAAGCATGAAATGAATAAGTTGTTCATCTGACCAATCTTCGCGCTCTAATTGCAAATCATGGTAAGGATCAACATTACTGCGAATAGCCTCTCTCACCGTTAAATTGGCATCCTGAATCAGTTGGATTAACACATCATACGTTGGTGGACTAACAAGATATTCGATGACGGTTGGCTCAATACCTGTATTGCGAATTAGAGCCAGTGTATTGCGTGAAGTGCCACAAGCAGGATTATGGTAAATCGTGATGTCAGCCATGAACTTATGATCTGGTAAATTGGATAAACTCAATATATATATTTATCCATATATATGCAAACTCATATATTAAACCTAAATAACAACCCTTTAAAATATATTATTAAAATTAGATAGATATGATTTTATGAATTCTTAATTATTGTGAGTCTGAGACTACTTTTGTATTCCAAACTGATCGAAGTACTGACTAAAATGAGCTAAATCGTTCTAACTCATCCATCAATTGCTTCTTTAATTCATCATCATAAAGTTTGAATTTTAGCGTCTGGGTATAATTGTCAACAAAGATGAGACGACTAAATTCACTATTGACCAGACCTTTAGCGGCTAAGAATGCCTGATAGGCTGAAAGTAACACATTCAAACGATGATTCAATGGTTTTTGCTCTCGTATGGTGAGCACTTTATTCTGCATATAAACAACTCCTCGATTTTCTAAGTCCCGCCCCCTTTGTTGAACATCAGATAAAGCTCTATGGATAAGTATGTATCGATTTTTGTTGTTGCTATTTTTATTATATAAATCACGATAATGTTTTTAGATGACACTTTTATGACAGCTCGAACTTTCAGCAAAAACCAATGAACATCAGCTAGATAAGTTTCCCCTTATAGACTATGCTGCTTAAGCCACTTAAAAGCGATATCTAACAATGAACGATACATGTCTTTTAACAGAATTAGATCTCATCATTAATTATTATGTGACGAGAAATGGCTACCGACCGACTCGAATTATTTTAGGTTATAAGACCTATGGCGCACTCATACAAGATCAACGTTTTGCAGATGAAGTGCTCAACTCGGCCCTTGATCCCAATAAGCGTAAATATAAAAAACTAAAAATTAAAGTGACCAAGGATGATCATCAATTAGAGCTCGAATAATATAAACAGCTCATGTCCAGTATCTGCCTCCTATCTAAGCATAGAAATTCCGAATCAAATAGTAGAGAATTGATGGCTCTAAATGTCTTAAATGAAGTCACGACATGATTATAAAAGCGTCTCAGGATGACCATCTTACTTTACTCAATATATGGGAAAAATCAGTCAGAGCGACTCATGATTTTTTACCTGAAACGATGATTGCTGAATTAAAACCGTTAATTTTGAATGAATACTTTCATCATGTTCAGCTGAATAAATATGTGATTGATCAACAGATTGTAGGATTTCTGGGTACCAGTGACGACAATATTGAAATGTTGTTTATTCTGCCTGAGTGCAGAAGATCAGGGATTGGTCAGGCATTGCTCGATTTTGCAGTAAAACAGCTTCAGATTTATAAAGTCGATGTGAATGAGCAAAATCTGCAAGCGGTTAACTTCTATCAGAAAATGGGATTCCATACCGTGAGTCGTTCCGAACTCGATGGTCAAGGCAATCCCTATCCTATTTTGCATCTACAAATTTCAGTTTGAGCGAGAATCCATTAAGCTGAATCTTGCTCAAAAATAAATACTTGCTCAATGCTGAGACCAAATGCATGTGCGATTTTAAATGCTAATGACAAACTGGGATCATAACGACCCTTTTCTATCGCATTAATAGTTTGCCTCGACACGCTCACATAATCGCCCAAGTCGCTCTGTGACCAGCCTTTGTCTTTTCTTAAATCGGGTAACTTATTCTTCATCTATACTTCCAAGTACCAACCGCTGTGGCAATAGACCAAAGCATTGCCATAATAGGCCACACCAGAAACATTGTCAGTTTTGGAAATCCAACGTTTTCTAGAAAACCATAACTAAAAGTAATCAAAGAAGTTCCCACAAAGCTAATCGCCAAAGCCTGCAATTGTATCTTTTGCTGCAACTCATCAAAACGTTTGAATTGTTTAATAATGATCAATGCAATCATCAGTGCAGGCAATATTGGCAGTAATGAAACAACAATTTTAAGCCATTGTATCTCAATAAAATTCAATGTCTTTAATGATCCCACTAAAACCCCGATATACAGTGCAATTGCTGCAATCAGCTCAAATAAATTCCGATAGTTTTTCATAACCCACCATGTAAAGTAAACTTTACATAAATATATAAGTTCAACCCCAAAATGTAAAGCTTACTTTACATTTTTTTCATTCTTAAATAGAAAGCTGGTTATCTTGTGCTAGCCGAATTGATCATTTTGAAAGACAAGTTAAGCAAATGAGTCACTGAGCTAATTTATTTTTTCTTCTAATATGCGGCTACTGAATAGTAACCTTCGAGCTTTAGGTTCACATGACTCAATCGCCAAAAGTTAAACGCAGTTTTCTCAAAACACAAACCGCGCAAAAAATGCTGAATAGCCCTGCAAGCCATCAAGCACGCAAAATCTTCTCAAATGCACGAGATCGTATTTTACGTGGGCAGCAACTCGCTCTCTCAGGCAAAACACCTTTTGATATTGTGTATCAACGTGAAATCATTAGCCTGCGTCACTACACATCTGCGACCGATAACACCACAAAACATCGTATTCCGTTGGTTATCGTGCCACCGTTGGCAGCGAACATGCTCATTTACGATTTATTCCCAAATCGCAGCTTAGTCCGTTATTTTCTAGCTCAAGGTTTTGATGTTTATCTGATTGACTGGGGTACACCGAGTCTACGCCAAGCCAAATATAATCTTGGGACATATGTTAAAACCTTTATGCCTGACTTTATCGAAAAGATTCGTGAGCATAGTGGTCAACAACAACTGTCACTGTTTGGCTGGAGCTTAGGTGGAGCGTTATCACTTTGCTATACTGCTTTATCACAAGATAAGAATATTCAGAACCTGATGATCTTAGCCTCACCGATTAACACGCATAAATCAGGCTACATGGGCAAGTTTTATCAACGTCTCACGGTTCCTGCCCAATGGATTCGTAGTAATACCAAATTCCGTATTCACCAAGTACCAAGCCGTGTGTTTCATATTCATGGCTGGCAAAATACCTTGGGGTTTAAACTCACCGATCCGATTGGGAACTTTAAAAACTATTGGGAGTTATTAAAGAACCTCGATGACCGTCAATTTGTGATTAACCATGCCACCTCAAGCTCTTTTGTAGACAATATGCTGGCTTACCCTGGTGGTGTGATGCGCGATATTATTTTGCGTTTCTGGATTGATAATGAGTTATCGACTGGCTCTGTCCAATTCGGTGAACAAACTGCCAATTTAAAAGACATTGATTGTTCAGTACTGGCAATTGGCGGCAGCAGCGACATTATCGTCACTGCTGAAGCAGTACGCCCCTTAATGGATTTAATCAGCAGCAGCGATAAGCAGTTTGAAATTGTGCCGGGCGGACATATGGGCCTCGTCTCAGGCAGCCAAGCACCGCAATTGGTCTGGCCTGTGGTCACACAATGGTTAGCACCGCGTTCTGACTAAGTTTTGCTACGCTGAAAGAAACAAAAAAGGCTGCCATGATAAGCAGCCTTTTTAGCATCAGCCGACCTTTGATCAATTATGCAAAATGTTGATAGCGATGTAACACTAGACCTTCTACATTGACAGGTGTTCCTAATAAATAGCCCTGTAGCTGATTGCAGCCTAGGCTGGTCAGGATATCCGCCTGTTGTTGGGTCTCTACCCCTTCAGCAGTAACCACTAGACCTAATTTTGCAGCCAAATGAATAATACTTTCTAGAATGGCTTCTTCTTTAGAATTTGGTTTTAGATCGATCAAGAACCCACGATCAATTTTCAGTTCATCAACAGGTAAATCTTTTAAATATAAGAAACTTGAATAGCCTGTACCAAAGTCATCAATAGCAATGCGAATACCAAGCTTACGCAAACGCTCCAAGGTACGAATACTGGAGTCTATATGATGCATAGCCGTGGATTCAGTAATTTCAAGAATGAGATGATGTGGTTGGATTTGGTATTGTTCTAATAATTGTTCTAATACACTAAAGAGTTTTTTATTTTCAAATTGGAGTGCGGATAGGTTAACAGCAATTGGATAAAACGGACTATTACTTCGTTCCCATTTCTGGATTTGCTGACAGGCTTGTTCCAGTGCCCAATACCCCATTGGAATGATCAAACCGGTTTTTTCAGCCCCTTCAATAAACATTTGCGGGGTCAGCAATCCCAGTGTTGGATGCTTCCATCGAATTAAGGCTTCGACACCACAGACCTCATAATTGCATGTAAACTTAGGCTGATAAAACAGTACAAACTGTTGCTCATCGACGGCTTTGTACAAGTCATTGATCAGTTTAGACTGGCTACGCACATCTTGCTGATCGGACATCGAATGGAACATGGTATAGGTATTACGCCCCTGATCTTTTGAAATCAGCATGGCAACATCGGCATTAATCAGCAAATCTTGAACATTGGTGCCATGTTCAGGATACATGGCAATTCCGACACTGGCGGAAATATTGATATCTTTTGCAGCAATCAAATAGGTTTCTTGAATGTAGTGCAGAATATCTTCTGACAGCTGCATCGCTTCATTAAGATCTGTATCTTCCGAAATTAAAACAAACTCATCACCACCAATACGAAACAGCTTATGATTATCACCTAGCTTGTTGTATAAACGGTTTGCCATCTGGATCAGGAGTTGATCGCCAATATGATGACCAAAAGCATCATTCACCGATTTAAAACGGTCTAAGTCAATATATAAAAATGCCGCTTTCTGGCCATTCAAACGATGATGATTAAACACCACTTCAGCATGTTCAGTCAGGTATAAACGATTCGGTAGTTTTGTGAGTGCATCATGTAACGACTGTGTAGCAAGCTCTTTGTTGATGAGTGTAAGTTGCTCATTACGTTCTTCTAATCGTGCTTCGAGCACGGCAACCGCAAAACCAGCAACTAAAACCAGACTCGTAATAAAGATAATCGTGAATAATAAGACACTTTGCTCTGTCTGCTCGGAGGTCAGAATCTGCGCTATGGTTTCATCAAAATAAGTCGCAGCCATCCCTGTATAGTGCATGCCAACAATACTTAGCGCCATTAACACAGCAACGATGGCTTTAAGCAAGGTCCGGTATCTGAGAGCGGTTTTATATTTAAAAATGAAAAAGAAACTTAGACCAGAACCACTAATTGCAATCAATACAGAACACAACACCAGTAAAGGGTCATAGTGCATCGCATGATTTTCAATGCTCAATGCTGCCATACCAGTATAGTGCATACCTGATATGCCCAGTCCCATAAATACGGCACCGAGGATTAAACGTGGTATCGGTAAAGTCGGTCTTGAGGTCAGCCAAACAGCAAAAATAGAAGCTGCTGCACCAATCAGATAAGAAAGTACGGTTAAATTAACATCAAAGTGATAGCCTTCTGGCAGATGGCTAGCCAGCATTCCCACAAAGTGCATTGACCATATCGCTAACCCCAAGATTAGCCCACTCGCAATCAAAATGCTTTTTTCAAACTTTTTATAAGCACCTTTAAAAACGAGTTCTTCCATCGAAACTGCAGCGTAACATGTCGCGACTGCAACCAAAATGGAAACGATGACCAATGTGCTATCGTAATCAACGTGAACCATAAAGGACTTCCATGATTATTCAGTACTTTTTTTTATATGATGAGCAAATTGCCCGAAATCCGAACGACGTTTCACACCCAAAGAAGCCATGAATTTTGTATTCATAAACTTTCCTTAACAATAACATCATCTAGCATAAGGTCAAGTCTTTTTCACTTTATAAATCAATAGAATAAAAGCACATTTTCATTTCAAACCAATGAAAAGTCTTGTTTTTTTATTACATTTTTTTTACCGAAAGACTGATTTTATTTTGCTAAATCATTTTAATTTTTAAGTTATTTCAATTTGTTTGTTTTTAATCGTGCAGATACCCCAAAGCATGCAACAATTTTTAGTTTAAATTCTAACCGTTACCCCCTCAACAATATGATTAAAACACAACCAATATAAGCTTATTTTTTCATCTACATTGTTATAACTGTGTTATTACAACTCATAAATAAGAGCTTGAGTATGAGACTTCAGCTTCCGAATTATTGTAATACTGAAAAATCAACCTCAATAAACTATGGAGTTAATGTTCTTTCTTTCGAGAGACCACATCTCATCATTTCGATCAGTTCTATAGACTGATATCTTCATAGATCTAACCAATTCAAATAACATTTCAAGCTTATTGATCTTGATTGGATTCAAGTTCTGAGTTTCATTTTCTTGTAAGCGCTTTAACTCTTTGTAAGAATTTAGGCCAAGAGTTACATCTATGAATGCTTCTTTCGGTATTTTAATACTATATATTGGTCTAGTAGGAAGTTGTATCTGATTCCAGATTTGCCCATCTATCTCTAACTCTTTTCTAGAAGAATAATGATATCCGATATTTACAGAAGAGATATTTTTTACAATCCGAACCTCTTCTTCATAAGCCCACTCTTGCATTTTATAAAGTAGAGCATGCTTCAACAGCTCTTCATTGATTTCCCAATTTAATAAGTTAGAGTCACCTACAGATACTAAATTATCAATATTAGCTTTATTAATGTCTTTAGGACTGGTCCTTAAATATCTAATTTCACCTTTCTGTGCAGGAATTATATATTGCCCAGTGTTTTCAAAGCCTGCTTTTTCTGTATCAATTCCAATTACAACACCTTTATAGCTGTCACCATAATGAGACCACATTAATGGATTTAGAGCTGTTCTAGTTAAACACAAAATAATATATTTTCTTGAGAATCTATTTTTAAATGCATTTGTAGCAACACTTAAAGGTACATCCAATCCATACAATCCTAGTCCAGTACACTCAAAGGGATCATTAAAATCTTCAAGATGTGAGAATGCTAAAGTTTGTTCTTCTAATATTCTTATTGCATCATCAAAACGTACATATTTATATAGAATCATTATTCTTAGCCAATAAAAAACCCTGCTTACACAGGGTTTTATAGCATATAAATCAGTTGAAGAAAGAATTAATTCTTTTCTTTATCAACAATCTTGTTCGCTTGAATCCAAGGCATCATCGCACGTAACTTATTACCAGTTACTTCAATGCCATGCGCAGCGTTTTGACGACGACGAGCAGTCATTGATGGATAGTTCAACGCACCTTCTTGGATGAACATCTTCGCATATTCACCAGACTGGATACGTTTCAATGCATTACGCATTGCTTCACGAGACTGTTCGTTGATTACTTCAGTACCAGTCACATATTCACCGTACTCAGCATTGTTAGAAACTGAGTAGTTCATGTCAGCGATACCGCCTTCGAACATCAAGTCAACGATTAACTTAAGTTCATGTAAGCATTCGAAGTAAGCCATTTCTGGTGCATAACCAGCTTCAACCAAAGTCTCGAAGCCCATTTTAACCAATTCAACCGCACCACCACAAAGAACTGCTTGCTCACCGAATAAGTCAGTTTCAGTTTCTTCACGGAAAGAAGTCTCGATGATACCTGTACGACCACCGCCTACGCCTGAAGCATAAGAAAGTGCAACGTTACGTGCATTACCAGAAGCATCTTGATGGATCGCGATTAAGTCAGGAACACCTGAACCACGTTGGTATTCAGAACGTACAGTGTGACCAGGTGCTTTAGGTGCAACCATGATTACGTCTAAGTCTTTACGTGGAACAACTTGGTTATAAAGAATAGAGAAACCATGAGCAAATGCTAAAGTTGCACCTTCTTTGATGTTTGGTTCAATCACGTCACGATAAAGTTGAGATTGGAATTCATCTGGAGTCAAAATCATGACTAAGTCAGCTTGAGCAACAGCAGCTGGAACTTCAGAAACTTTAAGGCCCGAGTTTTCAGCTTTTTTCCAAGAAGTAGAACCAGCACGTAAACCAACAGTTACGTCTACGCCAGAGTCTTTCAAGTTAAGTGCATGTGCATGGCCTTGTGAACCATAACCAATGATTGCAACTTTCTTGCCTTGGATGATTGATAAGTCACAGTCTTTATCGTAAAAAATTTGCATCTGTTTTCTCCATGAAAACTTTAAAATATGTTGGGTATTTACCCCTCACCCTAACCCTCTCCCCAAGGAGAGGGAACTCCTTCTCCCTCTGGGAGAAGGTTGGGATGAGGGTTTTTAAAAACTTAAATTGTTAAAACTTTTTCGCCACGCGCGATGCCTGAAACACCAGAGCGTACAACTTCAAGAATGGTATTTTCAGCGAGTGCATCAATAAAACCATCAATCTTTTCAGTGGTACCCGCGATCTGAATGGTATAAGTCGTCGGTGTTACATCAACGATTTGCGCACGGAAGATATCAGCTGTACGTTTGATTTCCGCACGTGCTGCACCCAATGCTTTGACTTTGATCAACATCAATTCACGTTCGATGTGTGAACCTTCCGACAAATCAACCACTTTTACAACTTCAACCAATTTATTCAGTTGCTTGGTGATCTGCTCAATTTTGTGATCATCGCCATATGTCGTTAAGGTTAAACGAGATAAGGTTTCGTCTTCGGTTGGCGCAACATTGAGTGTCTCAATGTTGTAATTGCGTTGAGAAAACAATCCCACCAAACGAGAAAGCGCACCAGCTTCGTTTTCAACGAGTACAGAAATAATATGTCTCATTATGTACGCTCCCCTTTGCCTAACCACATATCCTTCATAGACTGACCAGCGATCAGCATTGGATATACATGTTCTGTACGATCTACCATGACATTAATGAATACACATTTATCATTAATTGCCATCGCTTCAGCTAATTTAGCGTCTAGCTCGTCAGCATGATCAATCTGAATACCAACGTGACCATATGCTTCCATTAACTTGGCAAAGTCTGGTAATGAATCTACATAAGAACTTGAATGACGCCCTTCGTAGTTCATATCTTGCCATTGCTTTACCATGCCTAAGGCTTGGTTATTTAAGCAAAGAATCTTCACATTCAAGCCGTATTGCTTACATGTTGATAATTCTTGGATACACATCTGAATCGATGCTTCACCTGTAATACAAACCACTTGCTGATCTGGGAATGCAAGTTTCGCAGCCATGGCATACGGTAAACCAACACCCATGGTGCCTAAGCCGCCAGAGTTGATCCACTGACGTGGACGTTTGTATTTGTAATAGTTCGCACCAAACATCTGATGCTGACCAACGTCTGAAGTAATGATGGCTTCACCATTGGTCACACGATCTAATGCCTCAACCACTTGCTGAGGTTTCATTACACCATTTTGACCTGCTTCATAACGTAAGCCGTGTACTTTGCGCCACTCATTAATCTGAGACCACCATGCTGCAATTGCTTCAGGGTTTGGCTTAGATACATTCATTTGTTTAAGTTGCGCTAACATTTCTTGAAGTACTGGCTCTACCGCACCCACGATCGGGATGTGCGCCATAATCGTTTTCGAAATGGTTGCTGGATCAACATCAATATGAATCACTTTGGCATTGAGACAGAATTTTGCCGGGTTATTGGTTACACGGTCATCGAAACGCGCACCAATTGCCAAAATCACATCTGCATTGTGCATTGCCATGTTGGCTTCATAAGTACCATGCATCCCTAACATCCCCACGAATTGTGGATCGTTACCAGGGAAAGCACCTAAGCCCATCAAGGTATTTGTTACTGGATAACCCAATAAATGCGCAAGTTCAGTCAATAAGCCAGATGCATTACCTTGAACAACACCGCCACCCGTATAAATCATTGGACGTTTAGCAGTAATCAACTCATCAATCGCTTTGCGAATTTGACCTGAGTGACCACGTGAAGGTGGTTGATATGAACGCATCTTCACTTTTTCTGGGTATTCGTAGGCAAACTTTTCTGCAGGGTTAGTCGCATCTTTCGGAATATCAACAACCACTGGACCCGGACGGCCAGACGAAGCGATATAAAATGCTTTCTTAATAATTGCAGGAATTTCGCTAGCGTGACGCACTTGGAAACTATGTTTTACGATTGGACGAGAAATACCAACCATATCTGTTTCTTGGAACGCATCTTCTCCAATAAGATGGCTTGCAACCTGACCAGACAAAATCACCATTGGGATTGAGTCCATGTAGGCTGTTGCGATTGGAGTGACGGTATTGGTTGCGCCCGGTCCAGAAGTGACCAGTACCACACCTGTCTTACCTGTTACGCGTGAGTATGCGTCTGCCATATGACCGGCAGCTTGCTCATGACGAACGAGGTAATGGTTGATTTTGTCTTGTTGAAATAGCGCATCATAAATATGTAATACAGCGCCGCCTGGATACCCAAAAACATGCTCTACGCCTTCGTCCGCAAGCGCACGAACGAGCATTTCACCACCAGATAAAAGTTCCAACGTGATTCACCCTAGTATTTTGCACAATTTATGGGAGACATAAATTGTGTTCATTCATTAACTTTTGCACTTCTTATAAGTGTGCGTATTCTACTCGTTTTTGCTGCAATAGGAAAAATTTTCTGAGACTCATCAGCCGTATAAACTTGATGACATCTCGAATCAAAATGTGCTGGGATAAGCATATTTCAAAAAATCATTCTCTCGGCTAGAAAGAATGTCCATTGCAAGCCATGACATTTATTCGAAGGGTGATCAAATAAACACATATAAAACTTGAGAAAGCATTCTTGTTTCTTTCATAAGCAATGTCAAGAACAAAGAAAAGGATTTTAACGAATATTTTTTAGCTGCTGTTTTTTTAAACACATTTCACGAAATTATTTAGTCTTGTTAAACGCCCATTTATCAAAAAACTATTTTCTTTTTAATGAAAACTAGGCATTGTAAACTGCTTATTTAGACACTTTGATCGAATATATTCAGCATTCATTTGGGGATATCAAATATGAAGTTATCTTATTTAAAAACAAGCTTATACACAATTACGACAACAACATTGCTACTCTGCTCTAGCCAGAACTACGCCCAGCAATATTACAAATGGGTCGATGCCAAGGGTTCAACCCATTACACCACCACCCCGCCACCTAAAGGCGCAAAGCGTTTGGACAAAGTTTCGACCTATGGCAATAGCCATCAAACTGCCAATCCAACAACTCAACAAGGCCAACCAGCAACTCCTGTAGCCGCACCCAATGCACCACAACAGGCTCCTCAGGCAATACCTGCGACACCACCAACGAATACGGTTAAACCACAAAGCCCGACAACTCCCACTGTGTCATCTGAGCGCTAAGCAGCCAGTTGCTCCTGCGAGGTCATCTTCAACACGACGACCTTGCAGATAAAATCCCGATCTAAAAACTGACATTTACTACAATTTTGCGCTATGCTGTGCAGCAATCTTAACTTTACTTTTTTGTTGTATCGCATATCCCTATGACGACTTCTCACATTGACTCCGAATATCAAGCAAGTGCCATTGAGCCTCAAGTTCAACAAGACTGGGACAATCGCAAAGTTTTTAAAGTTGCAGACACTGTAGAGGGCAAACATCGCTATATCCTGTCGATGTTCCCGTACCCAAGTGGCAAACTGCACATGGGGCATGTGCGCAACTATACCATTGGCGACGTGATCAGCCGTTTCCATCGTTTAAAAGGTGAAACAGTATTACAACCAATGGGTTGGGATGCTTTTGGTTTGCCTGCTGAAAATGCAGCGATTGCACACCAAGTTGCACCAGCGAAATGGACGTTTGAAAACATCGCTTATATGCGTGACCAATTAAAAAAATTGGGCTTGTCTGTCGATTGGGATCGCGAGTTTGCGACTTGTACACCAGAATACTATCACTGGGAACAATGGTTATTCGTACAACTTTATAAAAAAGGCTTGATCTATCGTAAGCTTTCAACAGTGAACTGGGACCCTGTCGACCAGACTGTTTTAGCCAATGAACAAGTTGAAAATGGTCGTGGCTGGCGTTCAGGTGCATTGGTTGAAAAACGCGATATTCCAATGTACTACTTCCGCATCACCGACTATGCACAAGAATTATTAGACGACCTAGATACGTTAAAAGACGGTTGGCCACAACAAGTTTTGACCATGCAACGTAACTGGATTGGTCGTTCGACGGGGATGGAAATTACCTTCCCTTCTGCGAATCCAGCCATCTATGCTGATGGTTTAACTGTTTATACCACGCGCGCTGATACCTTAATGGGTGTGACTTATGTTGCAGTTGCGGCAGAACACCCTATGGCACTGAAAGCCGCGGAAAATAATCCTGAACTTGCTGCATTTATTGAAGAATGCCGTATGGGTTCAGTTGCAGAAGCAGATTTAGCGACTGCTGAAAAGAAAGGCATGGCAACAGGCTTATCTGTTAAGCATCCAGTGACTGGCGAAGACCTCCCTGTCTGGATTGCTAACTATGTATTGATGTCATATGGTTCAGGTGCTGTGATGGCGGTTCCTGCGCATGACGAGCGTGATTTTGAATTTGCCAATAAATTCGACTTGCCAATCAAACAAGTGATCGATGCCAAAGGCGCTGATGATGCTGAATACTCAATTGCTGAATGGCAAGAATGGTATGGTTCTAAAGATGGCAAACTGGTTAATTCTGGCGAGTTTGATGGTTTAGCTTTCCAAGCTGCTTATGATGCCTTCCTTGCAAAATTAGAACCACAAGCTCTAGCAAATTCTAAAGTGCAATTCCGTTTACGTGACTGGGGTGTTTCTCGTCAACGTTACTGGGGCTGCCCAATTCCAATGATCAACTGTAACAGCTGTGGTCAAGTCACAGTTCCAGAAGATCAATTGCCAGTGGTATTACCGACTGATGTAGTTCCAGATGGTTCGGGTAACCCATTGAACAAGATGCCTGAATTCTACGAAACCAAATGCCCAAGTTGTGGTGGCGATGCACGTCGTGAAACAGATACCTTGGACACCTTTGTAGAATCATCTTGGTACTATGCACGTTATGCATCTCCAGACTTTACTGGCGGTATGGTAAAACCTGAAGCAGCACAAAGCTGGCTTCCTGTGAACCAATATATCGGTGGTGTTGAACACGCAATCCTGCATTTACTTTATGCACGTTTCTTCCATAAATTGATGCGTGATGAAGGTGTGGTACAAGGTAATGAACCATTTACTAACTTGCTCACCCAAGGCATGGTGTTGGCAGATACCTTCTATCGTGAAGCAGAGAATGGTAAGAAAACTTGGTTTAACCCTGCTGATATCGAATTAGAGCGTGACGAAAAGGGTCGTATCCTGTCTGCTAAATATTCAGGTGATGGCCAGGAAGTTGTGATCGGCGGGCAAGAAAAAATGTCGAAGTCGAAAAACAACGGCATCGACCCACAAGCGATTATTGACCAATACGGCGCAGATACTGCTCGTGTCTTCATGATGTTTGCTGCACCACCAGATCAATCATTAGAATGGTCAGATGCAGGTGTTGAAGGTGCTAATCGTTTCTTGAAACGTGTTTGGCGTTTGGCTGCTGGTTTCTTGGAAAAAGGCAATCAAGCAACAGCAATCGATACAGCAAACTTGTCGAAAGACGCGCAAGATTTACGTCGTAAAACGCATGAAACTATCCAAAAAGTGGGTGATGACATTGAACGTCGTCATGCGTTCAACACGGCAATTGCCGCATTGATGGAATTACTCAATGCCAGCAACAAGTTCGAAGCAAAAGATGATAACGATGTTGCAGTTGCACGTGAAGCAATCACCACATTGTTAACCTTACTTGCACCGTTTGCACCGCATTTGAGTCAAACCTTGTTAACTCAATTTGGCTTGGAATTAACGACAATTGAATTCCCGCAAGTGGATGAATCAGCGTTAACTCGTAATACACAAACGATTGTTGTACAAGTGAATGGTAAACTTCGTGGTAAGTTAGACGTCGCAGTCGATATCTCAAAAGATGAATTATTGGCATTGGCAAAAGCATTACCAGAAGTACAGCAATTCTTGACAGGTCCAACCAAGAAAGAAATTGTAGTACCAAATAAACTTGTTAATTTAGTGGTTTAATTTACTGCTTAAATTCCATTTCCTGACCGGAGCTGGAATTTATCGAAACAAAACCCCATCAAAGCCCGCTGTCATTCAACGGGCTTTGATTCTAAAATGTGGTCAATTTATCAAGATTAAATCTTCCATATTTGATGGAAGATCATAAGGACAAAGCATGCATTTAGCTCAACGTTTAGCTGCTATCGTTTTAACTTTAGGTCTAAGTGCAGGCTTGGTCGGCTGTGGCTTTCATTTAAAGGGAAGCAATCCTACAGCAGCACCATTGGTCTACAACAAACTGACTTTAGTCCTACCTGACAATACCGATCAGCTTGAAAATCAACTCAGCATTTATCTTGGTGCAACTGGCGTACAACTCAGTAATGCCAATGATGCCTATGTCCTTCGTGTTCTGGATTACACCCCGCGTCGCCAATTACTAAATGGTAAGTTGACTGAAGTCCTGTTACGTCTAACCGTGACTTTCCAGATCGAAGATCGTCAAGGTAAGAAAATTACTGAACCACGTACCTTAACCGCATCTCGTACTTATCAATATGACGTTGCAACCGTCAACACCGATAACCAACAAGAAGCTTATTTAAACCGTATTGTGATTGACGATGTAGCACAGCAAATTACGCGTCAAATTGCTGCCAATCGTTTACCTAAAGCTCAGCCTTAATTTGTCATTATGAAACTGGATTATGTTCAAGCATTAAAACGTATCAATGAAGCTCGTGGTGCATGGATCATGCACGGACAAGAGCCTTTGCTTGAACAAAATCTGCTTGATAGCTTTCGCAAAAGCTGGCAAGAACAAGAAGTTGAGCGGCAGCGTTATGACATCAGTAGCGTCAATGACTGGAAGAATGTCTTTAATGCACTCAACAGCTTGTCCCTGTTCTCACAGCAACTGGCAATTGAAGTACATGGCAATATTAAGCCCGATGCCAATGGCTTAAAACTGCTAAAAAGCTATATTCAACATAATGAACACAACTTATTGCTGATTGTTTTACCTAAACAAGACAGCAGTAGCTTAAAGTCTGCCTTTTTCCAAGTGGTCGAAGCCAATGGCGTGGTGGTTGCGCTAACAGCGACCTACCCACAAGACCGACAACGCATCTTAAGTATTGAAGCCGAAAAACTTGGTATCCAGCTGAATAATGAGGCATGGCAATGGTTAATGCAGCATCATGAACACAACTTGTTGGCTGCTAAAAACAGTTTAATGCGTGTTGCAGACACCTTCCCAGATATCCAACAGATTCAGATTGAACAACTGTATGCCTGTTTACAGGATCAATCACGCTATACCACTTATGATTTAAGTGATGCCTTACTTGCAGGAAACTTAGCGCAGTCAGTCAAGATTTATCAGTATCTGATCGCTGCAGGTGAGCCTGATAGTTTGATTTTATGGACCCTCAGCAAAGAAATGCGCTTATTGATGCAGCTGTTTGAACAACCACATAATGCGATTCAACTTGGGATTTGGAAAACCAAAGTATCGCAATATCAGCAGGCCTTACGTCGTTTAAACCCGAGACAATTTTTGACTTGGTCTGAGTTATTGCTGCGCATTGATGCAGCCATTAAAGGCATGTCCAAAGAAAATCCAGAACATCTGATGCTACAAGCCTTAGCTGAACTATGTGGTACCACCCTGTTTGCTCAACCCGCTTAAACCACTCAGTTCCATCTCATCATAAAAATAATGGATCAACGCATGTCATTCCATTTAAGCCCGAGCCAAACTGAAAAAATCAAAACAATATTCAAGCAAGCTGATGCATTGATCATCAGCGCAGGTGCAGGCATGGGCGTTGACTCGGGGTTGCCTGATTTCCGCGGTAATCAAGGCATGTGGCAAGCCTATCCCGAGCTTGGCAAACAGCGTATCGATTTTACCGAAATTGCCAATCCAGCCGCGTTTAAACGGCATCCACGTTTGGCTTGGGGATTTTATGGGCATCGCTTGGCATTGTATCGTCAAACTAACCCACATCAAGGTTTTCAACAACTGAAGAGATTGGCTGAAATATTAGAACTACCCTCTTTTGTGTTTACCTCAAATGTCGATGGGCAATTTCAAAAAGCGGGGTTTAATCCTGATCAAATTTATGAATGTCATGGTTCAATCCACCATCTGCAATGTCTGGGCGCTTGTACACAGACCATTTGGTCAGCAAATGAATTGCTACCAGAGATTAATCATCAAGACTGCCAATGGTTAGGAGAACTCCCTCAGTGCCCAATTTGTAAGGGCTTAGCCCGACCAAATATTTTAATGTTTGATGATATGTCATGGATTAGCCGACGTCACACCCAGCAAGCAAAGCGCCTAGAGGCTTTTCTAAAGAATCATCAGCATCCTGTGGTGATAGAAATGGGTGCTGGTACAGCTATTCCAACGGTACGCTACTTTAGTGAACGATTTTCCCCTTATCTGATTCGAATCAATCTGCGTGAATACACCCTTCCCATTCAGGGTGGCATCGCGCTCGCAACAACTGCCGAACAAGGAGTCCGCAGTATTTATCAGATTTTTATAGAATAACTTATCGACAAAAAGGCAAATAATTCTCATTCTAGATTAAAAATATTCACGCTTTATCCTTATTTCACTTTTATACTAAGTCCAGTTTTTCACTTTTGACCTGCTGCCATGCCAAAAACAAACGCTAAAAAAATCCAGCCTCGTAAAATTATCATGATCGCTATCGGGGTGCTGATCATTGCAGCACTTGGATGGATGTTCTTTAAACCTAAAGCTCAGGCCCCACAGTATATTAGTGCTGAAGTTTCACGTGGCGATATTGAAGATTCAGTATTGGCAACAGGCGTACTCGAAGCAACCAAAATGGTCAGTGTCGGTGCGCAGGTATCAGGTCAGGTGAAAAAAATGTATGTGCAATTAGGCGACCAAGTCAAACAAGGTCAGTTGATTGCGCAAATTGACTCAATTCGCCAAGAAAACGAACTCAAGACAGCCGATGCCAGTATTAAAAATCAACAAGCTCAACTGGCAGTACAACAGGCCAATCTTGCTAAGGTAGAAGCTGAATACAAACGCCAACAGGCGATGTATAGCCAAGATGCCACCTCACGTGCTGAACTTGAAACAGCATTGGCTAACTTTAAAACAGCGCAAGCGCAAATCACCTCAATCAATGCACAAATTGAACAATCTCGCTTAACACTTGCAACTGCCAAAGAAGATTTGGGTTATACCCGTATCATTGCACCGATGGATGGCACCATTGTGGCGATTGTGACGGAAGAAGGTCAAACCGTAAACGCCAACCAAACCGCACCAACCATCGTGAAATTAGCCAAACTGGACACCATGACCATCAAGGCACAGATTTCTGAAGCCGATGTTATGAAAGTTGAAAAAGGACAAACCGTCTATTTCACCACTTTAGGCAATAGCGATAAAAAACATTACGCTAAATTACGTCAAGTTGAACCTGCACCAAATTCAATTAATACTGAAACTACCAGTAACAGTAGTTCATCTACCTCGAATGCTGCGGTGTACTACAATGCACTGTTTGATGTACCGAATGAGGATGGCAAACTCCGTATTGATATGACGGCGCAAGTCTATATTGTACTTTCGGAAGCAAAGAATGCGCTGACTGTGCCTGCTGCTGCCATTCAAACTCAACGTGGCAACCGTGGTAAAGGCAGCCAAGCCAATGGCAATTCATCGGCTGATCAAGCGAAAAAAACAGATGCTGATAAAGCACAACGTCCAAAACGTCTTGAACTAAGCGATGAAGAAAAAGCGCTGGTTGCACAAGGTAAAGCCTCAACAGGCATGGTTCGTGTCCTACAAGCTGATGGTACAGCTCAACCACAACCAGTGTTGATTGGTCTGAATAACCGTGTCACTGCACAAGTGTTGAAAGGCTTGAAACAAGGTGACCAAGTCGTGATTGCAGATGCCTCAGACAGCTCGAATGAAGCGGCAAAACGTAGTAATCAACGTGCAATGAGAATGTAATATGACTCAAAATCAAACACATTCATCACAGCCACTGCTTGAGGTCAGTGACCTCACCCGTGAGTTTCCTGCGGGTGAAGGTACAGTACAGATTCTCAAAGGCATTGATTTAAAAATTTATGCAGGTGAGTTGGTTGCGATTGTCGGGCAATCAGGTTCAGGCAAATCGACCCTGATGAACATCTTGGGTTGTCTGGATAAGCCCAGCGCAGGGAGTTACAAGGTCAATGGTCGAGAAACACGCCAACTAGAACCAGATGAACTAGCACAATTACGCCGTGAATATTTTGGTTTTATTTTCCAGCGTTATCACTTACTAGGTGATCTCAGTGCTTCTGGTAACGTTGAAGTTCCTGCAATTTATGCTGGCGTAGACAGCCATATTCGTCAAGAACGTTCTGCTGAATTGTTGTCTGAGCTAGGACTTGAAGAACGTTTACATCATCGACCAAGCCAGTTATCTGGTGGTCAGCAACAACGTGTGTCGATTGCGCGTGCGCTAATGAATGGTGGCGATGTGATTCTTGCCGATGAGCCAACAGGTGCATTGGATAAGAATAGCGGCATCGAAGTAATGCGCATTTTGCGTGAGCTGAATGCCAAAGGTCATACCATTATTCTGGTCACCCACGATCTTAATGTTGCTAAAAATGCGACCCGTATTATCGAGATCAGTGACGGGAATATTATTTCAGACCGTGCCAATACGCCTGAACATGATGATTCTGAACTCGAACATCAAACACTACAGCGCACCCCACAAAAGAAAACCTCCGCTTGGCGTTCTTTCTTTGACCGTCTCGGCGAAGCGTTCCGTATGGCATTGCTTGCCATGAATGCACACCGCATGCGGACTTTTTTAACCATGCTGGGGATTATTATCGGGATTGCCTCCGTGGTCTCGGTGGTGGCACTGGGGAATGGTTCACAGAAACAAATTTTAGAAAATATCAGTAGTCTGGGTACCAATACCATTACCGTCTATCAAGGTCGTGGTTTTGGTGATAATTCACGGGCATCTCAAGTCAAAACACTGGTCCCTGCCGATGCCGAAGCACTGGCCGAACAACCTTATGTAGATGGTGTCAGCCCTTCTGCCAATACCAGTTTAACCCTGCGTTATAAAGATACTGAAGCAGCAGCAACCGTAAATGGGGTCAGTTCTGATTTCTTCTATGTCCGTGGACTGACTTTTAAATCCGGGCAGCCCTTTGACAAAGAAAGTGTGACTGAACGTGCTCAGGATGTGGTAATTGATACCAATACTGAAAAGACCTTCTTTGCGGATGGCACCAATCCCGTAGGTCAAGTCATCCTTTTAGGTAGCGTACCGAGTCGGATTATTGGGGTCATTGATGCTCAGCAAGGCTTTATGAGCTCAGACAGTCTAAATGTATATCTACCCTACTCCACGGTCATGAGTCGTATGCTAGGACAATCCAATGTGCGTAGCATTATTGTCCGTATCAAAGATGAGTATCCAAGCAGTGCAGCTGAAAATGCCATCTTGACGCTACTTGAACAACGTCATGGTGCGCAGGATGTATTTACCCAAAACTCAGACAGTATTCGCGAAACCATCCAGCAGACCACTGCAACCATGACTTTGCTGATTTCAGCAATTGCCGTGATTTCTTTGGTCGTAGGTGGTATTGGAGTGATGAACATTATGCTGGTGTCTGTAACCGAACGAACCCAAGAAATTGGGGTACGTATGGCGGTTGGTGCTCGCCAAAGTGATATTTTGCAGCAATTCCTGATTGAAGCGATTCTGGTCTGTTTATTGGGCGGTATCTTAGGTGTACTCCTATCTTTAGGCATTGGACAAATCATCGGGCACTTTGCCAAAGGTGTGATTGAAATGAGTTATTCAACTACTTCAATTGTTGCGGCCTTTGTCTGCTCAAGCATGATTGGTATTGTATTTGGCTTCTTGCCAGCACGAAATGCGGCACAGCTCGATCCAGTTGCTGCTTTAGCGAGAGAATAATCAGCAAAAATTGATCTCAGAAATAAGATACTCGGGAATGTCATCCGCAACCTGCGTGGTATCAACAAGATATTGTTTCTGCGTGAAGTTAGATAAATGAAAAAAATAGAACAGGTTTTGCGGATGACGATGGTTTTGCCTACTTTTCCCGAAATGAGAAACATCGTTTCGTAAGGTAGGTCGAGCCGAAGGCTTAAACTGAAAATGGATGAGAACTCGATAAGACACTGTCTCGATAATCATGCTCATTCAAATTATTAAGGGAATGACGATCAATGTTATTCAAACAACATAAAATCGCACTTGCACTTTGTCTCAGCACATCCTTAGCTGGCTGTTCTGCTGTGGTCAAAACACCCTATAACGCACCAACAGTCCAAGTACCACAACAGTTCCAATACGACGCACAAAAAAGTAAAAGCATCAATCTAACCGATCAATGGTGGACGCTTTTTAACGATGCTCAGCTGAATCAATTGGTCGATCAAGTGCTCGCTAAAAATAGTGACTTAAGTGTCGCAGGTATCACCCTGCAACAAGCCCGACTACAAGCAGGTCTGGCTGAAAATAAACAAGGGATTCGAACCAGTTCAAGTGTCTCTGCGGGTCATAATTATGATCTGCGTTCTGGCGATGGCTCTGATCGTGGTTTATCGACTAGCGTTGGCGTTAGCTATGAACTCGATTTATTTGGCAAGCTTGCCAGCCAAACCGAAGCAAGCCGATGGGAAGCTTTAGCCACTGAACAAGATTTGCAAGCGACAGCACAAAGTTTGGTTGGAACAACAGCCAAACTATATTGGCAGCTGGGCTATCTGAATGAGCGATATCAAACCATTCAGCAAAACTTGGCCTCAACCCAAAAAACCTATTCTTTGGTACAGTCGCAATATAAAGCAGGTGCGGTATCTGGTTTGGACTTAACCCAAGCTGAACAATCAGTGCAAAGCCAAAAAGCCAGTCTCAGTCAGATCGAGCAGCAGCGCGTCGAAGCACGAACTGCACTTGCAGTGCTGTTGCATGAACCAGTACAACAACTCAATATTCAAGAGCCTGCGCAGTTACCTCGCAATGCCCTGCCGAATATCGCGGTCGGACTCCCTGCTGATATTTTATCGCGTCGCCCAGACCTACAAGCATCTGAGTTACGCCTACGCAAGACTTTAGCCAATAAGGATGCGACTAAAGCCAGCTATTATCCTTCAATCAATTTGACTGGGAATGTTGGTTCTTCAAGCACGTCTTTAACCCAACTATTAAAGAATCCTGCTTTGACACTGGGCGCAAGTCTCAGCCTACCTTTCCTTCAATATAATGATATGAAGAAAGATATTGCGATTAGCGATCTTGAGTATGAAAAAGCGATTACCCAGTATCGTCAAACACTATACCAAGCTTTTGCCGATGTTGAAAACGCGCTATCCAATCGCACTCAGCTGAATCAGCAAGTACAGTTACAGCAACGTAATGTCGAGCTGGCAGATAAGACTGAACGTTTAACCGAAGTGCGTTATCGCAATGGTGCGATTGCTTTAAAGAACTTATTGGATGCGCAGGAAACCACACGTAATGCACGACTCAGCTTGGTGGAAACCAAGCAGAATCAATACAATGCCTATGTGACTTTAATGCAAGCCATGGGTGGAAGTCCTGTAAAAGAACTACCTAAACAATAGTCCTAGCGCTATTGTTTTGTACTGTTATTCTTTCACCAGATCTGGATTATTCTGGATCTGGTGAATTCGTTTAATCTTGTCTTGATCATCAAACACAACTTCATATGAAAGTTGCTGACCATTGAAATACATCTCGGTTGGAGAACCAATCACTTCCCATAGACCAATGGTGGCAATATCCGCAGTGGTGTGCCATAGCGTACGGCTGATTCTAGCTGCTTTTGAGTAGCCTTGCTGGAAAGTATAAATCTCTTTACGTTCGCCATTCACTGTTTCTGAAGTGACGGGTGCGCCCAATTCAGAAATCACATAATTTCGATGTTTCCCCACTTCTAAAACTGCCATATTCTTTTTATGCGGTTGGTTACTTGCCATCACTGCGGCACAACCTTGAAGTGAAAGAAGAGTGACTAATCCAAAAACAACAGCTATTTTCTTCACGTTTGAATGACCTACCCCGAAAGCTAAAAATAATATGTTTATCGACATTCTGTTTAGAATTTTCGATTCAGCAAAAACCAGCCTTAATTAGCATATAAAGGATAGGATGACAAATGGTTAGTTATACTTGTTGATATATTTTAAATATATCACGCATTGTAAACTAAAATATAAGATCAGAGCTTATGAAGTAATATTGCTCATAGCTGTTGTGTTGACGTAAATCTTGCTGTTTTATGTGCTAGTTGAAATCTAGTTATATTAAATAAGAATTAAATTGGTTAGGCTTGTCTAATATCACACGACAATAATAGGAACATGATTTGAAGCTAAAGATGCCATGTATAAAGTGTTTTGATCAAGATCGAATTCAAGAACCAGTCTTC
The DNA here is from genome assembly GCF_011753255.1 of Acinetobacter sp. Tr-809. Taxonomy (NCBI): domain Bacteria; kingdom Pseudomonadati; phylum Pseudomonadota; class Gammaproteobacteria; order Moraxellales; family Moraxellaceae; genus Acinetobacter; species Acinetobacter sp. Tr-809. The sequence goes on from NZ_VWVZ01000009.1 coordinate 124,423, forward strand.
TCGTATCTAGAGATTAGCGACAGCAATATTCACGAAGCCACTTGCGCTCGCGGACATACTTATCTCGTTGCCCTGACTCAGCATAAGCACGAAGTTTTATTTGAGATTGGAGCAATGGCACTGGCTGATGGATACCCTCGGGAAGCAATCGCAACCATTGCAGCTGCACTTGAACGTTTCTATGAGCTTTGCATTCATATCATCTGTGCGAGTCGAAGAATTCCCGAAGGGCAATTAGATGCAACATGGCGCTTAGTTGATGCGGCATCAGAACGTCAGTTCGGTGCCTTCTTATTTTCCATGCTCCTCTGGTCAAACGAATGCCCCGAAGTGATTGACAATAAGAAGCCTACACTTCCTAACATCGCCAAAAGCAACACAAGAACATGGAAAGAGTTCCGAAATGCTGTCATCCACAAAGGGCTACTTCCTCCTGAGCATGTTGCCATAGAGTATTGCGAACTCGTCTACGCACATATCAATCAACTCACAGAGAAACTAACTTCGGAGCATAAGGCAGAATGGCTAGCTCAAGCTCAAAGACAGGCAACAGAAGCTCAACAAAAGAACTCGGAAAAGGAGCTAATAGTTTATGCTGTCCCAACTACTTTATTCTTGGCTCGCGGCACAAATGCAGCTGGTAGCTTTAGGGAGGCATTGAAGCAATTAGGTGACTACAGAGAAATTTATACGCGATGACTGGTACTACCATACAAATGCAACGTAGTAACACAATATCAAAAAGTTTCGCCTTTACACACCAACCAAACTAGGGCTTTATAATTTAAAGAACCCACCCTCCTTTAAAAACAAAGCCGCTATAAAAGCGGCTTTATCAAATAATTTAGATTAATCTAATTATTCATCATCCATCATGCTTTGGCTCATACCAACCGTATTAAAGCCACCATCAACATACATGATTTCGCCAGTAATACCTGAAGCCCACGGCGAGCACAGGAACAATGCAGCATTGCCCACTTCTTCAATGGTCACATTACGTTTTAATGGTGCAATCTTTTCATTGGCATCTAACATTTTACGGAAAGATTTAATGCCCGATGCAGCCAAAGTACGGATTGGGCCCGCAGAAATTGCATTCACACGAATACCGTCTACGCCCAAGCTTGATGCTAAATAACGAACGCCTGCTTCTAACGATGCTTTGGCCATACCCATCACGTTATAGTTCGGCATCACACGCTCAGAACCTTGATAAGTTAAGGTCAATAAACAACCTTGGCGCGCTTGCAATAATGGTTTAGCCGCACGTGCCATTGCGATAAAGCTATAGGCACTAATGTCATGTGCAATTTTAAAACCTTCACGGTCGGTCACGTCAGTAAAGTCACCATCAAGTGTATGAGCAGGTGCAAAACCGATTGAATGCACAACACCGTCTAAACCATCCCAGTGCTTTGCCAATTCAACAAAAGCATTGTCAATTTCTGCATCAACAGCAACATCACAAGGAAAAACCAGTGTTGAACCAAACTGTGCTGCAAAATCATCGACGCGCTTTTTCAGCTTTTCATTTGGATAAGTAAACGCAAGCTCTGCACCTTCACGGTGTAATGCAGAAGCAATACCGAAAGCAATCGATAATTTACTTGCAATACCGGCAATTAAAAAACGTTTACCAGCTAAAAGTCCTTGTGACATCTTATTCTCACTCGAAAAATTTTCACCACATGATGCCAATAATCAGCGCATTGCGGAATTGCATAATCCATCTTTTTTACAATCTTGCATAAAAAAATCGCCTTCCTTTGAAGACGATTTGTATTTTTACTTGAATCAGAACTTAATCATCACCGCGTAACAAACTCAATAAACGTAAGAATGAATAATACATCCACACCAAAGTCGCCAATAATGCGATGGCACAGATCCATTCAAATGCTTTTGGTGCACGTTGTGCAGCCGCATTTTCAATCAAGTCAAAGTCCAAGATCAGATTCAATGAAGCAATCACAGCAACAAAAGCAGCAAAGCCAATACCCAACCAGTTACTTTCAAAGATATAAGGAATACTTGAACCAAAAGCCAAACGTAGAATGATTTGCACCACAAATACCAAGGCAATCGCAATCGAAGCTGAAATCACAACTGCTTTAAACTTTTCAGTGGCACGAATCACTTGGAATTTATATAAGGCAAATAAAACCAATGTGGTCACGAAAGTCGCAAGCAATGCTTGTAAAGGAACACCCGGATACTTCAACTGGAAAATAAACGATACCCCACCTAAAAATGCCCCTTGAAATAGGGCATAAGGAATCGCTAAAGCAGGTGCGGTATTGCTTTTAAATGTGGTAATCAACGCAAGGATTAGACCACCGACTGCTCCAATAATCGTAGCAGCATAGGCAATCGAAAGATTCGCTGTCATCGCACAGTAGAAAAATAAGCCCATGCCTAAAACAGCAGCAATCACGGTTAAAAGTAAAGATTTTTGAATCGCACCTTGAATGGTCATTGGCTCAGCCAAATCTTGATAGGTTTCCACCCGCGTTAAAATAGGGTTGGTACTTTGCATGTATGCTCTCTTTTTATAGTTTGCAATTAAAAGCCGAGTTTAAGCGATTTTTTGATCAAGCCCAAACTTTTTTAACGTATTAAAAAAGGAGCCTAAGCTCCTTTTATGTATTACGCAATAATCGATTACTTATCGTTATTCATAATAAAAAAGTATTCGCGGTAGTATTTCAATTCTGCAATCGAATCACGGATATCATCCATCGCCAAGTGTGATGCATTTTTCTTTAAACCGCTCATAATTTCAGGTCTCCAGCGTTTCGCTAGCTCTTTCACCGAAGACACATCTAAATTACGATAATGGAAGAATTGTTCCAATTCAGGCATCAAACGATGCAAGAAACGACGATCTTGGCAAATCGAATTACCACACATTGGTGATGATTTTGGACTCACCCATTTCTTTAAGAACTCAAGCGTTTGCTGTTCTGCATCTTGAGCCTTGAGTTTGCTACGGCGTACTCGCTCAATCAAACCCGACTGGCCATGTTGTTTGGTATTCCACTCATCCATCGCATTTAGAATCAAATCAGATTGATGTACCGCTAAAACAGGTCCTTCAGCCAAGATATTCAAATGGTCATCTGTAATAATTGTTGCAATTTCAATAATCTTGTCATTATCGGTATCGAGACCTGTCATTTCCAGATCGATCCAAATTAATCGTGTATCAGGGGTGCTGCTCATGGATGGCGATTCTAAAGTGCTTAAAAACATCAATAGTAGCAAATTAATTACATCTTGGCTGTAATTCTATAGTGGCTTCGTGCTATTTTTGCGGTCTTCAAAGTGTGGATTTTTTGGGATATGAATGGCTTTAATTCGTAAGCGTCGTTTAACCGAACAACAGCAACGTCGTATTGAGAAACAGCATAAATCACGTCAAGACGACATTGATACATCGCAAGATCTGGATGGACTGGTTGTTCAGCATTATGGTCGTCAACTCGAAGTACAAGCTTTATCTGTGCCTGAACAGCACCCTGAAAAACCACAAGTCGCTGAAGGTGAGCCAGAACCGTTCTGGAAACCGATCGAACTCGACAGCGTTTGGCGTTGTCATACCCGTACTAACCTAGAACTGTTGGTGACTGGCGATCGCGTTAAATGGCAGGCTGATCCGATTACAGGTTTAGGCATTATCACCGCGATTTATCCAAGACAATCGTTGTTAACTCGCCCCGACCGTTATCACAAAGTGAAACCCGTCGCAGCCAATATCAGTTTGATTGTGATTGTATTTGCACCTTTACCAGAACCAGCACCCACACTGATTGACCGCTATCTAGTGGCCTGTGCCGATGCCAATATTCCAGCATTACTGGTGCTGAATAAATCCGACTTGCTCACTGAAAATGATCCGATTCTTACCTTACTGAGTGAATATGAATCATTGGGCTATGAAACCTTGATTTGTCATTCGCAAGGTGACTTATCTGTGCTTTCAAATCGTATTGATAATGAAACCGTGGCTTTCGTTGGACAATCAGGTGTCGGCAAAAGTTCATTAATCAATACCATCGTTCCAGATGCTGCCCAGAAGACCAATATCATTTCTGAGAACTCGGCACTGGGGCAACACACTACCACCTCCACTCGTTTGATTAAATTTGGAACAAACGGTGCGTTGATTGATTCTCCTGGAATCCGTGAATTTGGGCTGTGGCATCTTAGTTTAGAAAAGGTTCGTACCGGTTTTCCTGAGATCGAAGCTCATCTGGGGCTGTGTCAGTTCCGTAACTGCACCCATACGCATGAGAAAAATTGTGCGCTGAAACAAGCGGTTGATGCAGGCGAGATTTTGCCACGCCGTCTCGATAGTTATTTACGCTTACTCGATGAAATTCAGGAAGCACAGCAAAAAAGTTAATTTTCTTCGCTGCTTGCCCTTGAACTAAAGATTTTGATCACCATTGAGATAAGTTATACTCAGGGTCAATTTTGATTTTAACTTTAGGTGACTTGTGGAACGCTGGTTAGAGTTTATGGGGAATCACCCCTTCTTATTTGGTGCGCTCGGCGTGTTAATCGTGTTGTTCTTTGTTTTAGAAGGACAACGCAATGGTCGTAAAATTTCACCACAATCTCTAGGTATTTTGGTCAAGGCTAAAAATGCCATTTTGATCGACTTACGTGATGGAAAAGATTTCCGTGATGGTCACATCAGCGGTAGCCGTAACATTCCATACAGCCAGATTACAAGTCATGTCGATGAATTAAAAGCAAGTGATCGTCCACTGGTCTTCATTTGTAACTTAGGTCAGGTTGCAGGCTCTGCATTGCAAAAAGTTGGTCATGCCGACAGCTACCGTTTAGACGGTGGTATTAGCAATTGGAAAGCTCAAGGCTTACCTTTAGTGAAAAGCAAAACCAAAGCTTAAGGAGAGATAAAATGACTACTCAAAACGTCACCATTTATTCAACGCTTTCTTGCCCATATTGCGTACGCGCAAAACAATTACTTGAGCGCAAAGGCGTTGCTTATAAAGAAATTAATCTTTCCAATGAAGCACCAGAAGTTCGTATTGAGTTAATGCAACGTACCAATCACCGTACTGTGCCGCAAATTTTTATCAAAGACCAATTCATTGGCGGTTTTGATCAACTTTATGCTTTAGAGCGTGAAGGCAAACTCGACCAATTATTAGCTTAACAACATCTAAATCCAAGATTTAAGGAAAAACAATGAGCGAAGAACAAGTTCAACCACAACTCGCGTTAGAACGTATCTATACAAAAGACATCTCTTTTGAAGTTCCTGGTGCGCAAGTATTTACTAAGCAATGGCAACCAGAGTTGAACATCAATTTATCTTCTGCGGCAGAAAAAATTGATGCTACACACTATGAAGTGTCTTTAAAAGTTGTGGTTCAAGCAAACAACGAAAATGAAACTGCGTTCATCGTTGATGTAACTCAATCAGGTATCTTCTTGGTTGATGGTGTAGAAGAAGATCGCCTTCCATACATCTTAGGTGCTTACTGCCCAAATATCCTGTTCCCGTTCTTACGTGAAGCAGTGAATGATTTAGTGACTAAAGGTAGCTTCCCGCAATTGCTGCTTACACCAATCAACTTTGATGCTGAATTTGAAGCAAACATGCAACGCCTACAAGCGGATGCAGATGCGCAAGGTCAAGCATAAGCTTTACTCGTGAAGCAAAAAAGCCACAGCAATTGCTGTGGCTTTTTTATGATAATAAAAAGATTTAAATAAAACGAGAATAAACCATGACCACAGCACTTTATTCACTTTGCCAACAGGTTTTTCCTGAGCTTGTGCAAGTTCCCTATCCCATTCATACACAAGATTTTTATCAATTTATCAATTGGGTCAATACTTTACACTCCAACATTCAATACGTTGAGTTAAAAGAATATTATGACAATGATACCAACAAGTGTTATCAACTACAGCAAGCCCAAGTGGATATTGAGCAACTGAATAACCGTATTGAAGTAGAAGTCGAACAACTGTTTGCTGAATATGCAGATAGCACACCAGAACAGCAGAATGAAACTGATTTTGCTGAGCACATCTATTCGATTTTATTTGACAATATCTATGCGGTTGCAGAACAACATGGTCTGGCCTTGTTATTGATCTCGAATGAAAATCCTTATTGGATGCTGGTTCCCGACCAAACTGAACAGATTAATCGCCTGATTGAAGCTTTTAATGCAACGTTTTCCGATGTTGAGCTCTATCACTATGTTTAATATTGAGTCGCCTTATTCCACAATGGTTCTAAATGTCAAATTCACCCGTGCCGTACTGACTTTTTTGGTTGGTGGTAAGCGATGCAGCCAATAGGTCTGCGTGGTGTCTTTCATCACCAATAAACTGCCATGTTCTAAATAAAGTTCGACTTTCTCTTTGCTCTGCTTATGTTTAAATGCGAACTTCCGCTCTGCGCCAAAACTAAATGAGGCAATCGCACCATCTTTTTTTAAATCCGTTTCACCATCACTATGCCAAGCCATCCCCTCTTCGCCATTATGATAAAGATTCAACAAGCAAGAGTTGAATGTCTCGCCCGTTAAATTTTCGGCCAGTTGTTTTAACTCCAGTAATTCCTGCGTCCAAGGCAAGGCATATTTATTCATATTGGAATAGGTATATTCAAAGCGTCGATCTCCATACCACGCCACTTTACGTTTAGTCGTCAATAACTTTCCAAAGATCAGTGCCTGATCATTTTCCCATGCAATGGTCTGCATCAACTGATCAAAATAATGATCAGTTGATGCCGTTGGTACGACCTTACCATAGTACTGTACTGTGCCATCATAAGGTAAATGATTCTGCTTTGGATCAGCTTCAATATCAAATAGTTGCATCTTTCCACTTCTTATAAGCTTGCCGCATACAATGTCCACAAGGTCGGAAGCTTTGTGCAATTGCTTCGTGCTCATCGACAAAGAATACCCGATTGTTTTTCAGCATGCGCTTCCCTGAGGTACAGGTCAATCTGCCATAAATTTTAAGCTGTGCGTTTCCTGCAAACGAAATTTCCTGCTGTTTTATTTTCAGATGTAACTCTGTCTGTGTTAATTCTAGATGTCGCCACATCTGATTAACTTACCGCATCATGGAAAATGATGCCTAAGCTATAACGTTCACCGCGATGAATCGGACTCACCCCATGCTTCATATTGACCCGATAATAGCCTTGACTGCCTTTTTCAGGCTTAAACTGTGTGGTGAAAATCAGAAGATCACCTTGCTGTGGCTGCACCACCATGGCTTTGGATTGCGCTCTGGGCGTTTGTTGGGTAAAAACCAATTCTCCACCCCTAAAATCCACATTCGGCTGACTCAATACAATCACCAACTGTATCGGAAAGTACACCTCACCATATAAGTCTTGATGAAGCGTATTAAAGCCGCCTTGTCCATATTTCAGAATCAGGGGTGTTGCCAGCGTTTGTCCATGTTGTTGGCATTGCAGTAAAAATTCAGCATGGGAGGATGGAAAGGAGTGCTCTAACTTCAGCACCCGAAACCATGCATTGGCAATTGGGGCCAAATAGGGATAAAGCTCATGCCGTATTCGCTCAATCAGATTCGGTAAAGGGTAAGTAAAATATTTATATTCACCTTGACCAAAGCGATAACGTTGCATCTCTACGGTTTTACGATACAACTCGGTTTGTGAATATGCCTGTTGCAGCATTTCACACTGCTCTGTCGATAAAACCTGCTCAATCAGGGCAAAGCCCTGTTGGTGCATTTGCTCAGTGATGACCTCCCAATCCGCAGCTTGAATCTTATCAATCACGGTTTGGATTTGTGTCAATTCAGATGGCTGCATGGGTTTGTACACCTTCCCAACCAATCAATGCTGTTTTACGCAGTGTTCCCCATTCATAACCACCAAAAGCACCAGTGGACTGAATTACACGATGACAGGGAATCAAAAATGCCACAGGGTTACTACCAATAGCAGTACCAACAGCTCGTGCAGCTTTGGGATGTTCAATTGCCTTGGCCAACTCGCCATAGGTAGAGAGTTGCCCCATAGGTATTTTGAGCAGACTTTGCCATACTTTGAGCTGAAACTCAGTACCTTTTAAATGCAGTTTTATCTCTTCCAGTTGAGGTTGATCCTTTTGAAATAAGGCTAAAGCACTTTGTTGAAATGCATCAATCTGTTCAACAATCACGGCCTGAGGAAATTGTGCTGTTAACTGCTGCAAAGCATCAGCCCAATTGTCCACAAAACTCAGAGCACAAATGCCTTTATGTGTGGATGCAATCAGTACTTCACCAAACAATGTCTCTGCGAATTGATAGTGAATCGTCAGGCTTTGTCCGCCATGTTTATATTCGGCTGGGGTCATCCCTTCGATTTGAATAAACAAATCATGCAATCGACTGGTACTGGATAGTCCTGTGGCAAAGGTTGCATCAAAAATACTACCCTGCTCTTGTTTTAAAATCTTCTTGGCATGTTCAACACTAATATATTGCAAAAACTTTTTCGGACTGGTACCGACCCACTCGGTAAATAGGCGCTGAAAATGTGCTGGGCTTAAATGAATATGTGCAGCGACTTCATCCAATTGTGGTTGTTGCTGAAAGTTCTGTTGAATATAGTCAATCGCTTGAGCAATACGCTCATAATTACGTTGTTGTGAGGACATATCATCACCTCTCATTATTCATATTTTCACTGTAACAACTTTGCCATTCCGTGAAAATCTGAATCATGCTCAGTCTTAGCTTTATGTTCTGCCAGTCTAAATCCCAATAAAAAAGCTGCACTCTTCTGAGTACAGCTCCATCGTTTTATTATTTGTCACTTATATCTTAGTGGGTGTAATACTTATGCCCTTGATCGCGTAATTCAGCAATCTTCTTACCTTGCTTCTTAGCGTCATCCAACTTACCCGCTTGCACTAACAGTTTGGCTTTATCAATTTCAACCATGATCTGATCAAATAAAGACGTTGAGCTTGATACTTTGTCTGTCGTATTCGCAGCCAGCTTATACTGTTTTGAATGCACGGCAGCTGCACGCATATTATCCAAAGCAGCTGTAGCAGCTTGTGGGTTTTCAGCTTGGTTAAACGCTTTATAATTCTTTCCCAGCGTTTTCATATCATCTTCTAATCCAGCAGCCATAGCTGTATGGCTGAATGCAAAAGCAGAGAACAAGACAACAGTGGCTAAAGTTTTTTTAATCATTAGGATATCCTATCAAAAACTGTGGCTATGCTTTATTTGTGTAGGCAAAACATGATGCATTGGCTTCAAAGCAACAATGATAATTGCTGATTTAGCATACATAAAAAATGCAACGAAATCGTTGCATTTTGATAAAAAAATCGCGTTCAGGTTTTATAAGCGACGGCGTAAAGCATCCGCAATCGACTCAACCAATTGCTGGGAAATCTCTTGTTTTGATGCTTTTTCCAACTCACGCTTTTTCATGTGATAAGACTGCGCAAAGAACACGGTCATGGCATTTTCATCTGAGGCAAAACCAATATCTGGACGTGACACATCATTACAGGCAATCATGTCTAATTTTTTTGCCACCAGTTTGCCTGCTGCATATTCCTCGACATTTTGAGTTTCAGCTGCAAAGCCAACCATAAATGGACGCTCTTCTTGCTGCGCAATGGTCGCCACAATATCTGGATTTTTTACCAACGCGACAGCAAGCTCATCACCAGCTTTCTTAATTTTATGTTCTGCTACTTGTGCGACACGATAATCAGCCACTGCTGCGGTTGCGATAAAGATGTCACAGCCTTCTTTAAGCTGGTTCATACTGACATCAAGCATCTGCATCGCTGAACTGACATTGACACGTTGCACACCGTTCGGTGTATCCAAACTGACAGGCCCAGCCACCAAAGTCACTTTTGCCCCTGCTGCATAACAAGCTGCTGCCAAGGCAAAGCCCATTTTTCCAGTACTGTGGTTTGAAATATAACGTACAGGATCAATTGCTTCACGCGTCGGCCCAGCCGTAATAGTGACACGCTTACCCGCCAACAGACCAAATTTTTCAGCCAATGCACGTTGCGCTTTGTGGAAATAGGCTGCAACTTGACGCGCTAAATCTTCAGGCTCAGGCATACGACCTAGACCAACATCACCACAGGCTTGCTCGCCCGCATCTGGCATGATCACATGCACACCATCTTCGACCAGCGTTTGCAGATTACGTTGCGTGGCTTTCGCTGCCCACATTTGCTGATTCATAGCTGGTGCAACCCATACAGGCGCTTTGGTAGCTAGATATAACGTACTGAGCAGATCATCCGCCAAGCCATTGGCAAATTTTGCAATGCTGTCACAACTAGCAGGGGCAACCAGAACCAAATCGGCCCAACGTGCCAATTCGATATGTCCCATGCCTGCTTCGGCTTCAGGATCAAGCAATTCGGTATGCACAGGATTGCCTGAAAGTGCTTGAAAAGTAAGTGGGGTAATAAATGCTTGTGCGCCATGGGTCATGACCACACGAACATCAAAACCGAAATCTTTTAAACGGCGCACCAAGATGGCACTTTTATAGGCAGCAATGCCACCTGTAACCGCTAATATAATGTTTTTATGGGGAATAACACTCAGATCGAAGCTCACAAACAGGATACCTTACTGTTGCAGTGGCGCTCACAATAGCATTAAATAAATGGATACCCAAGTAGCAGCATCAACATTTCAGCGCGGATCGCGATCGAGAATAGTGTTGAAATGCCCTCGTATAAAAGGAAAAGACGCACGATTGTTTTTTCGAGCTAAAAAAATAATCACAATAAAATCAAAGGGAAATTAAGCATTGAATCAATCTATCAAAACCTGGCCTGAACAAGAACGTCCAAGAGAACGACTTTTATCCCAAGGCGCACAAAGCTTATCAGATGCCGAACTATTGGCGATTTTTCTGCGTTCAGGCTCTAAACAGCACTCTGCAGTGGAATTGGCGCGTATTTTAATTAAACATTTTGGCGGACTTAATTTGATATTTGATGCCAATTTTGAAGATTTATCACAATTTAATGGTATTGCTTCAACCAAATATGCACAGCTGATGGCTGTAAAGGAGCTTGGGCGACGTTATCTGAATAATCATTTCCAGCAACAGCGGCTTTGTCTGGATACTTCAACCCTAGTGCTCGACTATTTACGTTACGAACTGCAAGGTGAAAAACAGGAAGTTTTTGCGGTGCTGTGCTTAGATGCCGAGCTCAGAAAATTGCATTTTAAAAAGCTGTTCTTCGGTTCCCATCATTCCTGCACGGTTTCACTGAATCAAACCCTACGCTATGCCCTGCAACAACAAGCCTGTCAAATCGTGGTGGCACATAATCATCCCTATGGCACTGCCCAACCATCGACTGAAGATATTTATCTGACCCAACAACTCAAACAAGCCTGCAAACTGCTGGAAATTCACTTGATCGACCATTTTATTATTTCGCCAGAAGGCTATTTTTCATTTTCTGAACAACTACTACTCAACCCTATTAAAACCAAGCAATCTGGTCTTGACAAAGCTTAAATCAAACAGGAACATCAAGACATAAAATTAATGATTCAAATAACATGATTGTCCGTGACCAGCCGAGTATTTTTAAAGTTCTATTCTCATGGCGGGGGACGATTTTACCCAAAATTTTGCCCTCTCTCGGTTTCGTGATGCTGATCTCTGCCATCATTGGTGGAGTCGAGTATGTCAATCTATATCGTTTCCCGGAAATCCCATTAGTCGGCTTCACGTTGATTGGTGTAGTGCTGTCCATTTTCTTGGGATTTAAGAATACTGCTTGTTATGACCGCTGGTGGGAAGCGCGTAAACTCTGGGGCGTGTTGATTGCCACGGCGCGCCATTTTGACCGTGATTGTCGTGTCCTAACACAGGCACGTCGTGAACGTATCATTCAAAATGTAATTGTATTTGCCAACGTACTGCGTGACCGTCTACGCCATCAAACTGCTAATCCAACCGAGCTGACTGAAACCAGTGGTCTGAGCCAACAAGCCTTAACCCAACTTTATCAACAACATAATGCCCCGCAGTACACTTTGAGTCTGATTCAATGGGAACTTTTACAAGCCATGAAAGAAGGCGAAATCTCGGATATTATTTATACCCAGATGAACCGCCATGTGGCTGCTTTAAGTGAAATGCAAACTGGCTGCGATCGGATCGCGAATACCCCAATTCCATTTGCCTATTCAGTTTTGCTGAATCGTACCGTGTATTTCTTCTGCTTTATGCTGCCATTCAGTCTTGGCTCTTTATTGGGCTTGGTGACACCATTATTGGTCGGTATTTTGGCTTATACCTTCTTGGGTTTGGATGCTTTAAGTACTGAAATTGAGGAACCTTTTGGCACACAAAGCAATGATTTACCGCTGGATGCGATGGTCCGTTCAATTGAAATTGAATTACTTGGAACTTTAGGCCGCCCAACCCCACCGCCGATTCAGGCCCATGACCATAACTTACTCTAATGACAATGCCCTCCAATGAGGGCATTTTAATGTGGCTTAACATCAGTTAAATAAATTGTGACTGAACAATAGACTTAAAGCGTTCAGTAAACTGTCCATTCCAATAGGGATAATAAGGATAGGGCGGATAGATCGCACTAACCTTATTTAAACGTTCGATCTGTTCAGTCGACAGTTGAATATCCTTAGCAACAAGATTGTCTTGCAGTTGGGTTTGATTACGTGCGCCAATCAACACACTCGATATTGTGGGTCGCTGTAATAACCAATTTAAGGCAATTTGCGGAATCGTATAACCAGTTTCAACTGCAATCTGTTTCAGCACATCAATCACATTATAGAGATGTGCCTCGTTGACTGGTGGGGCAAATTGCGCGGTATCATGTAAACGGCTTTGTGCTGGAATCGGATTCTCCCGATCAAATTTACCTGTCAATCTGCCCCAGCCTAGAGGGCTCCACACTACCGCACCAATTTGCTGGTCATCATTTAAAGGCATCAGTTCCCATTCATAATCACGACCGATCAATGAGTAATAGACCTGATTGACCACAAACTTTTCATAGCCATATTGCTCAGCAATCGCCTGCGCCTTCATCAGTTGCCAACCTGAAAAATTTGAAGCACCGATGTAGCGTACCTTGCCACTACGAACTAGCACATCTAAAGTTTTCATTAACTGAGGCAATGCAGTAAAACTATCAAACTGATGCAGCTGTAATACATCAATATAATCCGTTCCCAGTCGAGTTAAGGACTGTTCAACTGCGGACAATAAATAATGCCGACTAAATCCTGCATCATTTAGATGTTCTGAACTACGAATCCCGATTTTGGTCGAAATAATAGTATGCTGCCGTTCTGATGCAAGCGCCTTACCGAGCATTCGTTCGGACTTTCCATCTGAATACACATCGGCCGTATCAAAGTAATTAATGCCTGCATCTAAACCAGCGCGAATCATCTGATTGGCTTCAGTTTGGTTGGCTTGTCCCCAAGCAGCAAAGATTTGTCCCTGCCCACCCAAGGTCCCTGCACCAAATCCCAACTCTGAAACCTTTAAACCCGAGTTTCCTAAGAAATGATATTTCATGGTCTGTCTCTTCAACCTGTGATTGCTTAAATACAAAAATAGCGCTAGGGATTTATTGGAAAAACCATGATAATCAAGAAATACTTTTCTGATTTTATTGATAATGAATACAGAAGATTTCCAGTTTTTTATTCGTGTTGCAGACTTGGGCTCGATCAGCAAAGCCGCACTGGATGCCAATATTTCGGTGTCGGTGGCCAGTCAGAAATTGCAGCGCTTAGAACAAAACCTACAATTGCGCTTATTTCATCGCACCACACGGAAACTGACATTAACCGATGAAGGTCGTGTTTTGCTTGAACATGGTCGACATTGGATTGCTGATTTTATTCACTTGCAAGAATCATTAAAGATTAAAGATCAGCCGCTTACAGGTACACTTCGGATTACGACCTCCGCAACCTTTGGCACAAAAGTTTTGATGCCTGTTATTGTCGAGTTTGCGCTATTGCATCCTGAACTGAAAATTCATTTAGATCTGAATGATCAGAACATCGATCTTATTCAGCAAGGTATGGACTTGGCCATTCGCATTGGTCAGTTAAAAAGTTCCAGCTTGGTCGCCAAACGGCTTAGCAGTAATCCACGTTTACTCTGTGCCTCTCCCAACTATCTGGACAAATATGGTCAGCCTCAGTGTGTAGCCGAACTCAAACAGCATCGTTGTATTTTGCAACAGCATGGTCAGGGTCTGACCGATCACTGGCACTTGGTCAATGCAGACGGTCAAGTTGAACAGGTTCATGTCGAGGGATATTTTGCGACCAACTCAGGTGAAGGTGTTCGACAAGCAGCTTTAGCTGGTCTTGGCATTTCCAATCATTCAATCTGGCATGTGGCTGAGGATCTTGCTTCAGGAAAATTAGTACCCGTCCTACCCGACTATCCTGTAGAAACAACGGCAATTTATGCGGTGTTCCCACATCGGCAGCTGATCGCGCCCAAAGTGCAGCATTTTTTAGATTATTTAATCGATTACTTCCAGCATCACAATCACTGGCGATTCGAAAACTAAGTTTATTCAAAGTCCCGCAAAAGCATGAAACATCCATTGCACGCCCCATATAAGCAGAATGAAAAAAACAAGGATGAGGCAAAGTTCTAATTTTTTCATATCACGGGGGATTTAAAGCATTCCCAAATCCCTTTCTGCCCCTCTTTAAGGCGTGGAGTCTGTCCCAATTTAATCCACGGCATATTCTCGCCATGAAAATCACTGCCGATCGAAACAGCTAAATCAAACTGTTGAATCATCCGATCCACCATTTGGCGTGTGGAAGCAGGTTCGATACTCGGTGGCAATTCCACCGCATCACCACCTGATTCAGCAAAGAGTTCAATCAAATAACGGATATTGGTGGCAGACAGGTCATAACGGGTCGGATGTGCAAGCACGGCGAAACCCTGACTGGCATGAATCACATCAATGGTTTCTTTTAAACCCATTCCCTCAAATTTCACAAAGGCTTTTTTACCTTCTTTCAGAAAACGATCAAAAGCCTGCTGTGGACGACTGACAATATTCTTTTCGACTAAGGCTTTGGCAATATGGGTTCGAGTGACACGATCTGCCTCCCCATCCACTTGGGCAATCACATCAGGATAGATATCAAAATCGATACATTTTTCTAAGAGCTGACAAATCACTTTTGCCCGTTCAGCACGGACTTTTTTTTGTTGTTCCAGCATCGCTTTGATCGGTGCTTCATCTTGCATATTCAAGGCAACGATATGTACCCCATAACTCTTCTTGGTATTTGGTCGAGACCATTGACTTGAAATTTCCACGCCAGAAATGATTTCAATATCATGTGCTTGTGCATAGTTCTGGGCACGCCCCAAGCCATCCATAGTGTCATGATCTGTAACGGCAAGGGTATGTATTTTTAAATCAACAGCCGCCTGTACCAGTTGCTCAGGAGAGAAGGTACCATCGGAAATGAGCGTATGTGTGTGTAAATCGACACCGAACATGGTTTGTATTATGCTATCTGACCTATTTCATCATCGTACTGTAACATGAAAGCGTTGCTCGACTATCTTCCAATTATTATCTTCTTTTATTTCTATAAAACTACTGATCCTAAAGATAGTCATCATCCTTTGCTACAGTTGGTGGGTAGCTCTGGAAATCTCGATCAAAATCATATTCTTGTTGCAACATGTGCGCTACTCATCTCGACTTTGGTGGTTTATGGCTGCCTGTTCTTTTTCCAAAAATTCAAATTGGAAAAAATGCAGTGGTTCATTGTTTTAATGTCGGTGATTTTTGGTGGAATTACCCTGATCTTTAGTGATGTGACCTATATTAAAATGAAGGCCATCATTATCAATATCGGTATCGGATTAGGCTTTCTGGTTACGCCACTATTTAATAAAGAACGTACACCAATTATCAAAAAACTTTTAGGTTCATTACTTGAACTCAGCCCTAAAGGTTGGCTCAAATTAAACTGGGCGTGGTGTGGTCAATTCTTTTTACTCGCGGCTTTGCATTTCTTCTTTGGTTTTGTCTACATGCAAGGAAAATATTGGGGCGAATTCACTGCTTTTGGCGATATTATCGTTTCTATCAGTTACCTAGCTGCTATACTGTTTTTCTTAAGAAAGCATTTTAAAACCACTGAATAGATTTTAAATCATCGAGCTACTGCCATGCCATATTTTGTGCTGACTTGTACTGATCGCGAAGGTACTTTGGAAAAACGTTTAGCCACCCGCCCACAACATATTGAACGTCTACAAAAGTTAGATGATGAAGGACGTTTAATTGCGGCAGGTGCACATCCGAAAGATCCAAATGATCCACAAGCTGGTTTTTTTGGCAGTACCATGATAGTCGAGTTTGATAGTCGTGAATCCTTAAATGCTTGGATTCAGGAAGAGCCATTTTTAAAAGAAGGGATTTACTCAAACATTGATGTAAAACCTTTCAACAAAGCTTTTCCAAAAGGGTAAATCATGCAAGTTGTCGTAAAAAGCGTATTGGCTTTATGTTTATTTAGTTCTACTGCATGGGCAGTTGAGCCAGCAACACCTGCGGCTCCAGCAGCCAACACAGTACCAGCTCAACCCAATGCCACAGCCACTGCGCCAGCCAATGCAACTACGGCGGTTGCCAAGCCGCTGACTGCTGAACAAATTGCCAAAGCTAAACAGCAGCAAGATGCCAAAGTCAAAGCCATGATCCAAGATCAAGCTAGCCGCTTAAAACAACTTGAACATGCTAATTTAGAAGCACTGTCTCAAAATCAAGAATTGCAGTTAAAAAATGACAACCTCACCGTACAGGTTCAGGTGTTACAAAGTGAACGCAGCGCACAAATGTTTTTATACGGTGCGATGACCATTGCTGTGGGTGTGATTCTGGGTTTCTTGATTGCCAGTTATATTCATACTAAACGTCGCCGTCAGTGGTAAATCCCAACATTTTATTTATGTCTCAATCTGCAAAATTACAAACAGCCGAATTAGACTGGGAACTGGTCGATGGTATCGAAGTTCCCATTTCTAAACAGTTTGGCGATGTCTACTTTTCCAAAGATAACGGTTTGCTTGAAACACGCCATGTGTTTTTAAATGGTAATGACCTAACTGAACGCCTATCAGAACTAAAAGATTTTCAATACTTTTGTGTTGGCGAAACAGGTTTTGGTACGGGCTTAAACATTCTAACACTATGGCAACTTTGGCAGCAGGTTCGTCCAAATAATCACAGTCACTTACATGCCATCAGTGTTGAAAAATTCCCACTGAATAAAGCGGATCTAATCCGTGCACTGAATGTTTGGCCTGAACTTAAGCCACTTGCAGAACAGCTGATTCAACAATATCCCCTGCCCATCGCAGGCTGCCATCGCTTAAGTTTTCCTGAAGAACGTTTTAGTATTGATTTATGGTTGGGCGATGCACAGGATATTTTCCCAAGCATTCCTAAAACCCAAGCCGTGAATGCATGGTTTCTCGATGGTTTTGCCCCATCGTGCAATCCAGATATGTGGCAAGAGAACGTGCTCAATCACATTGTGCGTTTATCTGAGTCTGGAACGACATTTGCGTCCTTTAGTGTTGCTGGTGTACTCAAACGTGGGCTGAAGCAACATGGTGTGCAAATTAGTCGTCCACGTGGTTTTGGTCATAAACGTGAAATGTTGAAAGCTATTTGGTTAGATACGTCATCCGAAACATCTGACCAAGCTGATTCGGAACAAAATCATTCAAGCTCTCCAGCTGCATCGAGAACGGTACAACGCCAGATTGCGATTATTGGTGCTGGAATCGCGGGTTTAAGCACAGCATGGGCATTTGCTCAACGTGGTCATCAAGTCACGATCTACGAGCAAAATGAGCCACTCTCAGGTGCATCAGGCAATCCCCTTGCTCTACTCAATCCCAAGTTGTGTCCAATTGAACAAGCACATGAACACTTGATGACCTTGAGCTGGCAACATGCATTAAATTTTTATCCTAAATTCAATGCATTTAGACCCATTCAAGTCCAGCAAATGGCTTTAAAAAATGCGGATGAATTGCTCAGCTTAGCGGATCAGTATCCTGCAGCGGTGTTATCTGTACAAGATCAGCAAAATACCACAACACCTGAAACCTGCTACCCAAGCTTGACCCTCCATCAGGCTGGTGCTGTTTCTCCACAGCAACTGCGTGATGAAATTTTGCAGCATCCGAATATCAAAATCGAAAAGGCAAAAATTTCTCACTTAAATGCTAGTGAAAATCAGACTGAGCTTTGGCAAGAACAACAGCTCATCGCTATAGCTGATCATGTCATCGTCTGTTGTGCCAAGCAAAGTGCTGCACTGTTCGATAACTACCCTGTGTTAAAACCAATTCGTGGACAAGTCAGCTGGGTTGAGAATCGCGAGCAAGCTTTAGCGCTAGATCAAGCTTATAGTTATGGCGGGTATTGTATGCAATTGGATGCCGCTCAATTGATTCTAGGCGCATCCTTTTATCCAAACCGAGATGATATTGAGGTTTTGACAGAAGACCATGTGCATAACTACGAACTTATCCACAGTGTCTTCCCTGAATATGCGCAACAGCTGCCATCCACTGAAATATGGCAAGGTCGTGCTTCGGTACGTGCACAGAGTTTAGATTACTTTCCTCTAGTTGGGAAAATGCAAAATCACCAACACATCTATACTTTTGCAGGTTTAGGTTCAAAAGGATTCTTGTTTGCACCGTTGTGTAGCGAAGTATTAGCAGCTTTAGTACTCGGAGAACTTTGTCCAATTCCACAATCATTATTGGATAAGCTCAATCCACAGCGCTTTCAAAAGAAGATGAAAGCAAAGAAACCGTATTATTCAGGCTAAATGTTTTTTAATTTGAATGTAGTTGGAATCTAAAATTTTGAATTTGCCAAAATACCCAAGTATTTTGGCAAATTTTTGAGTGATTTAAGCGCCTTGTTCTAAAGGTAAGCCTGCATCACGCGCTGCGCGTGTGCCACCCATTAATACAACATATTCACGAGAACCATCGAGACCGTCTAGAAGCTCAGCTGCGCGTGGTGCTTTACTACCACCACCACATAAAATATAAATCGGCTGATCCGCTGCAACTTGAGTCAAACTATCCGCAGTGATATCAGTAATTGGACGATTCACCGCCCCTTTGACATGAGCCTCTGTATACGCTTTGGTATCTCGGACATCCCAAATGACAGCGCCTTCTGGGAACTCAAATGTTGTAATTTCTTGTTTACGGATCATTGTGCACTCCTTTGATGTAAACAACACTTGGCAAATGAAGAAAACCCCCTTAGCATCTCAAATATTCTTTCCCTTTGTAAAGGTCTAACCATGCCTTCTTTTGATATTGTTTCTGAATTAGAGTTATTTGAAGTTAATCACGCTGTACAAAATACAGAAAAAGAGATCGCAACACGTTTTGACTTCCGTGGACAAGACGTTTCAATTGAGCTAAACGAGAAAAATAAAGAAATTAAAATCTCAACTGAAAGCGATTTCCAATGTGAGCAAGTCTATACCATGCTTGAAAATCACTTCTATAAACGTAAAATTGACGTACAAGCATTAGATCCACAAAAAGCCACTGCTTCTGGTAAGAATGTAGTACAAGTGATTAAGCTTAAAGATGGACTTGACTCAGATACCGCAAAAAAAATTAATAAAGCCATTAAAGAAAGTGGCATCAAAGCGCAATCTTCTATCCAAGGAGACAAAATCCGTGTCACCGATAAAAAGCGCGATACTTTGCAACAAGTCATGAACTTTTTACGTGAACAACAATTTGGTCTGCCACTGCAATTTAATAATTTCAAAGATTAAGCAATAGGTTCACTATGGCAAAAGATAACCGTCTTTATAAGCTGGTTAAAACCACTTCTAAATTTCCTAAAGGCATCCGTAGCACGCTCTGGAGCAAAGCTTTTGGTCGTGTGGTTCCGATGGTGGGAACAGCAAATATTCGTTATTTAGAAGTCGACAAAGACCACGTGACTGTTCGTATTGAAAACCAGCGTAATATGCAAAATCATATTAAGGGCGTTCATGCAGCAGCCATGGCTTTACTCGGTGAAACTGCGACAGGATTTTTAACAGGTCTACATATACCAGATGATCGCATCTTGTTGATCAAATCATTGCATGTCGATTACTTAAAAGTTGCACAAGGTGGTTTAACGGCAACAGCAACATTATCAGCTGATCAACAAAAGTTTATCGCAGATAATGAAAAAGGCGAGTTATTGGTGCCAATTACAGTAACAGATGATTCAGGCAATCAACCAATCCAATGCCAAATGCTTTGGGCTTGGCTGCCAAAACGTAAAAAATAGTGTTTGAATCAAAAAAAGCCCAACTTTATGTTGGGCTTTTTTAATCTTTTATTTAAATAAATGTTTCAATCAGAGTGATCAGCTGCTGCAAATACTCCGCATCGACCTCATCAAATTGATTCAGTTCATCACTATCGACATCCAACACGCCAACACACTGACCATTTTTCATGATTGGCAAAACAATTTCCGATTTTGACGCAGAGCTACAGGCAATATGTCCTGGAAACTGATCCACATCTGGCACAACAATCACTTGCCGCTGTTGCCATGCAGTTCCACATACGCCACGACCTTTAGCAATACGAGTACAGGCAATAGGTCCCTGAAATGGGCCTAAAACCAATTCACTCTCTTTTACCAAATAAAAACCAATCCAAAACCAGCCAAACTGCTGCTTTAACGCTGCGCAGATATTGGCGAGATTGGCAATCACATCAGACTCATCCTCAACAATTGACTGAATCTGAGGAAGGATGCTTTGATATTGCTCAGCTTTATGACCTTGCTGTAAAACTAATTCTTCTGCCATGCTTATATTCCAATGAAGCGTATTGCCAAGCTACTCATGTGTTGAAGCTTACAGCGTTGCTGCAAATGCCTGTTTAATCTCTTCTGAGATTAAACGCTTCTTACCATTTACATCCACCGCTACGAAGGTAAATACTCCTTCGGTAATACGCACTGGTTCACGGGAATCATCATGGCTATTCCACACTTCGATTTGAACTTGCACCGAGCTACCGCCAACTTTCAGAATTTTGGTATAGCAACTAATTACATTGCCCACTTTGACAGGCACAAGGAACGTCATCTGATTAATCGCAATCGTTGCACAACGACCTTTACTAAAACGTTCAACATGAATCGCTCCAGCTAAATCCATCTGAGAAACAATCCAACCTCCAAAAACATCACCACTCCAATTGGTATCCGCAGGCATGGCAATGTTTTGTAAAGATAAAATCCCTTCAGGATGATTTGGGCGTTCACTCATGTTAATGTCCTTGGTGTTGCTGTAATTGCTGGTCTAGCCATTGTTGTAACTCGGGTGCGCGTAATGCTCCGCTGATTCTCGCCAATTCCGTGGTCTTATTCATCAGCACTAACGTTGGGATGCTACGCACATTAAATGCAGCACTTAAACGTGGATTGGCTTCGGTATCAATTTTAGCAAAAACCACATAGGGATTTTGCTTCGCCACTTGAGCAAAGTGAGGTGCCATCATCTTGCAGGGACCACACCACTCAGCCCACAAGTCAATCAATACCGGCATATCTGAATTGCTGATGAAGTTACTGAAATTTTGTTCATTGAGTTCAATCGGCTCTAAAGGCAATAATGCTTTATGGCATTGCCCACAGTTGGGATGAACTGCTAACTTTTCTTCGGGTACACGGTTTTTTGCACCACATGATGCACAGACAATAATCATCTACATCACTCCAATATGTTGATGTAAAAATTCTAATTGGGTTGTGACTGCTTTTTCAAACCAAGAACCATGATAAACATCAAAATGTTTCATTTCCCACTCATGATAGCTCACAAATGGCGCAATATTGGTCGCTGCTTCCCGACTCGATTCGATTGGAATCAAAGTGTCATGCTTTGCTGCAATAAATAAAACAGGGATATTAATTTTACGAACAAACTGGATCGGGCGATAACGCATTAAATTAAAAAATACACGTGCAGGAACTTCCCCACTCCAATAATAATCAGGGTTTACAATGGAATGATAACCATAATAACTATCTGAAGTCGGTAGGAAACACAGTCGATATTGATCTACAACAGGGAGCGTTTTAGGTACTAAGCCCATCTTAGAGCCCATATAATCCTGACTAGAACGTTTTAGTGCTTCAGGATACCGTTGTAAAGGATAAAGCTTAGCTGTTTCAGCACCATCCACATAAGGTACTTGCACCATCACAGCTTGAATATTTTTTAGGTCAGAAGCCAGACTTAAGGCATATCCACCACTGAGCGAAGTTCCCCACAAAATAATGCGCCGACTATCAATTAATTTACAATTGGAAGCATATTGAATCATAGTCCTCCAATCATCAAGCTGAGTGCCTAGTGAAATCAGTTCACGTGGTTTCCCTGTACTGCCACCCCAATAGCGGTAATCAAATAAAATTACTGCATAACCAGCTTGAGCAAAACGCTGTGCATATTGAACTAGTTTAAATTGACGTAGACCAGCAAAGCCATGAGCCATCACAATCACAGCAGCTTTGGTATTAGTTTTAGGAAGATAGAAATCGGCAGCGATGGTTTCATCGCCACTAGCAACATACAACGGCTCAACTGTATAGGTATGCATGCGCGCTCCATTGCGTTATCTTTTAATTATCATCACTTATTTACTATAGACATTTAAACTCAAGATCGAGCTTAATGCTATGATAGAGCATAAAATGTTTTGTTTGTTTTTGGAGTGACAAGATGACAGAGAATGTTGGTTTTGCAGGTCAAATCGGCCCTGAGCATATTGAGCAAGTGGTTGAAAAGGGATTTAAATCGATTATTAATAACCGTCCAGATCTGGAAGGTGGTGCTGAACAACCAACCAGTGCCCAAATCGAAGAATCAGCTCGAAATTCAGGTTTAGACTATGTATATCAACCTGTTGTTGCAGGGCAAATCACTGAATTAGACGTCCGTACATTTGCCAATCATTATAATGAACTGCCAAAACCAATTTTAATGTTCTGCCGTACTGGTAATCGCTCGAATAATTTATATCAGATCGCCAAGCAAATGGATTTACTGGACGATTAAATTCATTACATTTCATTACCTGATCAAAATAGTTAAACCATTTCATTTATAAGATGATGGTTCTTTTCACAAGATAAAGAACCATGCACAAACTAGCCATTATTGTTTTATGCCTTATCTCACTTTCAGCGTGTAGTTCTTTTCAAGTTCGTCCAACAGCGACAGTGAGTGTAGGGACTTCTTTATAAAAAACAGCACCGAGGTGCTGTTTTTTATAAATTACTTTTTTACTTATAAGCGACAAAAACAGTTGAAACCTTACCATCTGGAGCAGCCACAGATACTTTGAAGGTATCACCTACAGCACACTCTTTTAAACGATAACCATAAAAAGCTTGTGTACTATTTTTAAAAGTCGTTGGTGTCAGAAGATTAAATACACTAGCCACAGGTGAGCTGCCTTGAACTAATTCAGCGGTACAAGATAAATTATTATCTTTAGTATTATCCTCAGGCGTAACGCTTACAGTAGAACCTGTTGGCATAGGAACACCTTGCATACTATTCCCATATAAACCAAAAGATAATAAGCCATTACTCGCATCAATATTTGTAAATGTTGCCGTATTTTCTGAAAATGCAAATATTAATTGCTGACGTAAAATAGAATCTAAATTATCGTCACAAGTATCAGCAATATTTGGCTGGTTGATCGTGGAGGATACACATGCAGCCTTGTTACCTACAATTTTTCGGTTGTAAAGGAACTCTCCAATACCATAGTTATTATCATATTGATTATTTTCATTATCATCACGGAAGAAGCTACCAATATTGCTAAGAAGCTTATCTACCCCTTTAGTATAAAGGTTATCACCATCTAAATCAGTAAAGCTTTTATCCCCTTCAACATAAGCTAAAACGGTAACACGGTTATCTAAAGGACGTGGGTCTTGAACCGATAAAGTGACTGAACAACGACCATTGCTTGTCGAACAATTCGGTGTTACGACTCCGCCTTCGCTAATAAAGCTCACCACAGTTCCATTAGGTACAGGATTGCCCGTACGGTCTCTTAACATGACATTAATAGTTGCGCTATCGCCATCGACTTTATTTTGTAATGCATTTTTACTCACGGATAGACTAAAGCCGTCTTGAGTAGTACGCCCTGTTGAAACAGAAACATTTTTAGATAATGCTGAAACAGCAAGATTAGAGGCTAGAGTTGCTTTGATCTCGACAGGCCCTGGTTTATCACCTGGATATAATGTAACAACAACTTTACCATTCGGGTCACTTTTAACTGTTTTCAGATTTTGATTACCTAAAGAGATAAAGCTTAAATCTTCTGGAGCCCGAACTAGCTCTATATTTACATCTTTATTTGCAGCAGGAGTTCCGTTCGCATATAAAGTAAATTCAATTTGGCCCGATGCAGCAGTACCACTACTTCTAATACCTAAATTAACTGGACTTGATGTTGTATATTTTAAAGAATTAGCTTCAATCGCAGCAATATTCACATCAACTTTTGACTCTGGAATATTTGAACCTGATGCTCGAATAGTCTGCTGACCTTCACATAGTTTTCCATCAGCTCCAATTGCTTTATAAGAGGTTGTTACATCACCTTGATTTGACGAAACAACACTTGCTGGTTCAAAAGTTCCACATGTTGCATTAAAGCTTACAGTAACATTATTCTGATTAACTTTAGTACTTGAGTCCTGTGTCTTCAAGGTAATATTCGTAGATGCACCCGATTCTAATTGAGTTGCGGCAGCAGCCATCCCAACTAAAACAATATTTGCGGCTTGTAAAACAAAATTATATGGCTTAGTCGCAGCTGTTGTACCATTAAAGCTTGTTGTCGCAGAAAGCTGATATGCACCCGTTGCATTCAAATCTTGCGGCTTTATCGAAATGCTTGCTTCCCCATCAGCATTTGTCAGTACCGCACCGTTTGTCGTGCCAAAAGTAATGCCTTCACCAGTAAAACTAACAACTGCTCCATTAATCCCTTTTCCAGAGGCATCTGTCACTTTAACTTTAGCAGTAACTCCTGCAGCAGTAATTGAGGTTGTTACAGTATTATTCGCATCATACAGAGTAATATTTGTAATATTCACTGCGGTAACAGGAGTTTGTCCATTGCCACCAGAAGAACCATTATTATTTCCACCAGAGGAACTATTGTCATTCGTTGATCCATAGTACCCACCGCCACCACCGCCACAGCTCGCCAATAATACAGAAACAGTGATTGCAGACAACTTTAATGTAAGTTGTTTTCTATTCATAATCATTCCTTTTAACCCCGATCAAATCCCCAAATGGAATAGGATTTTTCATTATAAAAATATGTCTAATGTAATCATAATATAGATTTTGTGTAAATAAAGTTTATCTTCAAGTAAAGAATATTAAAGTGAACTCAATCAAACTATTTTATTAAATAGAGATATTTTCTATGCGTTTTAACAAATAAATAATGAATCGAATAAATTTTCAAATCGGCCTAAATTAAAACACGATTAAATAAAAGCTTAGAGTAATGCTAAAAGCTGAGTCTATTTTCCACGAGTCATTTTCTTTCACGCAATAAAAACACCCCCTCTGCGATAGCGGAGGGGGTGTTTAGATTTAAAAGCTGGCGATGACTTACTCTCACATGGCAAGTGCCACACTACCATCAGCGCTAAG